>CAYGGX010000062.1:0-13404 GCA_964349585.1 uncultured Actinotalea sp.
GACGGTCCGGATGATCGCCGTGTCGTTGGTGTTCCCCGGGAAGGTCCAGCACCGCACCGGGACCCCGTCACTGGTCACGGCCATCGCGATGACGACCTGCGGCAGGTCGGTGCGGAAGTCCTTCGAGTGCCCGAACGCCCGTTTGCCCTGCTCGACGGGCTTGGCCACGCCGTCGTCGTCGACGGTGTCGGCCAGGTCCGCGAGTCCGTCGGCGGCGTCGACCTCCCAGTACGTGGAGGTCGTGTCGACGAAGATGATGTCCAGGTCGAGGTTCAACAGGTGCGCGACCGAGGCGAAGATATCCTCGGCGACCTCGCCCAACGCCTCGAGCAGGAAGTCCATCGCCCGGTACGCCTGGTCGTCGGTGCATCCGGGCAGGTTCTCGATCGCGACCCGATCAGCGACCCACCCGGTCGCGGCCAGCTTCGATCCCGGCTCCAGGGCCCGCTGGGCGACCAGCGCGAACACGACCCGCTCGACCGCGTCGCCGTCCAGGCGCCGGCTGGTCGCGACCCGGCGGATCGCCGCCCCGATCCCGAGGCGTTCCCAGATCCGGTCCAACGTCCAGGCGCCGCCCATCCGGCGCGAGTCCACGACCTCCACCTCGCCGCCATGGACCGCTGCGGCCGCCTCTGCCGGGGTCAGGAACCGCGAGATCGACGTCACCAACCGGGCCAACGCCGCCCGGTCGACCTGATCGGCACGCCCGAAGCTGTGGATCACCTTCGCCACCGGGCTCCCACTGTCCGGGTGGCGCTCGTTGTGGGCGAGCTGCAGATACGCCACCACGGAACCGTCTCGGTTCGTCCGCCGCGTCTCACGCAGGTACATACCCCCACGTCAGCACACAAACCGCCCTACCGCGAGCGACACGCCGTAAAAGTCGTGTGCCTACACGTTTCGGCGTCTCCAGACCCCCGCACGGCGCTGACCTGCACAAACACTCCCGCGAACCCCCTCAGATGCCCACTATCTGCGGAAGTCCGGTCAGGGGATAGCCTTCCGGGCAAGGACCGGACGTCACCGAGCAGGGAGAACGATGCCTGATCGCACCGCCAAGTTGTCGCTCGTGGTCCCCGCCTATGACGAGCGCGAGGGCGCTCAGGAGATCGTCGACTTCTACCGCGAGATCCGGGGCGCGCACCCCGACCTTCACTTCGAGCTCGTTGTGGTCGACGACGGCTCGACCGACGGGACCGCAGAGGCCGTGCTCTCCTCCCTGGACGCGGCGGACGACGCCCAGGTGCTCCGCCTCTCGCGGAACTTCGGCTCGCACGCTGCGATCAGTGCCGGGCTGGCCGCCTGCAGCGGCGACGCCGCCCTGACCCTCAGCGCGGACCGGCAGGAGCCGCTCGAGGCTGTGGGCGCGTTCATCGACGCGTGGCGCGACGGCGCCGACCTGGTGTGGGGTCTCCGTTCGGTGCGGGCGCCGCAGGGCAAGATGAGCGAGCTGTTCGCACGTGGCTTCTCGGCGCTCTTCAGCGCGTCTTCCACGGTGCCGACATACCCGCGCGAAGGACCGTCCCACATCCTGGTCAGCCGTGCCGTGATCGACGTCCTCATCGCCATGCCCGAGTCGAACCGCAACGTCCTGGCCATGGCGGCGTGGACCGGGTTCGACCAGCGCCGCATCCACTTCGAGCAGCTGCCCCGTCCGCACGGCACCAGCAAGTGGACGTCGGCGAAGAAGGTCAAGCTCGTTATCGATTCCTTCGTGCAGTTCTCGGCGGCCCCCGTGCGATGGCTCCAGGTGACGGGAGCGGCGGTGGCGTCAATGGGCCTGGTCGCGCTGGTGGTCGCCCTCGTGGTGGGTTTGGCCCCCGGGCCGGCCGACGCGTTCCGGTGGATCGTCGTCGGCATCCTGCTCGTCCTGGGTGGTGCTCAGCTGTTCGGGTTGGGTGTCATCGGCGAGTACGTGTGGCGAGCCGGGGATGATGCACGGCGGCGGCCGGTGTACATCGTCCGCTCCGTGAGTCGACCGGGACGCCCGGGAGGGGATGACCCACCTCGCCCACGCTGAGTCTGGTGAACGGTCAGCCGGCCGGACTTCAGCCGACGATGCACTCCCCGGCGCGCGCTGACGCGGAGGTCGATGCGACGAGGTCGTGGACCGAGTACGAGGCAGCGGGGACTTCGCCGCGCAGGACGATCGCGGTTTCCGTGGCGGTGACTCCGCCCGACCACTGCACGGTGTTCGAGCCCACCGGCAGGTCACGGTCGGTGCCGTCCGGGAAGGTGACACGGACCGGCGTGGTGGGGTTCTCCACGGTGAAGCTGGCCTCCACCTCCGGCCAGCCCCCCTCGCGCAGGGTTACGATCCTCAGCTCGCTCGTGCCCCCGGCGCTTGTGAACGACCCGGGAGCGGTTCGAAGGCCGTCTCCCGGGTAGAGCAGCGGGGGGGCGACGGCGAGTGCGCTCAGCTCTTCCTCGACGTCGGCCGTCCGGCACGCGGATGGGATGGTGAGGTCCAGCGGGAAGTACGCCCATCGTCCGGACGCGCTCACCAAGATCGGGGGGCCCAGGACGTCCCTCATCTGCGCCTCCAGGTCGGGTTGGGAGGCCCCAGTCGTGCGGTCGAGGAGCACACCGTCGAACCCGGCAGCCGCCAGCATCGGAGCCGTCTCGGCAACGGGTCGGGCTGCGAGCTCGAGCTGCCAGTCGATGCCTGGATCACCCTGCAGCCCACCGTATGACCAGTGCAGGTCTGTCGCTGTCGAGTGCAGGTACGGCAGGAACCCGTCGTAGATGCCCGCCGAACCAACGTCGACCTGCGGGATGGGGAAGGTCACGTACGGCGCCTGGTAGATCATGGCGTCGGTCCCGGCCTGATCGGCGATCCCCGAAGTCAGCTCGGTGAGCTCCGCCCGGACCGCCAGGGCGCGGTCGGCGTCGGGCCGTGGCATCGACGTGGTCTGGTCGAGGAGGACCACGACGAGCAGTGCCCCAACGGCGGCCGCTCGCAGCAACCGCCCTCGCAGCCGGTCGACCGCGACGGCGACGACGAGTAAGGCAAGGAGGGCGATTACGACGTGCATCCGGCTCCACACCCGAATCCCGCCGCCCTGCAGCAGCAGGGCCCAGGCGCTGCCGAGGCCGCCCACGACGTACGCGAAGAGGGAGACCCACATCATCGCCGCGAGCGGACGCAGCCGGGCATCGGCGAGCTCGGGACGGCGCCGGAAGTACCCGACCAGGGCCCAGATCACCAGGCCGACGAACCCCGCGGCCGCCACCAGCCCAAGGGCGGGCGTCTCGGCGGGGTTCGGGAAGGAGCCGTCGTAGGAAGCTCGGAGGCTCCGGAGACGGCCCGAGCGGTGTATCGGGCTCGGCAGGAGCATCGCCACGATCTTGCCGCCGTAGATCTCGGCGTCCGCCAGCTGCCGGGTGATTGCGAAGGACGAGTAGCCCGCGGGACGCGGGGCGTAGGCCGAGTCGAGCGCCATCGCGACGAGAATCGGCCCGACGAGCGCGGTCCCGCGAGCCACGCCGCGGGCGAGCACTACCCAGCTCCGGCGGGCGATCGCGCCGCCCACTCCTGTGGTCGCGACGAGGAGCGCGGTGAAGGTGGCGTAGTACGCGTTGGTGAGGCTGATCGCGACGGCCGCGACGATCATCGCCACCTCGAACCACATGCGCCCTCGGCGGCCGAACCGCGGCGATCTGAGGAGCGAGATCGCGACCAGGGCGCCCAACGAGACGGCCCAGGTCGAGGTCAGGGAGAAGTGCCCGAAGGACCGCAGGAAGTGGTCCGGGAGCAAGGCAAACGCGATCCCCGGGACAAGCGCAGCGGCCCGGCCCACCCCGAGATACCGCGCGGCGCCGACGGCGAAGACCGCCGCGAGCGGGAACGTGAGGATCACCCAGAGGGTCACCCCGCCGGCCGCGCTGCCGGTCAGCGGTCCTAGCACCTTGCCGATGACGCCGAAGAGCAGCTCGTCGGTCACCGTGTAGGTGTGGCTGTTCATCTCGTAGGGAGCGGAGAGCCGGCTCGCCTGCTCGTACCAGCCGTCCTCCATCGTCGCCTGGACCCAGGTGTAGAACGCGAGCGGGTCGCCGAACATGGCCATCATCGACCCTCGGAGTCGCCAGGGCCGGTAGGTCCAGAGCGCCACCCCGAGCGCGACCAGCGCGGAGACGAGGTACGGCCAGGAGATCGTCAGGGCGGTCAGCACGCGGCGGAGCCCGGTCCGTGCCGCTGGAACCTCCGGGGCTGCCTCGTCGTCCGCGGGCCGCGGGGTCTCGTCGTCGGCAGTGCCCATTGGCGAGTCCTCACCTCGGTCGTGATGTGCGGTGTCGCGGATGCGGCGCCGATCTTGCATCGGCAGCTCGTCATGCTGCGCCGTGTAGCCTATCGAGGACCTAGGGAGTCAGATGTCGACAACTGTGGCGCTCGGGCAGCCGACCGTCGGAGCAGAAGAGCTGGACGCCGTTGCGGAGGTATTCGCCTCCGGGTGGCTCTCGGGGGCCGGGCCGACGTGTGCGGCATTCGAGGCCGAGTTCGCTCGCGCAGTGGGCACCGACCACGCGCTTGCGACCTCCAACTGCGGTTCCGCACTCCACCTCGGGCTGACGGTGCTCGGTGCCGGCCCCGGCGACGAGGTCATCGTCGGCGACTACACGTTCCCGGCCACCGGGCATGCCGTCCTCTGGACCGGCGCGCGCCCCGTGTTCGCCGACGTCCGCCCGGACATCTGGAGCGCCGAACCGTCGGCCGTCGAGGCCGCGATCACTCCCCGAACGGTCGGCATCCTCGCCGTCGACGTCTTCGGGCAGCCGGCCGACTACGACGATCTGCGGGCGATCGCCGACCGGCACGGCCTGTGGCTGATGGAGGACGCCGCGTGCTCCGCGGGCGCGACGTATCGGGAACGCCCGGCGGGGAGTCTCGCGGATGTGGCCACCTTCAGCTTCCACGGACGCAAGGGCATCACCGCCGGCGAGGGTGGGGCGCTCACCACCGATAGTCCCGACCTCGCACGCCACGCCCGCAAGCTGCACACCTACGGCATCGAACCGGCCCTGAGCCGGGAGGGCGCCGCCGAGCTGCCCGTGCCGTCGTTCGACGAGGCCGGGTACAACTACCGGTTGTCCGATGTCGCGGCTGCGATCATGCGGGTGCAGCTTCGCCGGTTGCCCGAGCTGCTCGCGGCTCGTCGTCGGGTCGCCGCCCAGTATCGGGAGCTGCTCGGCGACGTCGATCTGATCGGGCTCCCGGTGGAGCTGAGTGACCGGACCCACCCGTGGCAGTCGTTCGTGCTGACCCTGGACCCGAGGGTCGACAGGGGCGTCGTCGCGACCGAGCTCCGTGCCCGTGGGGTGCAGTGCAACTTCGGTACCTACGCCTCGCACCTGCAGCCCGTGTACGGAGGCGGCCAGTCCTGCCCCGTCTCGGCCGACCTCTTCGCCCGGCACCTCGCGGTGCCGATGCATGCCAACCTCACCACGGACGAGGTGGCGCTGGTCGCGTCGGCCGTCCGGGAGGTCGTCACAGCACCCACCAGCCGGCTCTGAGCGGCGCGATCCAGGAGACACCCAGTGCCCGACTCGACAGTCCTGTTCACCGGCGGTGCCGGATTCATCGGCCTCACCGTCGTCCCGATGCTCCTCGAGCGCGGCTACAAGGTGCGGATCTTCGACAACATGTTCCGCGGCGACCGGGACGCCGTCGCAAGGCTGGCCGAGGCGGGGGACGTCGAGCTGATCGACCAGGACGTCAGGTACGGGGGCGCGGTGCACCAGGCGATGAAGGGGTGCAGCCACGTCATCCACTTCGCGGCCGTGTCGATCAACAAGAGCCAGTCGGACCCGTACGAGTCCATGGACATCAACATGATCGGCAACCACAACGTGATCGCGGCCGCCGCCGACCACGGGGTCGAGCGCCTGGTCTTCGCGTCGAGCGCCTCGGTCTACGGGGATCCCAAGAAGCTCCCCATGCACGAGGACGACGAGCTGTCGCCGCTCACCCCCTACTGCATCTCCAAGCGCGCCGGGGAAGATCTGCTCGGCTTCTACGAGCGGCGGGCCGGGTTGTCCTGGATCGCGTTGCGCTTCTTCAACGTCTACGGGCCGGGACAGAAGACGACCGCCTACTACACCTCGGTGATCAACCACTTCGTGAACAGGCTGCGACGTGGTGAGCCACCGGTGATCGATGGCAAGGGTGAGCAGTCGATGGACTTCGTGCACGTGCACGACGTCGCCCGGGCGACGGTGCTCGCACTGGAGGCCGGGCGCGGCAACCTGCCGGTCAATGTCGGCACCGGGATCGACACCTCGATCGCAGACCTCGCCCGGATCCTCATCGACGCCGTCGGCGCCGATGTCGAGCCGGTCTTCAACCCGCGCGACGTGCTGGTGTCCCGGCGCGCGGCGGACACAGCACGGGCCCGGGAGATCCTCGGGTTCGAGCCCGCGATCGCCGTCCGGGACGGCATGACCGAGCTGATCCGGACCGGTGGCTGATGCCACCCCGCGAACCGGGACGGCTGCCGCCGAACCCCTACCACGAGGCCTGCTGGATCGTAGGCGAGCCGGTGATCGGCGAGGGCACGTGGATCGGCGCCTTCACCGTGATCGACGGTTCGGGTGGCCTGACCATCGGCGCCGGCTGCGACATCGCATCCGGCGCGCACATCTACACCCATTCCACGGTCCGGCGCTGCGTCTCGGGGCGGCGCTGGAACGAGGTCGAGCGGGCACCGGTGCGGATCGGCGACCGCGTCTTCATCGGAGCCAATGCCGTGGTGATGATGGGCGTGACGATCGGTGACGAGGCCGTCGTGGGCGCGGGTTCGGTCGTCACGAGTGACGTGGCGGCGCGGACCGTCGTCGCGGGCGCTCCGGCTCGTCCGGTCGCGGCAGTGGTGCTGGACGCCGCCGGAGGACGTCCGGCCTTCCCGCGTCCAGGGGGCGAGTGACGCGTCAGCCGATCGGCCCGGTGGCTCCTGAGTCGAGCGCGCGCTGGACGATGTAGTGGGCGGGAAGGATCCCGCGCCGCTCGGCATCCGCGTCGATGGTCCCCTCGATCAGGTCGACGAACCGGTCCAGCTGGGTGGCGAGCGGCTCCCGGCCGGTGATCTCCGGGATCTCCATCTCGGTCGCCTGGCGGAAGCCCCGACCCGAGTCGTCGGACTCGATGCTGGTGTGCCGGTACGAGGTGACGCCGCGGCGCAGCAGGTCGATCTCGATCATCCGGTCGAGCTCCTGGATGACTAGCGTGCGTACCTTCCGCTGCCCGACCCGGCTCGCCGAGGCCGACCCGATGCCGGCGGCGAACCGGAGGCCCACCTCGATCACGTCCTCCGCCCCGGGCAGGGAGGAGGGGTGGAAGTAGCCGACCTCGACCGCCAGGCTCTTCGGGTCGTCGCCACCGAACAGTTGAGAGATCAGGTCGACGTCGTGCACCAGGAGGTCCCACGCGACGCCGGTCTTGATCCTCGGGACGTAGGGGGAGTGACGCTCCGCCCGCATGAACACCGGTGCGGTGAGCATCTGACGAGCGACCAGGACCGCCGGGTTGTAGCGCTCGAGGAACCCGCACATGAGCGGGACGCCGGCGGACTCCGCTGCGGCGAGCACCTCCTGGGTCTGGGTCAGCGAGGGGCAGATCGGCTTCTCGACAAGCAACGGCAGGCCGGCCCTGATCACTTCGAGAGTGATGGCGTGGTGCTGCTCGGTCGCCGCAGCTACCACGACGGCGTCGACGCCGTCGAGACCGTCGAGGTCCGCCGACCAGCGGGCGCCGAAGCGCTCCCCCGCCTCCGAGCCGGCATCCTGGCGCGGCTCGACGATCGCGACGAGCTCGGTGCGCGGTGAGGCGGCCACCACGCGTGCGTGGTTCAGGCCCATCGAGCCCACCCCGACCAGCCCGATCCGCAGTGGGGCGCTCATGCGAGCACCGACCGAACCGCCGCCGCGACCTGGTCGACCTCGTCGTCCGTCAGGTGTGCGTGCACCGGTAGCGACAGGCACCGGCGCGCGACGTCCTGGGCAACGGGGGTCTCGCCGATCACCACCTGTGGGTTGGAGCGGTAGCAGTCGTAGTCGTAGACCGGCTTGGGGTAGTAGATGCCGGCGATCACACCGGCATCCCGCAGCCGGTCGACCATCGCGTCCCGGTCGGCGACGCGATCGGTGGGCACCAGCACGGTGAACTGATGCCACACGTGCTCCCGTCCAGGAATCTCGGTCGGGAGGAGGAGGCCGTCGATGTCGCTGAGCTGGGCGACCAGGCGGGCCGCGTTCGCGCGGCGCCGGGTCAGCTGGTCGGCGTAGGTCGCGAGCTGGGGGACGGCGACGGCCGCCTGCAGGTCCGTGAGGCGATAGTTGTGGCCTGCCATCTCGTACTGGTAGCGGGCACGCATGCCCTGGTTCCGCAGCACCCGGAGCCTGTCGGCAAGCGCGGCGTCGTTCGTGGTCACCATGCCACCCTCACCGCTGGTGAGGTTCTTGGTCGCGTAGAGGGAGAAGCAGCCGAGCCCGAAGGAGCCGGCGCCCCGTCCGCCGTACCGAGCGCCGAGCGCCTGCGCGGCGTCCTCCACGACGTGTAGGCCGTGGTTCGCGGAGAGCTCCATGAGCGGGTCCATGTCGGCCATCTGCCCGTAGAGGTGCACCGGCATCAGGACGCGGGTCCGGCCCGTCACCTGGTCGCTCACGGTGGCCGGGTCGAGGTTGAAGTCCCGCTCGGTAACGTCCGCGAAGCGGACCGTCGCCCCGGCCTCCAGGATTGCGTTCACGGTCGCGACGAACGTGAACGGACTCGTGATGACCTCGTCGCCGGGCGCCAGGTCGAGGACCTGGAGCGAGGCCACAAGCGCCGTCGTGCCGCTGTTCACCGCGACTGCGTGTTCCACTCCCACGAGCTCGGCGAAGCCCCGCTCCAGCTCGGCGACCACCGGCCCCTGGGCGATGATCCCCGAGCGGATCACCTCGAGGACCTTCTGCTCCACGTCGGGGCCGAACTTGACCACTGAGATCGAAATCATGCTGGTGGACCTCTCGTGAGCTCTCGGTGGGCCGCAGTGGCCCGGGACGTGCGCCGCAGGAGGATTCCGGCGCGGTGGCTGGATTCCGAGTGGCTATAGTTCTCGCGACATGGGCACCGCCGAGGCGCCATGCTAGTCGCCGGTGGGACGCCCGAAAGAGGACCTGCACGACGAGCACCCGAGACCATCCGGCGCAGACGTGCCCTGGCGAAGGACCGATGTGGTGGAAGACGCGGGACCCACTGACGCCAGCGTGACCACGATCGTCCATCCCACGGCTGTCATCGGTATGGGCGTCTCTCTGGGCGCCGGCGTGAAGATCGGACCGCTCGCGGTACTCACCGGCCCCCTGCAGGTCGGCGACGGCGTCTGGATCGGGGCCGGTTCGGTGATCGGCGCGCCACCCGAGGTGACATCGGCGCGGATGAACCTTGCGTGGGACGGCGACCTCGCTCACGCGGGCGTAGTGATCGAGTCGGATGCGGTGGTCCGGGAGGGCGTCATCATCCATCAGGGCACCCATCGACCCACTCGGGTGGGCCCGGGAGCGTGGCTGCTCAACCGGTGCTACCTCGCGCACGACGTGCTGGTCGGCGACGGCGCCGTGGTGTCCGGCGGGGTGAGCATCGGCGGCCACTGCACCATCGGCGCCGGGGCGAACATCGGGATGAACGCCGCCGTGCACCAGCGGCGGGTCGTCGGTCCCGGTGCGATGGTGGGGATGTCCACGGCAGTCACCCGTGACGTCCCCCCGTTCGCGCTTGTGCATGGCTCGCCACCGAGGCTTCGCGACGTGAACAGCTACGCACTGAGACGGGCCGGGCACGGTGCCGACGTGATTGAGGCGCTGCGCGCGGCGTACGGCGCCGACGCCGACCTGGCCGCCGTACACCCGGAGGGTGTTCTTGAGGTCCTCGCCGACGAGCTCGGCTGGTGGGCAGGTCTAGTGGACCTGTGCCCGGTGCGGGTCGCCATTTACGCGGCGGACGCGTGATTTCCCCTGACCTCCCACCGGATGGGTCGCCCACTGAGGCGGACGGGTCTGCTGCCGGTGCGGATCGGTCAGGTCAGGCGGCGCTGAGATCGTGGCGGAGCACCGCGCTCACGGTTGCCCAAGTCACCTTGTTGCTCGTGGTGCTCGCTGCGGCCACCGTCGCCCTGGTACGGAACTGGGACGGCGTCTCAGCCACCGTCGCCACGATGTCCTGGACGACGATCCTCCCGTCGGCGGGCCTGGTCGCCCTCGGGATCGCATGCGGGACGATGAGCTGGCAGGTGTTCGTCGACGACCTGGGCCCCCCGATCGGCGTCGGTCGGGGCGGGCAGATCTTCCTGGTGGGCCAGCTCGGCAAGTACGTGCCGGGTTCGGTCTGGGCCTATGTCCTGCAGCTCGAGCTCGGCCGGCGCGCCGGGCTCGCCCGGGCCCGGGTGTTCGCCGCGACCATCTTCTCGCTGATGGTGGCGGTGGTGGCGGCGCTGGTGGTAGGAACCATTGCGCTGCCGGACCTTGTAAGGGGGGATCCGTCGCTCGGCTGGCTCCGTTGGCTCTACCTGCTACTGCCGATCGGGCTGGTCTGCCTGCACCCCCGCATCCTTACGGCCGTGGCAACGATCGGCTTCCGCCTGCTCCGGCGCCCGCGCCCGAGCCATCCCGTGCGGGGCCGCACCGTCCTGCTCTCCCTGGGGTGGGCTCTGGGCTCGTACCTCACCTACGGCCTGCACCTCTGGCTCCTCGCCCGGGGCGAGGCGACGGTAGCGGCGGGCGAGCTTCCATTGTTCATCGGCGTGATCGGGATCGGGATGGTAGCGGGGCTGTTCGCCGTCGTGCTCCCGTCGGGCGCGGGAATCCGCGAGCTGGTGATCGTCACGGGTCTGGCCCCGTTCGTCGGTCCGTCAGCGGCCATCGCCTACGCGGCGGTCTCCCGGGTCCTGTTCACAGTCGCGGACCTGACGATGGCCGGCGGTGCAGCGGCTCTCGGCGTCATCGCGCGCCGTCGTGAGGGTGCCTACCGAGGCGACCCGGGTGTCTGAGTCGTCGCCTGGACCATCGTCCCCTGGGCGGCGCCGTCGCGAATCGTAGACTCCGGGGGGCGCCGCCCAGGATCGGGTCGGCCACGGACGAGGGGTGGCACGGGTGCGAGTCGTCGTCGTCGGTTCAGGGATTGTCGGCATGGCGGTCGCCCAGGCGCTAGCCACGCGCGGGGACGAGGTAGTGGTCCTGGAGAAGGAGGACCGGCTCGCCCAGCACCAGACCGGTCGCAACTCCGGGGTGATCCATTCGGGTCTCTACTACCCACCGGGCAGCGCCAAGGCCCGGATGAGCGCCGCGGGATCGCGCTCGATGGTCGAGTACGCACGCGACCGCGGTGTGCCGATCAAGATCTGCGGCAAGCTCGTTGTGGCCGTCGACGAGTCCGAGTTGCCCGCCCTGGATGCCCTTGAGGCGCGCGCGGCACAGAACGGGGTGCCCGCACGAGTCATCTCGATGGACGAGGCACGTGAGATCGAGCCGGCGGTCGGCGGTGTCGGCGCGTTGCGGGTGACCAGCACCGGGAGTGTCGACTACGTCGCCGTGTGCGAGGCGTTGGCGGAGGACGTACGGGCGGCGGGCGGGGAGATCCGCTTCTCCGAGGCATTCGTCGCCGCCCGGCAGCGGCCGGGTGGCGTCGAGGTGCTCACCTCGAGGGAGCGCATCGAGGCGGACGGCCTGGTGACCTGCGCTGGGCTGTACAGCGACCGCGTCGCCAAGGCTTCGGGAGTCACACCTGAGGCTCGGATCGTCCCGTTCCGGGGCGAGTACTTCGAGTTGGTGCCCGAGCTCGAGCACATGGTCCGCGGCCTCATCTACCCCGTCCCGGACCCCCGCTTCCCGTTCCTAGGTGTGCACCTGACACGGATGATCAACGGCGGCGTGCACGCCGGGCCCAACGCAGTCCTGGCTCTGGCACGGGAGGGCTACACCTGGCGGGACATCAACGGCAAGGACCTGGTCGAGTCGCTCGGTTGGCCGGGACTGTGGCACCTTGCCGTGCGGAATGCCGTGCCTGGTACGGCGGAGATCGTAAGGTCGATGTCGAAGCGGCTGTTCGCCAAGAGCCTCTCCAGGCTGGTGCCAGGCATCGGCGCCCGGGACCTTGTGCGCGCTCCCGCCGGGGTTCGGGCCCAGGCGTTGCGCCGCGACGGCACGATGGTCGACGACTTCCTGGTCCAGGCCGCGCCACGCCAGGTTCACGTGCTCAACGCGCCGTCACCGGCGGCCACCTGCGCCCTGGAGATCGCTCGCGATGTCGTCGAGGAGCTCGACAGCGCGACGGCCTGAACGTGGCGCTGCCCCGGGAGCCTCGTGGTGCCTAGGGCCGGCTCGGCTGGTCAGCGGCCGAGTGCCGCGTACTTGGCCTCGGTGGCCTCCTTGCGGGGACGCCACCAGTCCTGGTTGGCCCGGTACCACTCGATGGTGGCCGTCAGGCCCTGCCGGAAGTCGGAGTACCGGGGCGCCCAGCCGAGCTCGGTGCGCAGCTTCGTGGCGTCGATCGCGTACCGCATGTCGTGGCCCGGCCGGTCGCTGACGTGGTCGTATGCGTCGCGCGCCTGACCGCTCAGTTCGAGGATCAGCTCGACGACGCTCTTGTTGTCCACCTCCCCGTCGGCGCCGATCAGGTAGGTCTCGCCGATCCGACCGCGCTCGATGATCGTCCAGACCGCCGCGTTGTGGTCCTCGACGTGGATCCAGTCGCGCACGTTCTCCCCGCGGCCGTACAGCTTGGGCCGCACGCCGTCGAGCACGTTGGTGATCTGCCGGGGGATGAACTTCTCCACGTGCTGGTAGGGCCCGTAGTTGTTGGAGCAGTTGGAGATCGTCGCCTGCACGCCGAACGAGCGCACCCAGGCCCGGACCAGCAGGTCGCTCGCGGCTTTGGTGGCCGAGTAGGGGCTCGACGGGTTGTACGGCGTCTCGGGGGTGAACTTGGCCGGGTCGTCCAGCTCCAGGTCCCCGTAGACCTCGTCGGTCGAGATGTGGTGCAGCCGCCGGCCGTGGCGGCGCACCGCCTCGAGCAGGGTGTAGGTCCCGACGACGTTCGTCGTCACGAATGGGGACGGGTCGGCGAGGGAGTTGTCGTTGTGCGACTCGGCCGCGAAGTGCACGACGACGTCGTTCGCGGCCACCAGGCGGTTCGTCACCTCCGCGTCGGCGACGTCGCCCCGGACGAAGGTGATCTGGTCGGCGATCGTCGCCAGCGAGGCCTCGTCGCCCGCGTAGGTCAGGGCGTCGAGCACTGTCACCTCGACGTCGGGGCGTTCGCGAACCGCCTGGTGCACGAAGTTGGTGCCGATGAAGCCGGCTCCGCCGGTCACGAGCAGGCGCACAGGAACCTCCGCGGGGGTGGGTGGCTGCCAGCCTAGCCGGACCGGGCAGGGG
>CAYGGX010000063.1:0-13376 GCA_964349585.1 uncultured Actinotalea sp.
GCGGGTCGACGGTCACGGAGAGCGGGTTCAGCATCGGACTATCGAACCGCATCGGATGGCCGGACGACGCGTGCTGTCGCCGAGGCGGTCACCTGAGCGGTGGGGTCAGCCGCCCAGGTGGCGTCGAAGCTCGTCGATCGACACCTGCACCAGTCCGTGCCGCCGCGAGAACGCTCGCAGCCTCTGGCCGCGCAGCATGACGCCCGCGCGGTCAGCGATCTCACAAATCACCCCTGCGCGACGCAGGCCAGCGAGCCGCGCGAGGTCGAGTGCGGCCTCGGTGTGCCCGGGACGCCGTAGCACTCCACCGGGGTCGGCTGCGATGGGGAAGACGTGCCCGGGGCGGACGAGGTCTCCGGGTCGGGAGTCGTCCAGCCAAAGCAGTGAGATCGTCTTGGCCCTGTCCGCCGCCGAGATGCCGGTGGTGATCCCGTGGGCCGCATCCACGGACACGGTGAACGCCGTACGCATCGCCTCGGTGTTCTGGCGCACCATCGGCGGTAGCTCGAGCTCCGCGGCTCGCTCCGGGGTGATGGGCACGCAGATCAGCCCACGGCAGCTGCTCATCATGAAGGCGACGACGTCGGCGGTGCAGTACTCGGCCGCGATCACCAGGTCCCCCTCGTCCTCGCGGCCGGGGTGGTCGGTCACGACGACCGGCCGCCCGACGCGGTAGGCGTCGACGGCGCGTCCTACCGGGTCACCGGAGGGCACGTCGCCGCTTCAGTCCGCGACCGGCAGGTCGGCGTCGTCGAGCAGGCGCTCCGCCTCCTCGAGATCGGTGATCAGCGCGTTGATCCAACCGCCGAGCAGCGCGGCGCGGATGGCGGCATGCTTGCGCGCGCCCCCGGCCACCCCCACCCGGCGCGGGACCCGGAGCAGCTGCTCGAAGTCGATGCCCATCACGCGGTCGTCGACCTCGGTGTGCACCGGGCGGCCGCCCGCGTCGAAGAACCGCAGGCAGATGTCCCCGACGGCGCCGGCCCGCAGCAGCTGCGCCCGGTCGGCGTCGGGAAGCGCGTTGCCGCTCTCGAGGAGCAAGGGCGACGGCTCGAGCGAGCCGATGCCGACCAGCACCATGGTCAGTCGCGGCCAGAGGTTCATGACCTCGAGCACCGTGGAGTCGGCCATCAGCGTGTCCCGCGCAGACGCGCTGCCGAGCGTGCCGGGCGTCGGCATGAAGATCGGTGCCGCGCCGGTGGCCGACGCGAAGCGGCCGATGATCCGGGTGGCCTGCATCTGCACGCGCGGGTCGCCCACGCCGCCGACGACCTGCACGACCATGTCCACCACTGGGGACTTGGCCGGCCGCATCGACTCGACGGCGGCCAGCAGGGTCGCCGACCACGAGGAGATGCCGACGGTGTCGCCGCCAGTGAGCGTCGTCTCGAGGTACACCGCCGTGGCTGCCCCGAGGGCCGGGTACACCTCCTCGGCCGCCCCGCCCGCGTCGACCACCACTGCCTCACCCAGCCCGTACCGCCGCTCGAGCGCCTCCTCGACGTCGGTGTGTACGCCCGCGGGCAGCGTCACGGTGGTGCGGACGATGCCGATCTCGCCGGCCTGCTTCAGGAGCCGCGACACCCGAGGCTGTGAGACGTGCAGCTCCTCGGCGATCGCCGACTGGCGCATGCCGCGCTCGTGGTACATCCGAGCGATCTTGGCCATCAGTCGGACCTGGTCGTCCTGGTGCCCGGACCGACGAGACCCGGGCGTCACGGCCAGCCTTGACTCCATGAACCCGCTCCTCCTGGCGTCGGCTGTCCGGCCCCCGCCTCATCGACTCTGATCTGCCGCGTCGTTGTAGCTGCGGGCAGATCCTATCGTTGCCGAATTTCCATTCCGCGCCTCCCCTGCCGCCACCGCGGCACGGACCGCCGCCGACCCGGATCCCGAGTCACTCGCCCTGCCACTGCGCGAAGACCTCGAACTTGCCGAACATGTCCTCGAACATGAGCCGGGTGTCGACGTGCGTGTACACCCGGATCGGCCTGCCGTCCGGGCGCCCGACGAGGCCGCCGGCATCATCCAGCTCCGGCGCGGGAACGAGTGCGAACGCGCTCGAGGAGGTGTCGCGGTCGTAGAAGGACTGCAGAGCCGTCAGGAGCACCAGGGGTTGGTCGCCGAGGGCGTACGTCTCGGCGACTCCGGCGCCCCTCGCCCATGCGTCGCGGGCGACCGTCAGGAGCGCCTCATGGAGGAAGGCGCCGAGGGCGCCGCTTCCGGCGACCCGCTGCTGCAGCTCGACAGCGGAGACGAGGCACTGCCGGTACACGTTGCGGGGCACGACCCACAGCGGCAGGTCGGACCCGAACACAACCTGCCCGGCGGTCAGGTCGATCGCCAGGTTGTACTCGGGATTGGCGATCGGGGGCCATGGTGAGGTCAGCCCGGCGTGCTCGGGCCCACCGATCCAGACGACGGTCAGGCGCTCGGCGATCCTCGGCTCGATCAGCCACGCCGAGGCGACCTCCGTCAGCCCGCCCCCGCAGCACACGTAGAGCGGTCGCGGGTCGTCCCGCATGGCCTCCGCGATCAGCACCCGTGCGCCGGGCGAGTCCTGCGGGGTCGACGCGTCGACCAGCCCGTGCTTCGCGCCGCGCCGGATCACATTTCCCGCATCAAGCCCCATCACGTCGAACAGCTCGCGCAGGCGTCGCTCAGCCGCCTCGGCCGAGTCGTCGCCCGGGCCGAACGCGTCCCCCGGGCGCAGGTGTGAGGCGATGATGCCGCGCACCTCGACGCCCGGCGACATCACGTGGTGAGCGACCTGGAAGAGATCGTCCGGGTCTCCGGCGAAGTCGTTGTCGATCACCACACGGACCTCGGCGTCCGGCGCGCCCTCGGGGCGGGCGAGGAACGGGAAGGTGCCGAGGGCCCATGCCTTCTTCGTCATCTCGGGATCTCCGGGTGGTGTCGATGCGAGGCTACCCAACCTCAGCCCGTGAGGACGTCATGGGCCGCCCGCGCGATGCCAGATGCGGTGATGCCGAAGTGGTCGAGCAACCAGTCGACCGATCCCGTGGGGGCGAAGACGTCGGGCACCCCGACCATCCGCATCGCGACAGGCGCGCGCTGCACCACGACCTCGGCCACCGCGCCACCCAGCCCACTGACGAGGGCCTCCTCGACGGTGACGATCCCGCGGGTCTCAGTTGCCGCCGCGACGAGTGCGTCGCTGTCGATCGGCTTGATCGTCGGCATCGACAGCACCCGCGCGGATACGCCGTCAGCGGCCAGCCGGTCGGCCGCCGCGAGCGCCCGGGACACGACGGTGCCGGTGGCGACGAGCGTGACGTCGCTGCCCTCCCGAAGGGTCACAGCCCTCTCCGGCTCGAACTGGTAGTCGGGCAGGTTCACATCCGGAACGCCCATCCGGCTGACGCGCACGAAGACCGGACCGTCGTGCCCTGCGGCCCACCGCAGCGCCTCGCGCGTTTCGACCGGGTCGCAGGGCACGATCACCGTGAGCCCGGGGATAGCCCTAAGCCACGCCAGGTCCTCGATCGAGTGGTGCGTCGGCCCGAGCTCCCCGTACGCCATCCCGGGGCTCTGCCCGACGAGCACCATGTGGTGCTGGGAGTACGCGGCGTCGACCTTGATCTGCTCCATGGCCCGCGCCGTTAGGAAGCAGGACGCCGCGGACACGAAGGGCACCTTCCCGCCGTTGGCGAGCCCCGCACCGACGCCGACCATGTTCTGCTCGGCGATGCCGACGTTGACGATCCGCTCGGCGAAGCGCTCCGCGAAGGGTCCGAGCTTGCTGGATCCGAGCGAGTCGTTGACGACGACGACGATCCGCTCGTCGGACTCGGCGAGGTCGATCAGCGTCGAGACCCAGGCGTCCCGGCAGTCGTGCAGGGCGGCCTCCGGTGCTGCAACGGTACTCACGGTTCCTCCAGCTCAGCGAGCGCCTGCGCCACCTGCTCGGCGGATGGCACTTTGTGATGCCAGGCGACCTTGTCGGACATGAACGAGATCGGGTGCCCCTTGACGGTGTGCGCGATGACCGCCGTCGGGCGCCCGGAGGGAGCGGGCACCCTCGCGAAGGCGTCGGCAAGCGCCCCGTGGTCGTGGCCGTCGACTTCCACGACCTCGAAACCGAAAGCCCGCAGCTTGTCGGCCAGGGGTTCGAGGTCGTTGGTGTCGGCCACGAGCGCGCCCTGCTGCAGCCGGTTCCTGTCGACGACGACGCACAGCTGGGCCAGCCTGTGGTTCCCGGCCGTCATCAGGGCCTCCCAGTTGGACCCTTCCTGGAGCTCGCCGTCGCCGACTACCACGAAGGTTCGCCGGGCCGACCCGTCCAGCACGGCCGCGAACGCCGTCCCGACCGCGATTGGCAGCCCGTGCCCAAGGGGCCCCGTGCTGGCCTCGACGGCGGCCACCTTCGTGTTGGCCGGGTGCCCGTTCAGCCGGGAGAGCGGCTGCATGAACCCACGCAGCTCGTCGGCGGGGAGCAGCCCCGCCATGGCCAGCGTGGTGTACAGCGCGGCGGCAGCATGGCCCTTGGAGAGGATGAAGCGGTCGCGGTCCGGGTCCGCGATGCGGTCCGGCCCGACGTTCATCGCGTGCAGGTACAGGGTCACCAGGATGTCGATCACCGAGAGCTCGCCGCCGACGTGCCCGAGGCCTGCCGCCCGCACCATCTGAATGTCACGACGGCGGACCAGTCGGGCTGCCTCCTTCAGGTGCGCGACGAGGTCGTCCCGGGCCGCCCCTTCGGGGACCCGGCCGAGCACGGCCAGCGTGTCGACCGGTACCGCCCCGGGGTCGACCTCCGGGACCAGATCTTCCTCGACGCTCACGTCTCGCTCCGCATGCAGTTGAAGAGGACGTCCTGGACGAGGCGCTGCGCCCCCATCGCGTCCTCACGCCCCTGCGCCAGGCGCAGCGCATCGATGTCGAGCTCCTCGAGGGCCCGGTGGACGGCCTTGAGGAAGCGGATGGACAGCTTGGCTGCCTCGACCGTGTCCTCGCGGAAGGGGAACTGGTCGAGCTGCCAGACCCCAACCCAGTTGTTGACCTTGAGCGTGTAGAAGAACTCGAAGATCTCCACCGGATGGACGGTCCCCACCACGAGGTCGTCGTCCCAGCCGCGGAGGTTGTCGTTGACGTCCATCGCCCAGAGCAGGCCGTGATCGATAAGCAGTTGCGCCGCAGCGGCCGGCGACTCGCCGCCGTACAGCGCATGCCCGAAGTCGAGGAGCACTCCGACGTTGTCCACGCCCATGGCCTTGATGCCGAGGGTCGTCTTCGCGGCGGAGTCCCAGAACATCTTCCCGCGCGGCTCGCGCGGCTTGTACTCGATGACGATCTTGATGTCGGGGTTGGCGAGTGCGAGTTCGCGCATGCCGGAGACGGCGAGCTCCCACTGCTGGTGGTGGTCCACCTGGAACGGGTAGTCCCAGCCGTCCTGCCCAGGCCAGACCTTGAGGTACCTGGCATCGAGGGCACGCACGACATCGGCGGCCTCGTTGAGCACCGCGAGCGCCTCGGCCCGGATCGCCGGGTCCGCGTTGGTGAACGCGCCGCTCCGGAAGCGGCGCATGTAGATCTCCGGGGTTACGCCGACCGCCTGCAGGTTGTTCTCCGCGAGGGCAGACCTCACGTCCTCGACGGTGACGTCGGCCGTGAACGGGTAGGGAACGTCGACGAAAGAGAGGTCCCTTACCTCACCTGCGCGGGCGATCTGCTCCAGCGTGGTCACCGGGGGCGCGTAGCCGTCGGTGGCGTAGCGGTCGACGTACGAGGCGAAGTGCCAGAGCCCGGCACCGAACTGCGGGTAGTTGGACATCTCGTTCTCCGATTCTGCGTCGACCGACGCGAGCGAGAGTGCCGGGTCGGCGCCGCTTTCGCTGCGGCGCCGACCGGGCCGTTTGTGCCTCATCGGGTCGCCCCGGCCATTCGGCCGGGGCGACCCCTAGTCGGGGAGGCTGTCAGTCCTCAAGTGCGAAGACCGTGTACCGGTGGGCGTTGGAGGCGTCGATCAGGATGCAGTCGATGGACTGGCGCTCCGGCTGGCCGGTGTCGCCCGTCCGGATGTACAGGTCGGCCTGCTCCACCGCCATCTCGGCGATCAGCACTGCGGGCTGAAGGGCGGTGGAGAGCATCTTGCCGTCCTTGATCGCCTGGACGGCGTCAGGAGCACCGTCGAACCCGGCGATGATGACCTGTCCGGTCAGACCCGCTGCATCAACCGCCGCGACGGCACCGAGCGCCATCGTGTCGTTGCCCGCGATGATGCCCTGGATGTCAGGGTCGGCCTGAAGGAGGGTCTCGATCTTCGTGAAGGCCTCCTGCTGGTCCCAGTTGGCCGTCTCCTGCGCCACCATGACCATGTCGGGGAACTGGTCGATGACTGCGTGGTAGGCGTCGGAACGGACGTGGGCGTTCGTGTCGGTGTCCCGACCCGTCAGCTCGATGTACTTGCCCGTGCCGCCCATGGCCTCGGCGAAGGACTCGCCGACGAGGCCGGCGCCCTGAGCGTTGTTCGACACGATCTGGGCCTTGGCGATGCCCGACTCGTTGATCTCACGGTCGATGAGGAACACCGGGATGCCCGCATCCGTTGCCTTCTGCACAGCGCCGACCGATACGTCGGCCCCGGCGTTGTCGAGGATGATCGCCACGGCGCCGTTTGAGATCGCCGCGTCGATGAGTTGGCTCTGCTTGTTCGGGTCGTCGTCGTGCGAGTCGGCCTGAGCCGTGTAGCCGAGCTCCTCGGCCTTCGCGACCGCGGCGTCAGCCTCGGCCTTGAAGAACACGTTGGAGTGCGCGGGGGTGATGACGGCGATCAGACCGCCGGCCTCGCCCTCAACCTCGGTCCCCGTGTCGGTGGTGTCCTCGGGCTCCGGGTCGTCAGACGAGCACCCGGCGAGCGCCAGAGCGGCGACGGCGAGAATCACCGCGCCAGTGCGGAAGGAACGTCGCATTGCCTTCTCCTCTATGGTTTCGGTTTCACCGCGGCTCATCTACTGAGCCCCGGTCGTCTGCGTCGCCAGGTCACGCCTGGCGTTCTGTGCGGCGAGAGCCGCTGCTCGCGCCTTCTTCAATCGCTCTTGGCCCTGGTCGAGCATCACGGCGAGAACGATCACCAGGCCCTTGATCACCGTCTGCCAGAAGGTGGAGACGCCGACCAGGACCAACCCGTCGGACAGGAAGCCGATGACGAAGGCTCCGATGAGGGCCCCCTTCACGGTTCCCCGGCCGCCGGAGAGTGAGGCGCCCCCGATGACGACGGCGGCGATTGCATTGAGCTCGAACGTTTGGCCGGTCTGCGGCGCGGCCGAGGTGAGCTCCGAGGCGATGATGAGTCCGGCCATGGCGGCGCAGATTCCGGAGATCACGTAGACACGCGTCTTCACCCGGCGCACCGGAACGCCGGCGAGCTCGGCGGCGCGCTCGTTGCCACCGATGGCGTACAGCCAGCGACCGAAGGGCATGCGGGTGACCAGCACTGCCACCACGATCGCGAACACGGCCATGATCCAGATGGCGGTCGGGATCCCCAGCGGGCGCCCGAGGCCGAGGAAGGCGAACCCGGTGTTCCCCAGCTCCGGGTCTCCCCGCAGCCGCGGGAAGGTGGCTCCGTCGGAGATGAGCAACGCGGCACCCCGGGCGATGTAGAGCATGCCGAGCGTCGCGATGAACGGCGCCACGTTGAATTTCGTGACCAGCAAGCCGTTGATGTACCCGACGAGGGCCCCGACCGAGAGCGAGATCAGGATCACGACCCAGACCGCCGGGTAGGCCGTCACGTCGAAGACGGAGAGCTCCCAACCCTGGAGCATCACGCCTGCGACGATCCCGGACAGGCCGACGGTCGATCCGATGGACAGGTCGATGCCGCCGGAGACGATCACCAGGAGCATGCCCATCGCCAGAATGGCGTTGTACGCCACGTGCTTGGTCATCGTCACGAGGTTCGCCGGCTGCAGGAAGGCGTCCGACAGCAGCGAGAAGACGATGACGAGGACGATCAGGGCGACGAACGCCCGCTGGTCCAGCAGGAACTCCGCTGTCCCGCGGCGGGTTGCGGTCACCGCGGGCTTGACCGCGGCTCCCGTCTTCGTTGCAGTGGCCATGTCAGTCGTCCTCGTTGGTTGTCCGGGCGGAGGACGAGACGTCCGACGCCGCCATGATCTGTTCTCTGTCGGTCTGGCGCGGGTCGATCTCCGCCGCGATCCGCCCGCGGGCGAGCACGACGATCCGGTCGGACGCGTGCAGCACCTCGCTCACCTCTGACGTGGCGAAGAGCACCGCGGTGCCGGTCCTGGCCTCGGCCGCCATCAGGGCGAAGATGTCCGCCTTGGCGCCGACGTCGATCCCGCGGGTGGGCTCGTCGAGAATGAGGACGCGCGGTTTGGTGATCAGCGCGCGGCCGATCACGACCTTCTGCTGGTTGCCGCCCGACAGGGAGCCGATGGGGGCGTCCTGGCTGGTCGCCTTCACCCGCACCTGGCCGGACGTCTCGTCGACCGCCCGCCGTTCCTGGCGCCCCTTGACGAACGGCCCGCTCACGAACCGGGCCACCGCGGCGAGCGACATGTTGCGTCCGACGGTCAGGCCCTCGACCAGCCCGTCGCGCTTCCGGTCCTCGGGGACCAGCACGAGTCCGGCATCGATACGGCTCTCGATCGACGCATGCGTGATGTCGCGCCCCTCGAGCACCACGCTCCCGCCGTTCACCGGATTCCGTCCGGCCAGCGCCTCAAGAAGCTCGGTCCGTCCGGCCCCCATTAGCCCGTAGAGCCCGACCACCTCGCCGGCGTGCACCGTCAGGCTCACCCCTTGCACCGCGAGCCGCTGGGGGTTGTCGGGGTCCGCAACGATCAGGTCCCGGACCTCCAGCAGGGGCTCCCCGGGGTCGTGGGCCATCGGGGCGAACAGGTCGCTCTCGTCGCGGCCGACCATCTGGGTGACGATCCAGCCGAGGTCGATCTCGCTCATTGCCGCCTGCGCGACGACCTCTCCGTCGCGCAGGATGACCGCCCGGTCGGCGATCTCCAGGCACTCATCCAGGTGGTGGGAGATGTAGACAATCGAGACGCCGCGGGCGGTGAGCTCCCGGATCACCCGGAAGAGCACTCGGACCTCGACGGCGGACAACGCCGAGGTCGGCTCGTCCATGATCAGCACCCGGGCGTCCTCGCTGAGCGCCCGCGCGATCTCGACCACCTGCTGCTGGCCCAGGCGAAGCTCGTCGGCTGTGGTCGTGGGGTCGAGGGGCTCCTCGAGGTGGGCGAGCAGCTCGGCCGCGGCCTGCCGCTGCTCGGCGAAGTCGACAAAGGCGCCGCGCGTGCGCTCGCGCCCGATGAAGATGTTGTCCGCGATCGAGAGGTTGGGGCACAGGTTGAGCTCCTGGTGGATGATCGCCACCCCGTGCTCCACCGCCTCGTTCGGCGAGCGGAACGACACCGACTGGCCGTCGAGCTCGATGGTCCCGGTCGTCGGGGTCTCGACGCCGGCGAAGATCTTCATCAGCGTCGACTTGCCTGCCCCGTTCTCACCGATCAGTGCCGTGACGTGTCCACGTCGGATGTCGAAGTCGACACCGCGCAGGGCATGCGTTCCGCCGTAGACCTTGGTGATTCCCGTGGCGCGCATCACCACGTCGGCGTCGACGGCCGGAGCGGCGCTCACTCGACGACCTCGATCTGAACCGGGACGATCTTCACGTGGTCGATCTCGCCGCCGGTCTTGGAGACCCAGGTGAAGGCCCCCAGCACGCGGACCTTGGTGCCCACCATCGACGGCAGGTCGTAGTCGGCGAAGACGGTCTCCGTGACCCGGTTGTTGAGCTCGATGGCAACCCTCTGGAACTCGGTCTGGTTGGTGAAGTCGTTGAAGGTCAGGTCGGTGCCCGTGTCCCGGATGGCGGTGTTCGAGCCCAGCGGCGGGATCGCGACACCGGCGGTGATGCCGCCGGGCAGTCCGCCGACGTCCAGGCCGACCTCACCGAAGAGTCCCTCGGTGATGGTGCCGGTCGCGTCGACGGCGAAGCTCCACGGCTTGGTCGCGTCTTCGCGCTGGCCGTACTCCTCGCCCGCCGCGTCCGCGTCTTCCACGAGGGCGGCAATCAGCATCTCGAGCGAGTGCTCGGTACCGAGGATCGCCGGCAGCACGACGGTCTCGTAGTTGAGGTCGACGTACTCGACGGCCGTGTCGGCGGGTGCCTCCACGTTGCTCGTGTCGACGAAGGCCGTGTTCGCGAACGCGGCGGCGACAAGGGCCGTGAGCAGCAGCGCACCAATGACGCGTGGCCGGCGCCAGAGGGGCGTGGGGGTGGGTGCTGGGGTGGTCATGCCTCTCCTTCGAGGTCCGTCGCCGTGCGAGTGGATGGGGGCGAGCTCACGTCGCGCCCGCGGGAGCGGGCGACTGCACGAGACCAGGCGTCGCGTCGATCCGCGCGTCCGGCCTCGGCCGGGACGACGACGGCGCCCTGGGGCGGTGCGGCAACGGGGAGGCCCAGGGTGCGGGCGGCGAGGGTGGCGGCGCCGAGCGCCGACGCCTCCGGGACGTCCGCCACATGCAGGGGCCGCCCCAGCAGGTCCGCCTGGAGCTGCATCAGGAGGCCCGACGCCGTCGCCCCGCCATCGGCGTGCAGGCGGTCGATGGCGGCACCGCCGCCGGAATCGATCGCCTCCACCACGTCCGCCACCTGGTGGGCGACGGCTTCGAGGGCGGCCCGGGCCAGGTGCGCCGCCGTCGTGCCCGCGGTGATACCGGTAATCAGTCCGGCGGCGGCGCGGTCCCAGTAGGGCGCACCGAGCCCGGAGAACGCGGGGACCAGGGCGACCCCACCGGCGTCGGGCGTCTCCGCGGCCAGCGCGGTGAGGAACGCGCCGCCGGAGGTGCCGGCCGGGGCACCGAGGGTTCGGGCCATCCAGTCGAGGGCGGAGCCGCTGGCGATGATGTTCCCCTCGCGGGCGTAGGTCGGCTCGCCGCCGGCTACCCAGGCGACGGTGGTCGCGATGCCGGCCGGGGCCGCCGTCGGCGCGGCGCACGGGGTCATGACCGACGACCCGGTGCCGTAGGTCGCCTTGCCGGTGCCGGGGCGGGTGCAGCCGTGCTGGTAGAGCGCGGCGTGGGAGTCGGCGAGCACGGCGACCACGGGGATGCCGTCGGGGAGTCCCGGCACCCCTCGGGTGGAGCCGAACCCGGCGTCGGAGTCGCGGATCTCGGGGAGGGCGCCGGCCGGGATGCCGAAGAGGTCCAGCAGCTCGGGGTCCCACCGGAGCGACTCCAGCGCGAGCAGCAGCGTCCGGGACGCGTTGCCGACGTCCGTCGCGTGCTCACCGGTGAGCTTGTGGATCAGCCAGGCGTCCACGGTGCCGAGCCGGATGTCGTCCCGGTCCGCCCCGGCGGCGAGCGTGGTGTCGAGCAGCCAGCGCATCTTGGGTGCGGAGAACATCGGATCGAGCGAGAGGCCGGTGCGGGTGCGGACCAGCTCGTCGGCGTCGGGCCGTTCGGTCGCGAGCGACACGCAGGCCGCGGCCGTCCGCGCGTCCTGCCAACCGAGCACGGGTCCCAGGGCGGCACCGGTGCGCCGGCTCCAGGCCACCACGGACTCGCGCTGGTTGGAGATCGCGATGCCGACTGGGACGGCGCCCGTGGCCAGGCAGTCGTCCACGGCGCCCAGGGTGGCGAGCCAGAGCTCCTCGGCGTCCTGCTCCACCCAGCCGGACGCGGGGAACGAGATGCCAACGGGCCGGGCGCCGGACGCCATGACCTCACCGGTGGCCGGATCGAGGAGGATGGCCTTGGTGTTGGTGGTGCCCTGGTCGATCGCGAGGATGAACCCTCGCGCCGGCGCGGGAAGCCCGCTCGGCTGCTTCCCCCCGGTCACCGTTGACATCTGAATAACCATTCGATCGTGAATGAAGTACGCTCACCGTAGGCAACTCGTCCGCCGAGTGTCAACTGGCTTTGGTGTCGAAGGGATAACGATGCGCTACGACGTCGTGGTCGTGGGATCGATCAACGTCGACCTGCTGCTGCGGGTCGATCGTCACCCCGGTCCCGGAGAGACCCTGCTAGGCGGGTCCGCCGAGCACCTCGCCGGCGGCAAGGGCGCGAACCAGGCGGTCGCCGCGGCGCGGTCCGGGGCGCGGACGGCCATGGTCGGCGCTGTGGGTGACGATGCCACGTCGGAGGTCGCCCTGGAGCATCTCCGCGGTGCCGCCGTCGACCTGACGTCGGTCGGGGTCGAGCCCGGGCCCACTGGGCTGGCCGTCGTCACGGTCGCCGCAAACGGCGAGAACACGATCGTCGTGATCGCAGGCGCCAACGCCGCCGTCACCCCGGACGTCGTGCGGGCGGCCGCACCGGTGATCCGGGATGCGCGGCTGTGCGTCCTGCAGGCTGAGATCCCGCTCGCGGCGGTCGAGGAGGCGGTTGCCCTGGCACGCGCTGCAGGCGTGCGGGTTGTGCTGAACGTCGCGCCCGCCGTCCGCCTCTCCTGGGAAACGCTGCGGGCCGCGGATCCCCTCGTCGTGAACCAGCACGAGGCCTCGATCCTGCTTGACGGGGGAGCGGTCGAAGCGGTCACCGGAGGGGATGCCGCCGCGCAGCGTCCGGTCGACCCGGTGGTTGCGGCCGGCATCGCGGCAGCGCGGGCACTCCGTGGCCTCGGCGTCCCCTCGGTCGTCGTCACGCTCGGGGGGGCGGGCTCGGTGACCCTCGACGGCGACATCGCCGTCATCCCGGCACGTCCCGTGCCAGTGGTGGACACCACCGGGGCGGGCGACGCGTTCGTCGGCGCCCTCGCCGCTGGTCTCGCTGCCGGCCGCTCCCTAGTCGATGCGGCGACCCACGCCACACGCGTAGCTGCCGCCTCAGTTCAGCGCCTGGGCGCCCAGGCTTCCTACCCCTGGAAGGACGACCCGCTGCCATGAAACGCCGCGGCATCATCAACGCCCCGCTCTCCGGGCACCTGGCCCGGCTCGGCCACACCGACCTGGTGGTGGTGGCCGACGCCGGTCTGCCGATCCCGGCGCACGTCCCGGTGGTGGACCTGGCGATCGTCTTCGGCCTGCCGCGGTTCACCGACGTACTGGATGCCCTCATCGCCGAGATCGTGGCGGAGCACGCATGGGTCTCCGAGCCGGCCGACGACTGGCCCGCCGGGGTGTGGGTCGACGAACGGCTCGACAAGCCCGCGGAACGTCTCCCGCACGACGAGCTCAAGGCCCTCGTCGGGCGCTCGCAGCTCGTGGTCCGGACCGGCGAGAACACCGCCTACGCAAACGTCGTGCTGCGCTGCGGTGTGCCTTTCGCCGTCTGATCCCCGTAAAGGAGGCGGGAGCCCGTGGGCTAGGACAGGTCCGGATCCCGCGCGTCCCAGCCCGGGACGGAATGGTCAACCCAGCCGGCGA
>CAYGGX010000064.1:0-11086 GCA_964349585.1 uncultured Actinotalea sp.
GGCTGGGGCTGGGGCGCGGCGTCCTGCGCGGCCTGCCAGGCTGCCTGGGCCTGCTCGACCGCCACCATCGCGGATGCGAGTCCGGCCAGCTCGGACCGCAGGGTGAACAGCTCGGCCGGGGACGGCTCGGAGTCGTCTAGCTTCGCACGGAGGTCGGAAACGGACTGCGCGAGGGCGACGCGGACGGCGTCGTCGGCCACCATGCCCTCGGATGCGGCGAGGACGGCCTGGGCGTGCGCGATGCCCGACTCGGCATCCGCGACGCCCAGTGCCCAGAGCTCGGCGACCGCCTCCAGGTGTGCCGCGAGGCGGGCCTCGGCGGCGGCGGCCCGGAGCGCCTCGGCGGCCGCAGCGGCAGCCCGCTGCTCCTGGGCCTGCGCCGCGCGGATCTGGATGCCCGTCAGCACCCCGGCCAGCAGGCCGGCCGTCGCCAGCAAGGCGGCGAGGATGAGGCGCCGACCGCCCCAGCGGGCGATCACCGTCGGCTCAGGCCGTCGATCTCGGCGACATCTTCGTCGCTGAGCGTGACCTCGAGGGCGGCGAGGTTCGCCTCGATGCGACCCTGGTCGGACGACTTGGGGATCACCACGACGCGGTGCCGGATGTGCCACATCAGCACGATCTGGTGCACCGTGGCGCCGCGTTCGTCCGCGATCCGGGCGAGCACGGGGTCGGCGGGGTCGGTGCGCTTGAAGGGGCTGTATCCCTCCAGCGCGACGCCGCGCCTGGCGTGCTCGGCGATCAGCATGGGGTCGTGGTCCGCGGGGCTCCACGGGATCTGGTTCAGGGCCGGCGCCTCCCCGGTCGCGTCCACGAGCTCGTCGATCTGTGCGGTCGAGTAGTTGCTCACCCCGATCGCGCGGGCGCGGCCCTCGTCCCGCAGGTCCCGCAGCGCGCTCCAGGTCTCGGGTCGGGCCCGCCCCCCGGGCGGCCAGTGCACCAGCCAAAGGTCCACGTAGTCGGTGCCGAGCAGCCGCAGGCTCTCGGTGAGGGTCTCGCGCTCGCGGCCGGCGTGCTCGGGTGGGAGCTTTGTCGTGACGAAGACCTCGTCCCGGTCGACGCCGGAGTCGGCGATCGCACGCCCCACCTGGTCCTCGTTCCGGTAGCCGGTGGCCGTGTCGATGTGCCGGTAGCCCACGTCGAGGGCATGCCGGACGGCGCGGTAGCCACGATCGCCGTCGGAGAGCCAGGTGCCGAGCCCGAGCAGCGGGATGTCGATGTCATCGGTGGGGGTGCGCAACGCGATCGTGGGGATTGGCCTTGTCATGGGGATCAGTCTGCGGGACCTGCGGCCCAGGCGGCCACCCGTTGGGCGAGCGACGCTAGAGGTCGACGCCACCTGGCGCTCGGGTTGACGGGGAGGTGGTCGCGAGGTGAAGGTGCTGGTCGCCGTGGCCTCGCGCCACGGATCAACCCGGGAGATCGGGGAGGCGGTCGGCGAGGTGCTCGCCGGCGCAGGGTTTTCCGTGGACGTCCTGGACCCGGACGACGTCGAGTCCGTCGAGGGCTACGACGCCGTCGTCCTCGGGTCCTCGGTCTACGTCGGGCGCTGGGCCGCGTCGGCGCGCGCGATGGTCGACAGGTGCGCGCACCTGCTCAGCACCAGGCCGTTGTGGCTGTTCTCGTCGGGCCCGGTCGGCTACCCGCCGGCCCCGGAGGGCGACCCGGATGAGGTCTCGGTCCTGATGACGCGGCTGGACGCCAGGGGCCATCGCACCTTCCCGGGCCGGCTGGACACCGGCGACCTCGGGCTGGCCGAGCGCGCCGCGGTCGCGCTGCTGCAGGCCGAGCAGGGGGACTTCCGAGTCTGGGCGGACATCGCCGACTGGTCGGGCTCGATCGCGGCCGACCTGCACTCGGACGAGATCCGCCAGCTGCGCGTGGTCCGCTGATCCCCCTCACGTCCCGGGGATCGTGCCCGCCAGGGCGACGGCGACCGTGATGCAGCCGACCAGGCCCGCGACGGGGACCACGCGCCGGGCCCGCCCGGGCAGCGTGAGCGCGGCGAGGTGGCCGATCGCGTAGTAGAGCAGCACGGTGATCGAGGAGACGACGATCGCCTGGCGTAGGTCGAGCAGCACGATCCCGAGGATCGTCGCCAGTCCGACGACCACCTGCGCCCGCACGGGCCGCGGGTCGGCGGGCGGCCCGTCCAGGCGGGCCAGGCCGCGGGGCAGGACGCCGTCCCGGGCCATCGCGAAGCTCGTCCGGGACAGGCCGAGCAGGACACCCAACCCGGAGGCGAGTGCCGCGATGCCGGCGGTCACGCCGATCACGACCCCCCATCCGCCGCCGCCGACCGAGCTCGCCAGGTCCGCCAGCGGGCTCTCGGACGCTGCGAGCCGCGCGGTCCCGAGGACTCCGAGCAGCGCCGCGCCGACCGCCGCGTAGAGCACCAGCACAAGCGCGAGAGACAGGGCGATGGCCCGGGGGATGGTGCGCTCGGGATCGCGAACCTCCTCCCCGAGGGTCGCGATCCGCGCGTAGCCCGCGAAGGCGAAGAACAGGATCCCCGCCCCGGCCAGCACCCCGGCGGCGTCCGCGGGGCCCCCGCCCTCCGGGAGGGTCCGCAGGCCGGACACGGCGGGCCCCGCCGCGGTGGCGACAACCGCCCCCAGGACGCCGACGACGAGCGCGACCACCACCCGCGTCGCCAGGGCGCCCCGCCGGATCCCGGCGGCGGCGAGCGTGGTGAGTGCGACGACGGCGCCGATCGCAGCGGCGGTGGCGTGCCGCGGGAGCAGGTAGCTCGCCGCCGTGCCGGCGATCGCACCTGCGCTCGCCGTCTTGCCGATCAGGAACGCGAAGCCGGCGAGGCCGCCCCAGAACGGCGTGAGGCGCTCCCGGCCGTAGGCGTAGATGCCGCCGGAGCGGGGGAGCGTCGCGGCGAGCCGGGCCGAGGAGTCGGCGTTCGCCCACGCGACGGCGGCCGCGAGGAGGAGGGCGAGGGGGACCGCCCGGCCCGCCGCCGCAGTGGCCGGACCGAAGGCGACGAAGACCCCGGCTCCAAGCATCGCCCCCATGCCGAGCACGACCGCGTCGGCGAGGCCCAGCTGTCGGGTCAGCACCCGGAGCCCGCCGCGCTCAGGTCGACTCGCGGACGATGAGCTGGACGCCGAAGATCGGCGGCTCGGTCGGCACTTCCTTGCCCGAGAGCAGCGCCAGGAGCAGGTCCGTAGCCGCTCGGCTCATCTCCACGACCGGGTTGCGCACGGTCGTGAGCGGCGGTGAGGTCGACGTCGCCACGCCCAGGTCGTCGAAGCCGACCATCCTGATGTCGCCGGGGACCGAGATGCCGCGGCGGGCCAGGACGCTCAGCGCCCCCGCGGCCATCAGGTCGGAGGCGGCGAAGATGCCGTCGATGTCCGGGTGCGCATCGAGCAGGCGCTCGGCTGCTGCCGCGCCGCCCGCGGAGGTGAAGTCGCCGCGGACGACCGCCGCGTCGGACAGGCCGGCCGCGTGCAGCGCGTCGCGCCAGCCGTCGAGGCGGTCCACGCCGACCGTCATGTCGAGCGGTCCGGCGATGGTCCCGATCCGCTTGCAGCCCCGGTCGATCAGGTGCTCGGTCGCCAGGCGCCCGCCCTGTGCGTTGTCGACGTCGACGTACTGCATGTGTTCCCTCGCCGACCACGGACGACCGACGAAGACGCACGGCAGGCGGGAGGCGGCGAGCACCTCGTCCAGCGCGTCATCGCTGTGGTGCGAGACGACGACGGCGCCGTCCACGTGCCGGTTGCGCAGGTACCTGGTGGTCCGCTGGGCCAGCTCCCCGCGCCGCGCGATCAGCAGGACGAGCTGGATCTCGGTCGGCTCCAGCGCGGCGCTGATCCCCTGCAGGGTGCCGCCGAAGTACGGGTCGTTCAGCACCGTCTCGTCGGGTTCGGGGACCACGAGTGCGATCGAGTCGGTCCGTCGGGTCACCAGGGTCCGCGCCGCGCGGTTGGGGGTGTAGCCCAGCTCGGCCACCGCGGCTGCCACGGCCGCCTGTGCGACGGGGCTGACCTTCAGCCCGCCGTTCACGGCGCGCGAGGCGGTCGACCGCGAGACTCCCGCCCGCAACGCGACCTCCTCGAGCGTCGGCGCGTGCGGGAACCGCGAGTCAGCGGGCGGGTTGGCGCCGGTCGAGCCGCGATTCATCGTCAGGTGTCCTCGGCGGGCGGGGCGGGCCCGGCCAGGAGGGCGTTCCTGTCCGCGACCTGTGAGAACCACCGGCCGGACGACTTGACGGTCCGCGCCAGCGTCGCGAAGTCGACGTGCACCAGCCCGAACCGCTTCGTCAACCCCCAGGTCCACTCGAAGTTGTCCAGCAGCGACCACACGAAGTAGCCACGGACATCCGCGCCACCGGAGATGGCGTCGTGCACGGCTCGCACGTGCGACTCGAGGTAGGCGCGCCGCCCGGGGTCGTCCACCTGCCCGTCGGGCCCGACGGCGTCGTCGTAGGCGGCGCCGTTCTCGGTCACCATCAGGTGCACGCCGGCTGGCCCGGTGTACTCCGCATGGAGGCGCAGCAGCAGCCGGGTGAGTCCCTCCGGCTGGATCTCCCAGCCCATCGGGGTGGTTGGCAAGTCACGCCGGACCCGGTGGACCCCTTCGGCGGCCGGGAGGTGCGGTCCCACGGGGCGGGGCAGGGGGGCCTGGCCGTCCGGGGCGTCCTCCGGCGCGCGCCGGGTCACGGCCTGACCGTGGTAGTAGTTCACGCCGAGCACGTCGATGGGGGTCGCGATCACCTCGAGGTCGCCGTCGGCGATGTGCTCCGCGAGCCCCAGGTGAGCTGTGTCGGCGAGCACGTCCGCGGGGTAGCTGCCCCGGAAGATCGGGTCGAGGAAGACGCGGTTCCACTGACCGTCCACCCGGCGGGCCGCGTCGACGTCAGCCGGGTCGGTGGGATCTGCCGGGTCGGTCTGGTCGAGGTTGAGGCTGATCCCGATTCTGGACTCCGGCGAGCGTGCCCGGAGCTCCGCGGCGACCAGGCCGTGGCCGAGCAGCAGGTGGTGTGCGGCCGCGACCGCGAGGCGGTGATCCATCCGACCCGGGGCGTGCTGTCCGCCGCCGTAGCCCAGGAACGCCGAGCACCACGGCTCGTTCAGCGTGATCCACCTGCTCACCCGATCGCCGAGCTGCTCGTGCACCGTCAGCGCGAACTCGGCGAAACGGTGAGCGGTGTCGCGGCTGGGCCACCCGCCGCGGTCCTCGAGCGCCTGCGGCAGGTCCCAGTGGTAGAGGGTTACCCAGGGCGTGATCCCGCCCTCGAGCAGCTCGTCGACGAGCCGGGAGTAGAAGTCCAGTCCCGCCGGGTTGGGCTCGCCGCCGTCGGGCCGAACCCTCGCCCACGAGACGGAGAACCGGTAGGCGGGCAGGCCGAGGCGGGTCATCAGGGCGACGTCCTCGGCGTGCCGGAAGTAGTGGTCGCAGGCGACCTCGCCGTCGTGATCGTCCATCACGGCGCCGGGTACCCGGCAGAAGGCGTCCCAGATGGAGTCCCGGCGGCCCTCCAGGTGCGCCGCGCCCTCGATCTGGAACGCGGACGTCGAGGCACCCCAGACGAAGCCCTCGGGGAAGTCCAGATCCCCGTCCGGTCCGGTCACCTCGAGAGCCACTCCGCGCCGGCACGCTCCTCGGCCTTGCCGGCCTCGGTGACGGCGCGTGCTGTCGCCTCCTCGACGGCGGATGCGAAGAGCGGGATCGACGCGCGGAGTTCGCCGTCGAGGTGCTGGGTGGTGGACCCGTCCGCACCGGCGACCAGTCGGAGCTTGCCGGTCAGGCGGACGGGCGCGCCGGTGATCTCGACGACGATCGTGCCGTGCCGCTCGTCGCCGCGCTGCGCCTCCCATGCCTCGACCTGCCGGACCTCGATGCTCGACCCGGCAAGCGATCGGAACTGGGCGGGGATCCCGGTGGAGGGCATGCTTCGCCGCGTGATCACGGTGAACGCGTCGGGGGAGTTGTGCACGACCTCGACGTGCTGACTCAGTGCGCCCGAGGCCCGAACCTTCTCGGCGACGAAGGCCTCGTCGGCCAGCATCGAGCCGACCCGGGCAATGTCGGCCTGGTACCTGAGCTCTGCGGTGATGTGCACGTACACCCCCTCGTGTTTGACGGTGGCACGAGCGTAGCCCGGTGCGAGCGTCCCGCTGAGGCTAACAAGGCGCGGCGCACCTGCGCCTAGGCTTCGATCGTGTCAACGCTCTCCGATCTGGTCTCCCGGCACGCGAGCCTTCCCGACGGCGACATCGAGTGGCTGTACCTGCTGGTCGGTGACTGGCAGCTCGTCGCCGACCTCGCCTTCGCCGATCTGGTGCTCTGGCTGCCGACGAGCGCCGACGGCTTCGTTGCGGTCGCCCAGGCGCGCCCGTCGACGGGCGCGACGGTGCACTACGACGACGTCGTCGGCAGCACCGCTCCGGAAGGGCTGCTCCCGCAGCTCGAACGCGCCCTGGCCCAGGTGCGGATCCAGCGGTCGCGCGAGCCGCGGTGGTTCGGCGCCTACGCGGTCCGCGAGGAGGCGATCCCGGTGGTGCACGACGGGCGCGCGATCGCCGTGGTCGCCCGGCAGACGAACCTCGGCGGCGTACGCACGCCGAGCCGCCTCGAGCTGAACTACGTCGAGGCGGCGGACGAGCTGGTGGGGATGATCTCCCGGGGCGAGTTCCCGGCGCCGGACTCCCCGACCGGGCCGCGGCGCGGCGCCCCACGGGTCGGGGACGGGTTGATCCGCCTGAACGCCGAGGGCGAGGTGCTCTACGCCAGCCCGAACGCCCTGAGCTGCTTCCATCGACTCGGCGTCATCGGGTCGCTGGTGGGCCAGCCGCTGGCCGAGGTGACCACCGGGCTGCTCGAGGAGAGCTCGCCCGTCGACGAGTCGCTGCCCCTGGTGGTGACCGGTCGTGCCCCGTGGCGGACGGACATCGAGGCGCGCGGCGTCTGCGTGTCGCTCCGGGCCGTTCCGCTCACCGAGGGGCAGCAGCGGGTCGGCGCGGTGCTGCTGTGCCGCGACGTCTCGGAGCTTCGCCGGCGGGAGCGGGAGCTGATCACCAAGGACGCCACGATCCGCGAGATCCACCACCGGGTGAAGAACAACCTGCAGACGGTGGCCGCGCTGCTCCGGCTCCAGGCCCGGCGGCTGACCTCCGTCGAGGCGCGGGAGGCGCTGGAGGAGGCGATGCGCCGGGTGTCGACGATCGCCCTGGTCCACGAGACCCTCTCCCAGGCGCTGGACGAGGCGGTCGACTTCGACGCACTGGTGGACCGCAGCCTCAGCCTTGCGGCCGACGTGGCGAGCGCGGGCGGGGCGATCACCACGGTCCGGACCGGGACCTTCGGGATGGTTCCCGCGGAGGCGGCAACCGCGCTGGCGCTGGTGCTGACCGAGCTCGTCACGAACGCCGTCGAGCACGGCTTCGCCAACGGCGGGACCGGGACGGTGGAGGTGGCGGCGGAGCGGTCCGGTCAGCGGCTTCGGGCGGTGGTCCTGGACGACGGGGTCGGGCTGGGGGACGGACCAGGCCCGCTGTCCGGTCTGGGGACCCAGATCGTCGAGACCCTGGTGCGCAACGAGCTCCGGGGCACCATCTCCTGGTCGGCGGCAGCCTCGGGCGGCACGCAGGTGACACTGGAGGTCGAGCTCCCGGAGCGCCGGGCAGGGTGAACTGGCGTCAGCCGACGCGGCAGGTCAGCCGGCGCGGCGGGCCCGCGCGGAGCGGCGCTTGAGCGCGCGCCGCTCGTCCTCCGACAGACCGCCCCACACGCCCGCGTCCTGACCGGTGTCCAGCGCCCACTTCAGGCACGTCTCGGTGACGGGGCAACGACGGCACACGGCCTTCGCGTCCTCGATCTGCTGCAACGCGGGACCCGTGTTGCCGATCGGGAAGAACAGCTCGGGGTCCTCGTCCAGGCAGGAAGCGCGGTGGCGCCAATCCATCGTCTCTGCTCCTTGGGCACACATGCAGACAGCCCCGGTCGGGGGCGGTTCACGGGTGGGGATCGTGCGATCGTCCTATGACTGGTACAAGCCTCACACGCATGTTCGACGTGCACAAGGGGTTACGGGAACGTTTCACCTCCCCGCACGTGAGGTCTAGATCACATCGGTTCGACTCGGGGGCGCCCATATCGTGGTAGCCGTGGCATCCGGGCTCGCGACGAGGGCGGCTGCCGTCGTGCTGACGCTGGTCGAGGCGGGGGCCCTGCTGGGGGTAGCCGGCTGGTGGACGACCCAGGCCGCCGAGGGTGGGATCACGGCCGGCGAGGGCGGCATCACGGCCGCCGAGGTCTTCCTGATCGTGTTCGCGGCGGGGGTGGCGCTGGTCCTGGCCGCCGCGGCCCGCGCGCTGGCTCGCGGTCGGCGGGGCGCACGCGGGCCGATCCTCACGTGGCAGGTGCTCCAGGCGATCACGGCGACGACGGTGCTGGGGGTGCCCGAGGCCCGCCTCTGGGCGGTGATCGCGATCGCCTGGGCGGCTGCCCTGTTCGCGCTGCTGATCATCTCGGCGGGCCCGGCGGGATCCCCTGCACCACCTGAACGGGACTGACCCGGCCGCGGTGCACGACGACGCCCCGGCCGGGGTGCCGGGGATGGGCCGGGTCGACCGCGAGGGAGAGGTCCAGCCCGGCCACGTCCGACGATCCCGGCTCGAGGGGCGTCAGGACGACGAGGGCCGCGTCGACCCGGAGCGCCGCGCAGGCACCCCGATAGGCCGCGGCGACCCGATCCGTCCTGCCCGCGGCGATGACGACCGGACCGCCGGCGGTGACCCAACCGGTGACCTCGTCGTCGAAGGCGGGGTCCCTGGCCAGGTGGTCCAGGTCGTCGATGACCACCGCGATGGCGGCCTCGCCGGCCGCCCGGACGAGCCGACTCGCCTCGGCGGCACTGGTCGCGTGGTACGCCGGGTCGAGCCGGCCGACGTCCGCCAACGGCCCGTCGAAGGCGACGACGACTGGCCGGCCGTTGGCCCGCAGGCCGGCCGTGAGCGTGGCCAGGGTCGTCGACCTGCCGGAGGCGGTCGGTCCCACCACCAGGGCGCCGCGTCGTGCGTCGATCGCGAGCGGCGCAGCCTGATCACCCCCGCGCCCGAGCGGGAGGACCGCGGCGTCCGCGGCCTCCGGCAGGGGCAGCGCCCGCATGGGCACGTGCAGGGGGATCGGCTCCAGGCGGACGGGTGCCGGCCCCCCTGGTGAGGTCGCCGGCCCCACCGCCGCGCCCGGCACCGCGATCTGGCACCTGACGGCCTGCGGCCCGTCGATGTGTACGGCCTGGCCCGGCCGGGTGCGGTGACCGACCTCCCGGGGCGTGCCCAGCAGGACGTCGTCGTGCGGGTCCACCGGGAGCACGAGCCGTTCGGTGGCGTGCGGCAGCAGCCGGGTCACCTCGCCGGGGGTGCCGGCGACCGCGAGCGCCAGCCCGCAGTGCCGGCCCTCCCGGAGGACCCGCTCCCAGAGGTCGGTCCCCGCGCCCCGGGGGAGCCGGTCCAGGGCCGAGACGACCAGGCCCAGGTCGTCCACCACGAGGAGGCGGGGCGCGCCGTCGGCGAGCAGCAGGGCGATGAGGCGGGCGACGCGTCGCGGGTCGGCGGCCGTGACCACCGTCCCGAGGCCGGCCGGGTGCCCACGCATCTCTCCGAGCGCGGCCCGCGGGACGCCGACCAGGTGCACCTGGCGCCCCGCGGCCAGCGCGGCCCGCGCGACGGTGGCCAGGGTGGTGGTCCGGCCGGATCCGCTCCGGCCGGCCACCACCAGGAGGCCGCGGCCGCTCCAGGTGAGGGTGCCCCAGGTGGCGGCGCCGGGTGGGTCGGTGAGCCCGATCGTCAGGCCGTCCGGGCCGGACAGGTCGGCCGCCCGGACGGTCGGGGGCAGCGGGTCGGACCAGAACCGATCCGGGGGCGGCAGGCCGATCGCGTCGGTCGCCGCTCCGATGGCGCGCACCAGGTGCTCGCAGTGTTCGGTGGGCTGCGTCGACACCGGCCGCCCGAAGTCGGACCAGGCGGGCGCCCATCGGGTCCGCGGTCGCGGGGGCAGCGCGGCCCAGGCGGTCTGCACCACCTCGACGGGTCCGGCGCCCCGCCGCAGCACGGCGCGACCCGGGACACCGGCGGGCAGCGCCGCCGCGTCGGGAGTCTCGATCACGTCGATGGAGTCGGCCGGCTCGGTGACCCGCAGGCAGATCCGCAGGGTGAGGTTGGCTCGCATCTGCGCATCCACGGCGCCGGCGGGCCGCTGGGTGGCCAGGATCAGGTGGACCCCGAGGGAGCGCCCCTGCGCCGCGAGCCGGACCAGCGAGGGGACGAAGTCGGGGAGGTCCTCGGCCAGGGCGCGGAACTCGTCCACGACGACGAGCAGTCGCGGCGGGGCCGGGCCGGTGGCCCGGAGCCGCTCCAGGTCGCCGACGCCGGCCGACGCCAGCAGCTCCTCCCGGCGGCGCAGCTCCCAGCGGAGGCCGTCCAGCGCGCGGCCGGCCTCGACCGGGCCGAGGTCCGTGACCTGCCCCACGACGTGCGGCAGGCGCGAGCACGCGCCAAAGCTCGCCCCACCCTTGTAGTCGACCAGGACCATCGCCAGCTCGGTCGGGGGGTGCCGGAGCGCCAGGCCGAGGATCAGCGACTGGAGCAGCTCGGACTTGCCCGCCCCGGTGGTGCCCGCGACGAGCGCGTGCGGACCTTCCTTGAGCAGGTCGACGCTCGTGCGGCCCGACGGTCCCCGGCCGAGGTCAGCCACCAGCCCGGACAGGGCGCCGCCGGGCCCGGCTGCCCAGCCGTCGAGGATCGCCTGCGGGTCTCCCGGCAACCCGAGGTCGGCGAGTGCCACCCGGTTGGGCAGGCCCGCGGTTCCGATGGCCTCGGAGCCCCGGGCGTGGTCACGCGCGGCCAGCCGGCGCGCTTGGCTCTCGGCCCAGTCGAGTCCGCCAACGGGCGGCGAGACCCGCCACGTCCCGGTCGGGCCGGCCAGCGTGGCGTCGTCGCCGACGGTGAGCACCCAGCGGCACCAGGAGGGGACGGACCCGAGGACTTCCTCGATGATCAGGGCGCCGTCCTCGGGGGCCCGCTGCGCCCACCAACGGTCGAGGGCCGAGCGCCACGCGGCGCCGCGG
>CAYGGX010000064.1:11186-13357 GCA_964349585.1 uncultured Actinotalea sp.
GGGGGCCCGCTGCGCCCACCAACGGTCGAGGGCCGAGCGCCACGCGGCGCCGCGGTGGCTGACCACCAGGGCCGGCGTCGGCTGGTTGGTCAGGGCTCGGGCCGCCCCGTCAGCGGTCCTCGCCACCCGAGCCGCGGCGCCGGATCCGGTCCGCGACTCCAGCCAGCGGAGCCAAGCCCAGTCCGGGTCGGCCACCGGGGGGTGCAGCACCGTGAGGGCCTCGCCGGCCAGCAGCGCGCCGCCGAGCAGCGCCCGGGCCACCGCGAGCGCCGCTTCCGGTTCGCCGACCAGGGCGAGTCCGTCCCGGGCGAGCGGCGAGCACCCCAGGGGGTCGTCGTCGTGGATCCCGCAGAGCTCGGCGGCGAGGCCGACGGCGGCGGCCGCTGCGTCCCGTCCGAGGTCGGGGACCGTGGGGGACCGGGACCGGTGGCGGTTCCGGATTCGGTGCACCAGCGAGGGCACCACGATGCCGGCGGGGCCGGCCGCGGCGAAGACCAGGAAGATCGGGTTCCGGGTCGCGGCGGCCAGCAGACCGGACACGAGCACCGGCGCCAGCCAGGACGCCACGGGCGGGGTCGGGTTCGGGGCCCGGTCGGCGGACTGCCGCCGGCGGGCGGAGCCGGTTGTCCGGAGCTCGACGGTGGTCGCGCCGAGGAGCAGGCGGTCACCGGGTCGCAGCCGACGACCCGACCTGCCGACCCGGGCAGCGGGGTTGATCGGGCGGGTCCCCGCCCTCCCGACCGGCGAAGGGATCGGAGGCCGGTGTCCCGGCGCACGCCCAGCGAGCCTTGTCCCGTTGGCCGAACCGGCGTCGGACGCCCGCCAGCGCCCACGGCGGGTGCGGCGGACCTGCAGGTGATCTCGCGACACGGCAGGATCGGTCAGCCACAGCGCACCCACCGACGACCCGGGGCCGCCCCGTGCCCGGCCCCCCGTGGCCCGGCCGCCCACCCGACCGACCCGTAGGACGCCGTCCGCTCCGGGGCCGGCCACCTGACCGGCGTCCGGTCCCGTCAGCACCGCCAGGTGCCAGGGCGCGCGGGCGGCGGCCGCCGCCGGGTCGGACTCCCCGCCGACCCGGCTGCCCTGCACCCACGGCGTCACCCCGGCCACCTGCTCGTCGACGAGCGGCGAACCGTCGATGAGCCAGGGCTCCACGGGCCGCGCCGAACCGGCCAGGTCGACCAGGTCGGCCATGCACTCCCCGAGCGTGATGCCCTCGGGTACCTCGACGTCGCCGAACGGGCCGAGGGTGAACCGCACCCCCGAACGATGCGGCCCGCGGCGGCCGGCGCCGGGTGCAGCCCGCACGGCCTGGGGACGTCCCGGGTTCCACAGCCCGGCTACTCGACCGCGAGGGCCTCCACCGGCGAGGTGCGGGTCGCGCTGCGCGCGGGTAGCACCGAGGCCAGCAGCCCGGCCGCCAGCGCGACGGCGAGGACCAGTCCCAGCTCGCGCCAGGCGACGGCGAAGGCGACGAGTCCGACCTGGTGCAGCACCGTGTGGGCGCCCAGCCAGCCGTAGACGGTGCCGAGGACCGAGCCCGCGACCGCACCGACCAGGGCGATCACGACGCCCTCCCAGGCGAGCGTCGCCCGGAGCCGTCCCCGGGTGAGGCCCACGGCCTGGAGGGTGGCCGACTCGCGTCGCCGTTCGATCACGGAGAGCGACAGCGTGTTGGCGACCCCGACGCTCGCGATCACCACCGACACCGCGAGCAGGCCGATGCCGATCTGCAGCATCGTGTCGACTATCGCCTCCCAGAGCGACGGGTCCGCCTCGGGCGCGAGCTCGCCGAGTGACTCCTGGGTGAGCAGGACGCTCTCGCCGGGAATCGCGGTGACCACCGCCGTCACGGTCAAGGTCCTGCCCACGGCGCCGGCCCCCTCCGCCGGCGGAGCGTCCGCCGCCTCGGCCGGGTCCGGTCCGGCCTGAGTCACGACGAGGACGTCGCCGGTCGCTATCCCGTACCTCGCGAGGCTGTTGGGGACGAGCATCACCCCGTCCTCGAGGGGGTCGACGACCGCCGCCGAGCGCGCGATCCGCGCCCGCTCCGCGTCCACGCGTCCACGGCGAACCTGTGGGTCTCGTCCCACGCCCCGACCCGCTCCCACCGCCGCACCGCCCCAGGTTAGGGGCCGGGGGCCGCGGGGTCCTCGGGCCGTGGGTTG
>CAYGGX010000065.1:0-12692 GCA_964349585.1 uncultured Actinotalea sp.
CGACGGCGTCGTCGGGCGCTTGGGCGATCACGTCCACGATCGCGTCGTCCCCGGACCCCTCTGCGACGACCCCCACGATCGCGTCGTCCCCGGATCCGTCCGCCCGGACGACTTCGACGTCGTCGTCGTGACCGTCGCTCGGGGCGGCGCGGGCGGCTCCCTCGAGCACCACCACGATGCGCCGCTCGCGCAGCTCCGGGACGGCCCCGCCCGACACGGCATCAGCGATCCGCCCGATCAGGCGCTCGGCCGCCCCCGCCCGGTCCTTCCACCAGCCGTCGGGCCGCGAGCCGACCACGTTGGCGGCGTCGACGACCAGCAGACCGGCTGCCTCGCGCCGCGCAGGGATCCCCACACGCTGATCATGCCGCGGCGACCAACAAGGCTGCGGCCGCGGGTCGAGAGCCTTGCGTTCCGGCCACTACTCAGTGTTACTGTCTACCGGTAGTCATTGACACTGAGTAGCCAGAGGAGGCCCGCGGTGGGCAAGCAGATGACGGAGATGCTCAAGGGCACTCTGGAGGGCTTCGTCCTCGCGATTCTGGCGCTGGCGCCCGCCTACGGGTATGAGATCACCGCGCGGCTGCGCGAGCAGGGCCTGACGGACATCGCCGAGGGCACGGTCTACGCCCTGCTGGTCAGGCTCGAGCAGCGCGGGCTGGTCGACGTGGAGAAGGTCCCGTCCGAAAAGGGGCCGCCGCGCAAGGTGTACACGCTCAACGGCCAGGGGCGCGACTACCTCGACGAGTTCTGGAGGACGTGGAGCTTCCTCGCAGACCGGCTCGGACAGCTCCACAAGGGAGGCAACTGAGATGGCTGGATGGATCGAGAAGCTAGTCGGCGATATCGGCGACAAGAAGCGGTACAAGGCGTACAAGGCGCGGGTGAAGCAGCTCCCGGAGGGCTATCGCTCGGCGGCCGGCGCGCTCGAGCGGTACCTGCTGTACTTCGGACCGGGGCAGAGCAAGAGCGTGATCGCGATGCTCGACGACCTGGCCGACCTGCTCGAGCAGAGCGTCGCCGCCGGCACCCCCGTCCGCGACGTCGTCGGGACCGATCCAGTGGAGTTCGCCGAGACGTTCCTCCGCAACTACCCCGGTGGGAGCTGGGTCAACAAGGAGCGCGCGCGGTTGACCAAGGCGATCGACCGCGCGGTCGACGAGGCGGGCGAGCAATGACAGCGGCGCCGGCGACGGCTATCCACGTCGAGGGCCTGGAGAAGTCGTTCAAGGACCTGCACGTGCTGCGGGGCGTGGACTTCGACGTGGCAAGGGGCAGCATCTTCGCCCTGCTCGGCTCCAACGGGGCCGGCAAGACCACGGTCGTGAAGATCCTGGCCACCCTGCTCCGGGCCGACGCCGGGACCGCCGGGGTCAACGGCTTCGACGTCGCCACGCAGGCGGCGCACGTCCGGGAGTCCATCAGCCTCACCGGGCAGTTTGCGGCCGTCGACGAGATCCTCACGGGGCGCGAGAACCTAGTCCTGATCGCCAGGCTGCGGCACCTGCCGGACCCGGGCGCGATCGCGGATGCCCTGCTCGACCGGTTCTCGCTGACCGACGCGGCCGCGCGGAAGGTCGCCACCTACTCGGGCGGCATGCGGCGCCGGCTGGACATCGCGATGAGCCTGATCGGCGATCCGCCGGTCATCTTCCTCGACGAGCCGACGACGGGCCTCGACCCCCAGGCCCGCATCGAGGTGTGGCAGGCCATCCGGGTGCTCGCCGCGAGCGGCACGACGGTGCTGCTCACCACGCAGTACCTGGACGAGGCCGAACAGCTCGCCGACCGGATCGCGATCCTGCACGACGGCCGCATCATCGTGAACGGCACCCTCGGCGAGCTCAAGGCACTGCTGCCGCCCGCCAAGGTCGAGTACGTCGAGAAGCAGCCGACGCTCGAAGACGTCTTCTTCGCCATCGTCGGTGCGGACGAGTAGAGGAACGACGATGACAAGGCACTTCTTCGGCGACACCGCCGTCCTGCTGGGACGGTCCCTGCGCCACATCACGCGCAGCCTGGACACCATCATCACGACGGCGATCACGCCGATCGTCCTGATGCTGCTGTTCGTCTACGTGTTCGGCGGCGCGATCGATACGGGGTCAGGCCCGTACGTGAACTACCTACTGCCCGGCATCCTGCTCATCACCATCGCCTCGGGCATCGCCTACACCGCGTTCCGGCTCTTCCTGGACATGAAGAGCGGCATCTTCGAGCGATTCCAGTCCATGCCGATCGCGCGGTCGTCGGTGCTGTGGGCGCACGTGCTCACGTCGCTCGTCGCCAACGTGATCTCGGTGGTCGTCGTCGTGCTCGTGGCACTCCTGATGGGCTTCCGCTCCGGGGCGGGCGTCCTCGCGTGGCTCGCGGTCGCCGGCATCCTGATCCTGTTCACCCTCGCCCTGACCTGGCTAGCCGTGATCCCCGGGCTGACCGCGAAGTCCGCGGACGGCGCGAGCGCGTTCTCCTACCCGCTGATCTTCCTGCCGTTCGTCAGCTCGGCGTTCGTGCCAACGGACACGATGCCCGGCGCGGTGCGCACGTTCGCAGAGAACCAGCCGGTGACGTCGATCGTGAACACGATCCGCGACCTGTTCGCACAGCAGCGGGTCGGCACGGACATCTGGGTCGCCCTCGCCTGGTGCGTGGGCCTCCTCGTCGTCGCGTACGTCTTCGCGATGGCCACCTACCGGCGCAAGATCTCCTAGGGCTGTTGCACCCGGCGGTCGGCGCCTGGCGAGGCCTCGAGCCGGTCGGCCAAGAACCGGGTGCGAGCCTTCATTCTCGTTCGCCATTTCGCTCACGTGCCGATGTCACCGTTGCTACGCTGCGGTCGTTCCGAGCAAGATCGACACGACGCAGGGGGCAATGTCATGTCTGCAACGACGTTCGCGCGCTCGTACGATGTGAATTTCGACGGGCGGCGCCTCGTTGCCGCCCTTGCGACGGTGTCCTTGTCATTGGCAGGGCTGATCCTGCCTGCCGGAGCGGCCAGCGCAAGCACCGATGACTGCACGATCGTGGGCACCCAGGGGGACGACGTCCTCCAGGGCGGCGAGGGCGACGACGTCATCTGCGGCCTTGGCGGCAACGACATCCTGTTTGGCGGTGGGGGCAACGACGTGCTGCGCGGCGGCAACGGCGATGACGTGCTGTTCGGCCAGTCCGGAGATGACTCGCTGTTCGGCGAGAACGGAAGCGACCGGCTGCTCGGCGGCGACGGTGTCGACCTCCTTGATGGCGGCAACGATGGCGACATCCTGTCCGGAGGCGACGGCGACGACACCCTCCTTGGTGGCAACGGGTCGGATCTGCTCTCCGGCGGTCCGGGGAACGACCGGTTGGACGGGGGCGACGGCGACGACACCTCGTTCGGTGGGCCCGGGGACGACACGATCACGGGCGAGAGGGGCTCGGACCACCTCTACGGTGGTGCCGGTGCGGACAGCCTGGACGGCGGCAAGGGGCCGGACTTCTGCATCGACGAGCCGGGTGGTGCGGAACTCATTGCCTGCGAGACGGTGTCCGAGGTGGCTGCCGACCTGGCTAACGACGCCGATGGCGACGGCCTGGCCGATGATCGCGAGATCGCTGCAGGCACGGACCCGCAATCGGCGGACTCCGACGGCGATGGACTGAGCGACGCCGGGAAATCCTCACCCTGACCGACCCGACGTCCGCTGACTCCGACTCGAACGGGGTGCCGGACGCGCAAGAGGACACGGACGGCGACGGTCTGGACAACGCGACCGAGCTCGCCGCGGGCACGATCCCGTTCCGGGCCGACAGCGACCTGGACGGCCTTGATGACGGCGTCGAGCTAGGGATGGGCACCGACCCCCTCGTAGCCGACACCGATGGCGACGGTCTGTCCGACGGCGACGAGGTGACCCTCGGTACCGACCCGCTCGTGCCTGACACGGATGGCGATGGCGTGATCGATGGCGCCGAGTCGTTCACCCGTCAGCTCTCCGACCCCGCCTCGGGGGCGACCCTGTCGATCACCGGTCCCGGCCAGGCGATCCTGGGTGCCTCGATCCGTCAGGGGGAGCCCGAGTGGTTCGCCGATGTGCCGGGCCTGGCCTCCGGGACGGTGGTGGTCGATGCCCCGGGAGTCGAGGTCGGCACACTCACGATGGCGTTCGATCCCTCGCTGGTGCCGCTCGAGCACGATGTCGCGGTGCTGCACTTCGACGAGGAGTCGGGCACGTTCGATCGGCCGGTCGACCAGGAGGTCGATCGGGAGGCCGGGGCGGCGACGGTGACCACTGACACCTTCTCGCCCTTCCTGGTGGTCGACGTCACCGCCTTCGCGGCGATCTGGGCGGCGGAGATCGTGACCCCGCGCGCCGGCGGCGGCGGCGCCGTCACCCCCATCGACGCCGCGCTCGTGCTCGACGAGTCGGGCTCGATGGGCTGGAACGACCCCAGCGGGCTGCGCCGTGTCGCGGCCAGCTCGTTCGTCGATGCCCTGCTCGAGGGTGACCGGGCAGCGGCGATCGGGTTCGACTCCTCGTACCGGGTGCTGCAGGTCTTGACGGACGACCTGGCAGCCGTGAAGGCAGGGATCAACAGGATCACGATCCGCGGCGGGACATCCATCACTGCTGCGGTCACCGGCGGACTCAACGAGCTGGACGCTCGCGGCATCGCGGGTCACCAGCGAGTCATCGTGCTGCTCACCGATGGGGAAGGTGCGTACAACACCTCGCTCACCCAGCGGGCGATCGCCTCGGGGACGACGATCTACACGGTTGGCCTAGGGGCCTCAGTCGACGTGGCACTCCTGGACTCCATAGCGACCGCCACCGGCGGGAAGTTCTTCCATGTCGCGAGCGCCTCCGAGCTCGGGGACGCGTTCGATCGGGTCGGCGGTGACCTCGGAGCGCCGGACTCTGACGGGGACGGGATCGCCGACGCCGCCGAGATCGCCGGGTGGCGCGACGGCGCGGGTCGCCTCTACCGCACCGATCCCAACAACGCCGACACTGACGGCGACGGTCTGTCCGACGGCGACGAGGCGGGTCTGTTCTCCACGAATGGCGCCTTCGGCCTGGGCACCTACTACAAGGGATTCTCCGACCCCACAAAGCACGACACGGACTCCGACGGTCTCGGCGACGCCCAAGAGCTCGACCTCGGGACTCACCCGCGCCTGCGCGACTCCGACGGCGACGCACTCGCTGACCTTCCAGAAGTCGGTGCGGGCTTCGAGCCCGTCAAGTCCAACCCCGACGAGGACTACAAGTTCGACGACGAAGAAGCCGCTGAAGGAACCGACCCGTTCGGGTACGACTTCGACGGGTTGGACAACGTCCACGCTGGGCTGTCCGGCTTCTGGTTCGGCGACGCGTGGGACAGCACCCCGGCCAGGTGGGCGCAGGTCAACGTCAACGTCGCATCCAGCCCGTGGTACCTCGTTGGTCAGGCGGGGTCGGGATTCCTGGTCATCGGGGACCTACGTGACCTGCTCTACGGGATCGGCACCGGCAACTGGGGGAACGCCGGTTGGGCCGCCGTCGGGATCATCCCCTTCGCCGGTGATGCAATCAGGGTGGTTCGCGAGGCGATCCAGTTCGCGGCCAAGAGCTCACGGGCCGCGCGCGCAGCCGTCGAGTTCGCCTCCCGCAACTTGCCCCGGCGCTACGTCGACGACGTCGTCGAAGCCGTCGGCAGGCTCTCCAAGGCTCGTCTCGGGTTCGACGCGGCCGTCGCGGGGCGGGCCGCACCGAGTGCCAACTTCGACATCGCGCGGGGCGCTTGGAGGACCGGCCGCGCCGCACGGATCAGCAACGACCCGGTGCAGGCGGCGCAGCTGCAGTCCAAGCTCGACGAGCTCAAGCGGCTGCTCGACGAGGGGCACGATGTCCGGGATGTTCGTGTCAACCAAAGGCAGACCGGCCTCGACCTCAAGCAGCAGGGGATCAACCGACCCGACCTGCAGTACACGCTGGACAACAAGCGTTACTACGTCGAGTGGGACAGGCCCCTGTGCTCCAACCCCAACAGTTCACGTCGCGGCGACCTGCACGGCGAGCGGATCTTCGCCAACAACCCGACCATCGACTACGCCAGTCAAGTCGTGCTCATCATCGCCGGCGCGTGTGAGTAGGCGGGCGGCTCAGCACCGGGTGGGAGGATAACGGCCATGGTCATGGCCACGGGCGAGGAGTGCCTGCTGATGGGCGGCGCGTGGTTGCCCGTGACCGGTACGGTCAACTTCCTTCGCTCCGACGTCGATGCGGTCGTGGAGATGTTCGTCTCGGTACGTGGCGGGGTGATCTTGAAGCAGACGGGTACTCCGGTGACGGTACGCGGAGTCCGCGGGAGTCTCGCCGAGCGCTTCGAATCCCTGCTACCGCTGGTGAGCGCCATGGCGAGCCGCTACCTGTTCATTCCCGTCGTGGCTGACGACGGTGAGGTGTGGACCGCGTACGTGGACAACTCCTACAGCGGGATCGAGATGGGCCCGGCGCTTGGCTTGTTCGCAGCGCGCGGTGTGTTTGGGGTGTCGATCTGCGAGAAGCCCAACAGCTACGACCACCGGACAAACCTGGGATCGTGGGGCGTCCGCAAGGTCGAGGTGCTCGAGCCGGCTCCGGACGGGTCGCGGGACTACGCCGGCTACAGCCTGGGGGTGCGGGTGACGGACTCGTCGCGGTGGGAGTTCATCGAACCGGTCACCGGCACCCCGTTCCCGGACCCCACGGACTACGGCGCCCGCCGGATACCGGATCGCTTCACGCACGGCCACCTGGTACAGGTGGCCGGGTTCTACGGCCTGCGCCCGTTCGACGAGGACTTCTACAGCTCGCAGGACCGAGGGGTGCTGGTCGAGGACAAGGGCTCCCACGGTCGGGACTGGAAGCACTTCACACTGACCCAGGCGCAGGAGAACGGCCGCGGGGTGCTGTGGTCCCACGTCGAGAAGGGCCGCGTCGTCGAACTGCCGTAGGCGGAGCCGTGGTCGGTCCTGGCCGGGGGTCCTGTCACCGTCGTGATCTTCGAACGAAAGGAAGCCCATGAGTCTCCTCCGGCGCCGCTCCAAGGACGGCGACGAAACCCGGCCAGCAGATGCGGTCCCTCAGATCAGCGACCTGAATCCCGCCGAGGCAGCCTGGCTCGACGGGCTGCGGGGCGTGCTGTCCGACGGTGACGGCGCGCTAGAGCCCGCCATGATCAGCAACCTGTTCGACGAGATGCTCGATGACTGGCTCGCTACCCCCGCGGCCGAGCGCAAGGACCCGAACGCGGTCATCAACGCCATCGGTGTCGCAGTGGGCGACGCCGTGTGTGCGCGCGTGCCGGGGGCCCGGTGGGCAGTGGTCGCCGACGATTCGGGGACCGACCTGGCGATCGTCCTACCGCCGGGGGACACCACGATCTTTCCGACCAGCTCGGTCGCCAAGCGCTGGTCGGACGGGGAGCGGGGCTGGGTCCCCGCCTTCATCGACTGGGTGACGGGACGCCTCACGGAGCTGAGCTAGTTTCCCACCTCACTACGCTGAACCGCAGGGTTGATGACCGGTGAAGGAGGGCTGATGGAAGAGAGCCGCCCGCGGTACGGCTCGCTGCTGGCCGCCTACGTGGTTTGCTTGCTCATCGCTGGCGTCGCGGGGTTCGCCGGTCTCGTCGGCGGCGCGCCCTTCGCGGCCACCGAACCTGAACCGATCGTGGCATGGGTCGGCTGGGGCATCGCAGGACTTGCGCTCGCTGCTCCGATCGCCGGTCTGCCCGCGCTCGGGTTCCGCGTCCGGCCGGTCGTCGCCGTCACGGTCGCGATCCTCCTCGCGGTCGCCGTCGCGGTAGGCGGCTACCTGTTCACGATGAAGGACGTGCACTGACGATCGCGACGGAAGCAGGGCTTCTGGGCGGATCACCGCCAGTACCCGACGATTGCCGCAGGGCTCGGGTTCCTCGCGCGACGTCTCAGCGCTGGGGCGGGGGCGCGGTGCTGGCACGGACGACGAGCTCGGTCGAGAGCTCCACGCCGGGGATGTCCGCCTGCCGCCATTGACCGCGGTGGTCCAGAACCGTCCGAGTGGCCAGCCGCGCCATGTCGGCCATCGGCTGCCGGACGGTGGTCAGCTGCGGATCGAGCCACTGGCACAGCTGGACGTCGTCGAACCCGACGATGCTCAGGTCCTCCGGGAGTCGCATCCCACGCAGACGGGACTCGACGTACACCCCGGTGGCCTGCTGGTCGGAGCCCGCGAAGATCGCCGTCGGGGGGTCGGCCAGGGAGAGCAGGGCCGCCGCCCCTGTCCGGCCGTCGTCGGGGTAGAAGTTCCCATGGCAGATGAGCTCCGGGTGGACGGACAGGCCCGCGCGCGCCATGGCGGTCTTGTAGCCCTCGAGCCGCTCCTGGCTGCACAGCAGCTCCATCGGCCCGGTGATTACCCCGATGCGACGGTGCCCGAGCCCGATGAGGTGCTCGGTGGCGGCGAGGCCGCCGGCCCAGTTGGCCGCGCCGACCCGGGGGATGGCGGGGTCGAACCCGCCGACCGGGTCGACCAGCACCAGCGGGATCCCGAGAGCGGCGAGCTCGGCGGCGGCGCCGGCCGCCAACCGGGATGCGACCAGCACCACCCCTGCGGAGTTCCGCGCGACGAGCGCCTTGAGCCAGGTGCTGGACGGGACTTGGCTGGTGTGCGTCGCGGTGACGACCAGGCCGACCCCGCGCGCCTGGGCCTCCTCCTCGGCGCCCTTGAGGACCTCGTTCGCCCAAAGGCTTCCGAGGTCGGTCACGACCAGATCCATCAGACGGGGGCGGGACCGGTCAGCCCGGCCGCCGCGGCGGGCGTAGCCGGCCTCGTCCAGCAGCCCCTGCACCGCGGCCCGGGTATCGGTCGCGACGTCGTCGCGCCCGTTGAGGACCTTGCTCACCGTGGCGGGCGAGACCCCCGCGCGGGCGGCGATCTGGGCGATGGTCACCCGGCCCGCCGGCTTGGGGCTCCGGGTCCGCTCTCGGGTGGTCGCCTTGTCCGTCACGGTGTCGGTCCGACCAGCCTGCCGTCGACGCGGCGGGGGATGCCGCCTGCCTCGTCCTGGAGCTCCGCGGGGAGCAGGGCCTGGGGCACGTCCTGGTAGCTGACCGGACGCAGCCATCGCCGGATCGACGTCGCGCCGACGGAGGTGTGCAGGGCGTCGGTGGTCGCCGGGTACGCGCCGCCGTGGTGCATCGCCCACGCGACGGCGACGCCCGTCGGGAAGCCGTTCCACACCACCCGTCCGGCGATGTCGGTGAGGCGTCCGAGCAGGCGGGTGGCGAGCTCGTCGACCTCGCCGGCGTGCAGGGAGGCGGTGAGTCCCGGGCCCACCGCGTCGAGCACGCGCACGACGTCGTCCTCGGCGGCGTAGCGGGCGATCACGAGTGCCGGGCCGAAGCACTCCTCGAGCATGGGCCCGCCCACGTCCGCCGCGTCGACCTCGACCACCACCGGTGACGCCGTCGCCTCGGGTCGGCCGTCGTCGGACGCCACGAGCGTCCGGACCCCCGCAGAGTTCCGAAGCGCGGCGCTGCCATGGGCGAAGCCCTCCAGCGTGCGCCGGTTGAGCATCACCGCGGGTGCGGTGGCCCGGGCGTGCGCCACGAGGGCCGCGATCACCGCGTCGCCGTCCGCGCCGGTGGGCACGAGGGCGAGGCCCGGCTTGGTGCAGAACTGGCCGACGCCCAGGGTGAAGGACGCCGCGAGGCCCTGGCCGATGCCCTGCGCGCGCTCGCGGGCGGCGGTCGGGGTGATGGTAAGGGTGTTCAGCGCCCCGAGCTCGCCGTAGAACGGGATGGGGCGGGGGCGGGCCTTCGCGACGTCGTGCAGCCGCCGGCCGGCGGTCACGGATCCGGTGAACCCGACGGCCGTGACCTGGGGGCTCGCAACGAGCGCGAGGCCGGCGGCCTGCCCGAAGACGAGAGCGAGCGTCGCCTCGGGCGCCCCGGCTGAGGCCGCCCCCCGCTGGAGGGCGGCGGCTTGCAGGACCGAGGAGGCGGGGTGGGAGCTGTGCGCCTTGACGAGCACGGGGCAGCCCGCGGCGAGCGCGGAGGCAGTGTCCCCGCCGGCGACGGAGAAGGCGAACGGGAAGTTGCTGGCCCCGAAGACGCCCACCGGCCCGAGCGGGCGCAGCATCCGCCGTAGGTCGGGACGCGGCCCCATCGGCGTGCTGCCCGCGTGGTCGATGATCGCGCCGAGATACTCCCCGTCCTCGATGACCTCGGCGAAGAACCGCAGCTGGAACGTGGTGCGGGTGAGCTCGCCGTTGAGCCTGGTCGGCCCCAGGGCGGTCTCCCGGTCGGTGACCTGCACCAGGAGCTCGCGGTCGTCCTCCAGGGCGTCGGCCATCGCGCGCAGCATGCGCGCCCGGCCGGCACGCCCGAGGGTCTCGAGGGCCGGCGCGGCGGCCACCGCCGCGGCGACGAGCCGGGCGACCTCGGCCTCGGACGTCTGGGAAGCGACCTCCTCGACGGGAGTGTTCGTGCGGGGGTCGAGACTCTGCACAGCACTCATTTCAGCGCCCTCCTAGATCCAGCCACCGTCGACCACCCAGTTCTGTCCCGTGCACATGCGCGAGTCGTCCGCGGCCAGCCACAGGGCCAGACGTGCGACGTCCGCGGGAGTGAGCGGCCCCGAGAGGGACTGCGACCGGGCGATCTCCTCGCGGGCCGCGGGCGTGACCCAGTCGCGCAGTTGGCGCTCGGTCATGACCCACCCCAGCACGATGCAGTTGACCCGGATGCCGGCCGGCCCGAGGTCCTTCGCCAGGCCCCGCGTCAGGCCCTCGATCCCGGCCTTCGCGGCCGAGTACCCGGTGGTCTTCGGGAGCTTCGCGTGCCAGATCATCGAGCCCAGGTTGATCACGGAGCCGGTCCCGGCGGCGGTCATCGCGGGGACGACCGCCTGGGTGCCGAAGAAGTAGGCGCGCAGGTTGACCGCCATCTTCTGGTCCCAATACTCGACGGTGACGTCGTCCACCTCGTGCCGCTCGTCGTTCGCCGCGTTGTTGACCAGCACCTGGACGGGTCCGAAGGCGCTCGCGGCCTGTGCCATCGCGGCGCGGAGGGCCTCGACGTCGCCCACGTCGCAGCGCAGGAACTGCGGTGCCACGCCGGTGGCCTGCTCGAGGGCGGCGACCAGGGCCTCGCCGGCGCCGGTGTCCAGGTCCAGGAACGTCACCCGACAGCCCTGGTGGGCGAAGTGCGCCACCAGCTCCGCTCCGATGCCGGTGGCGCCACCGGTGACGACGACCGAGCGGCCGGCGAGGCTGGGGTAGGTGGCGAAGCCCGTTGCCTCGTTGCCGGTGTCCGTCACGACGTCGACTCCGGGATGATCACGCCACGGCCGACGGCGCCGCCGACGAGCTCGTCGAAGGCGTCGCTGATCCGGGCCAGCGGGTAGGTGGTGCCGACGAGCGCGTCGAGCTTCAGCCGGCCCGCGGCGTACAGCTCGAGCAGCCGGGGGACCTGAAGGACCGTGTTCGACGAGCCGTAGAGGCTGCCGACCAGGCGCTTGTCCCGCTGGACCAGGTCGTTCAGGGGGATCGCGACGGTCGCGCCGGCCCGCCCCAGGCCGATGGCCACCGTCGTGCCCGCCGGCCGGAGGCTCGCCATCGCGGCTTGGACGGTCTCGGGCTTGCCGACGGCGTCGAACGCCCACTCCACGCCGTCGGCGCAGACCTGCCGCACGGCCTCGTCCAGCGGGCCGTCGACGACCTCGATGGCGTGGGTGGCGCCGAGCGCCATGGCGCGGTCGAGCCGGTCGCGGGAGACGTCGGCCACGATGATCGGGTGCGCCCCGACGAGCTGGGCGCCGATCACCGCGGACAGACCCACCCCGCCGGCACCCACCACCAGGACGCTCTTGCCGGCGCCGGCGCCCATGACATTCAGCACCGCGCCGACCCCTGTCACCACGGCGCAGCCGACGATGGCGGCGATCGTGGGCGGGGTGTCGTCGGGGATCTTGATGACCGACTCCTGGTTGAGCACGGCGCGCTCGGCGAAGCACGAGACGCCGAGGAAGTGGTGCACCTTCTCGGTGCCGGCGGACAGGCGGCTGGTCCCGTCCAGGAGGCCGGCGGACTGCACCTGGAGCTTGGCCCAGGTGCACAACGCGGGCCGCCCGGAGGCGCAGTACTCACAGTGCCCGCAGCGGGGGCGCCAGGTCATCACGACGGCGTCGCCCGGCGCGACACGGGTGACGCCCGCCCCGACGCTCTCGACGATGCCGGCGCCCTCGTGCCCGAGCACGATCGGCAGCCGGGTGATCAGGTCGCCGGACATGTAGTGCAGGTCGCTGTGGCACACCCCCGCGGCCTGGACCCGGACCTGAACCTCACCCGCCTTCGGCTCGGCGAGCTCGACGTCCTCGATGGTCATCGCCTGACCTGTCTCGCGCAGGACCGCAGCCTTCATGGGTCTCCTTCGCTCCGGGCGACGCTGCCAGGAGGATCGGCGGGGGTTTCGCAATGTAGCGAAACTAGGTCGCGCCGGCGAGCCTGTCAACGCGCACCTGGCACCCGCCCGCCCGCACTAAGCGCGCCTGTACGAAGTTTCGAAAACTCCTTACCCTGATGGGCAACATCCACCGCCGACAGGAGCGACCTAACGTGACTCCCGAACAGCTCACCCCGGCGGACGCCCATCACGGCGAGGGGCCGGTCTGGGATGCCGCGGCCGGCGTCCTGCGCTGGGTCGA
>CAYGGX010000066.1:0-12597 GCA_964349585.1 uncultured Actinotalea sp.
CGCCCACAACTGCCCGCCCCTGCCCCGGTCCCTCTTAGGCGGGCATCCACAGCTGCTCGCCCGCGCCCGGTTTGTGTCGGAAGGTCCTGCTATCGTCGAACACATGTTCGAGGCGGAGTCGCGAGGCGGAGTCGCGGCCCGGGCCGATGGGGCCCGGCCGGTGCTCGCGGCCGGGGTGACGCCCGCGACGGTTCGCGGTGTGTGGGTGGACGACTTCGGCTACCCGCCAGCCCCGCCAACTCCGCGGATCGTGCCCACCGGCGAGGCCGGCGAGCAGCTCGCCGCGCAGGAGCCTGGCGCGGAGCTCGCCTACCTGCTCGAGCAGGTCGAGCTCGGAGGCGCAGAGGACTACGACGTCGTCGAGGTTGTGGCTGCCTGGCAGCGGATGGCTGGCTGGGTGGCGGCGGGTGCGGCGCGCGCGGCCGCTGTGCTCGCGGAACGGCCGTCGATGAACCCGATCTGGCCGGCGACCGCCGGGAACGTCGCAGAGCCGAACGTCGCCGGCGACGAGCTGGCGATCAGGCTGGGCTGCTCACGGCGCCAGGGCCGCCTTCTGGTCCGCGACGGGCAGGCCTACTCGGGCGCCCTGGCGTGGACTGGGGACGCGCTCGCGCGCGGTGAGATCGACCCGACCAAGGCGCGGATCCTCGTGAATGGGCTCGCGGATCTCCCGGTCCCGCTCGCGCTCGGCGTCCAGGAGGCGGTCCTGACCGGCGCTGCGTGCCGGACGCCGTCGCAGCTCACCAAGGACGTAACCCGAACCATGCTCGCGCTGGATCCAGCCGGGTGCCGGGCGCACCGCGACGTCGCGGAGCAGGGCCGACGGGTCGACCGACCCCGGGTCCTGCCACACGGGATGGCTGGCCTGTGGGCCGTGCTCCCGGCGGTGGGCGCAACCCGGCTCGACAACGCCCTGGACTCGCTGGCGCGCGGCGCCCGCGCTGCTGGCGATCCGCGCACCCTCGACCAGCTGCGCGCCGACCTGCTCGTCGACCTGACCACCGGCGAGGTGCCGGGTGGGCTGGCCGAGGCGGCGTTGTGCGGTCGTTCGGGGTCGGGGGTGGCGCGGGATGCCGCGGGAAGGGCGAGTGGGATTGAGCCGGCATACGGTGCGACCGGCCCCGCGCCGACCACGCCTGCCGCCGCCACGCGGCGCGGAGACGGCACCCCGTCGACGACCGATCGCGACGACGCCTGCGGCCCGGCGTTCCGGGGTACTGCGCGCCGCACCGAGATCCGGGTGACGGTGCCGCTCTCCACGCTGCTCGGGGCCGACGACGGCCCCGCGGAGCTCGCCGGGTACGGCCCGATCGATGCCGACGCGGCCCGGGCGCTGGCCCGCGGTGGGACGTGGCGCCGATTGGTTACGGACCCGCTCGACGGGAGCGTGCTCAACGTGGGCAGGACTCGGTACAGACCCCCGGCGGAGATAGCCGATCATGTCCGCGCCCGGGATGGGACCTGCGCCCGACCGGGGTGCAGCGCCGACGCGGCCTCCTGCGATCTGGACCACACGGTTGAGTTCCATTGCCACGGCGGTGAGACGAGCGACGCGAATCTCGAGCCCCTGTGCGGGCGCGACCACACCGTGAAGACCGACGGCGGGTTCAACCTCGCCCAGGTGTCGCCGGGCTTGTTCGAGTGGGAGACGCCGACCGGTCATCGCTACCGTCTGCAGCCCGGGCTGAACGTGCCCTACGAGCCGCAGCCGCGGGTCACCGACGGGATGGTCCCGTTCTGATTGCGACGAGTCCCGGGGAGGTGCGTCTCGGCTCGCCGCGCGAGCTTCGGGTTCGTGGGTCGTCGGGCGCGGTCGCTGCACACCTGGCGCGCTCAGCCCGACCTGATGGCCTTGATCAGCTCCGACTTCTTCATCGAGGACCGACCGCTGATGTCGAGGTCGGCGGCACGGTCGCGGAGCTCGGAGACGGTCCACTCCTCGTAGAGCTCGGGGTCCTTCACCGAAGGGCTGGTGTCACGTGCGGGCATGGCGTCCTCCTCTCGTTCCCACTCGCGGTAGGCAGCCTCCGTCAGTGATCGCATCCCGTGGGTGAGGGCAGGGGAGGTTGCGGCTCGACGGCGTAGCGGGCACCGATCCCGGATGAGGGTCCGGAACGACCTTCGTCGCGTTTGATCAAGCAGACAGATGCGATGGGGGAGGTCCTGCCCGTGAACGAGTCGGACGCGGAGAGGAGCCAACCGACGCCGAGCAGCGACGGAGGCCACGGTGGCAGCCGCGGTGGTCACGGCGGCAGCCACGGTGAGAGCCACGCTGGCAGCCACGGTGAGAGCCACGCTGGCAGCCACGGTGAGAGCCACGCTGGCAGCCACGGTGGTAGCGACGAGGGGGAGCGCGGCCACCAGGGAGAGCACTCGCAGCACGGCAACGGCATGCATCTGCGATTCGCGGCGATGATCCTGACCGGCATGGTCGTCATGTACTGGGTCATGTTCGTCAGCGCCTGGGACCTGAGCCACGTGCGCTTCAGCCAGAGCAGGGTCTTCATGGCCCTCACGATGGGCGGGGCCATTGGCATGGTGATGCTCGGCCGGATGCTCAACACGTACAAGAGCGCCAAGGCGAACGTGGCGGTCGTCGTGGCCGGCCTGTTGTTGCTCGGGGGCGGGGTGTTCCTCGACCGCAGTAGACAACCGTTCAGGGCACCGCCTACATGAGCGCGATGATCCCCCACCACTCGATGGCCATCACCAGGTCGGAGAAGGGACAGATCTCCGACGTGCGGGTCTGCGGGCTGGCGGTCGAGATCGTGAGTCCCAGCGGCGAGAGATCTTCGAGATGGAGTGGCTCATCGAGGACGTCGGACGCAACGGCGTGGCCGCGACTCCGAAGTGGCCGCGTCACGACCCGTCCCCGACTACGAGGAGCCGGCCGAGCGACAGTGCGCGACGGGATGACGCCGGACGCCTGAGCCAGGCGCGCCCGTACGCTACTGTCGGAGGACGTGACCTCGGAGACACGTGACCTCGGAGACACGTGACCTGCTTGGGAGGGGGGGAGCCCCTCAGCCGAGTGCCGAGCGGGGTACACCTAGGGAGGTTCGGTGCCGGGAGCAAACCAGGCAGACCGCGCCCGCCCCGACCGGCCTGCGCCCGACCGCGCCGCGCAGGACGGCGCCGCGCAGGACGGCGCCGAGCGCAGGCGCCCAGGATCGCCCCTCGGCCGCATGCGCCAGCTGGCGGAGGCCACCCCCGCGCACCGGGACCGCTATGTCGATGCCCTCCGCGCGTTCGCGATCCTGGTGGTGGTCCTCGGCCATTGGCTGACCAGCGCGGTGACCGTCACGGACGGTCAGCTCGGCGGCGTCAACATGATCTACGAGGTCCCGTGGGCTCAGTGGGCCACCTGGGCGTTCCAGGTGATGCCCATCTTCTTCCTCGTCGGCGGGTACGCCAACGCCGCCTCCCTGGCCAAGCGCCTCGATCGGGGCGACAGCGCCGCGGCCTGGGCGCAGTCCCGCGCGCTCCGCCTGCTGCGCCCGACGGCAGTCTTCGTCGTCGTGCTAGTGATCGGCTACGCCACCGCGCTGGCGCTGGGCGCCGATCGCCAGTTGGTCCAGACCTCGGTCTGGCTGGCCGGGATCGCCCTCTGGTTCCTCGTGGTCTACCTTGCGGTGATCGCACTCGCCCCCGCCGTCATCGCCTGGCAGCGGCGCTGGGGCTGGGGCGTGATCGCAACCCTCGTCGCGGCCGTCGCCGCGGGGGACGTGGTACGCGTCGTGACCGGCTCGGACGCGCCCGCCAGTGCGAACTACATCCTCGGCTGGCTCGCGGTGCACCAGATGGGCGTCGCCTGGCGCGACGGCGCGATCACCCGGACCCGCCGGCAGGCCTGGATCCTGGCCGTGGGAGGCGCGGTCGTCGCCGTTGGGCTCGTCGCGTGGGGCCCCTACGGCGCGCCAATGGTGGGCGCCGCCCCGTCCTCCGAGCTCGGTAACACCGCCCCGCCGACGCTCGCACTGCTCGGGCTCGCCGCGATGCAGACCGGGATCGCGCTGCTGCTGCGCCCCGTGATCGAGCCCTGGCTGCGTCGGCCCAGGCCCTGGCTGGTCGTCGTGGCGGTGAACGCGGTGATCCTGACGATCTTCCTGTGGCACATGGCGCCGGTCGTGATCGCCGGCGCGACTCTGATCGCCACCGGCGTCTTCCCGCAGCCCGAGGTCGGCTCCGGCGTCTGGTTCGCGCTGCGCGTCCCGTGGCTGCTGATCCTCGCGGTGCTGCTGGCCGCACTGGTCGTCGTCTTCGCCCGGTTCGAGATCGCGGCGGTCAGGCGGCGGCCCGGGAACCCGTCGGGCGTCGTCGTCGGGCTGGGGATCCTGACGTGCGTCGCGGCCCTGGTCGGCCTGGGGGTGACCGGCACGCGCGGTGTGCTGCCGTCGGTCGGCGGCCTTCCGGTCGGCGAGTTGGCGCTGTTCGGGCTCGGACTGGCCGCGGTGTGGCGGGCCGGCCGGGGGAGTAGGCCCGCAGTCTAGCCCGTCGGCCGGAGTGGCTCATCGGGGGTGCGGTAGGTGAACGGCTCGATCCCGTCCCGCTGGATCCGCGTGCCGGCCGTGCCCGCGACGATCCGCTCGATGTCCTCCAGAGAGCCGATCGCGGCCGCGCGACCTGTTGCCTCGACGAACTCGATAGCCGCCTCGACCTTTGGGCCCATGGACCCCGCCGCGAACGTGTGTCGGCGCAACTCGGCCGTGGTGACCGCGGCCAGTTCGCGAGCGTGCGGGGTTCCCCAGTCGAGGAAGACGCCGCCCCCGTCGGTCGCCATGACGAACAGGTCGGCGTGCAGCTCACGCGCCAGGACGGCCGAGGCCAGATCCTTGTCGACGACCGCCTCGACCCCGGTGAGGATGCGTGTTCCCGGTAGGTACATCGTCGGGATCCCGCCACCACCGGTGCAGATGACGATGCACCCCGCCGAGATGAGGGTCTCGATGGGTTCCACCTGGAACACCCGCAACGGTCTGGGTGACGGCACCACGCGGCGGAAGTGGGGCCCGTCCGGCTTGACGGTCCACCCCTTCTCCGCCGCCATCCTCGTGCCCGTCACTTCGTCGTACACGGGGCCGACGAACTTGGTCGGGTCATCGAACGCGGGGTCGTCCGGCGACACCTCTGTCATGGTCAGCACCGTGGCGAGCGGCTTCTCGAACGGGAGGAGGTTGCCGAGCTCCTGTTCGATGAGGTAGCCGATCATGCCCTCGGTCTGCGCACCCAGGATGTCCAGCGGGTACGCGTCGACCTCGGGGAACGCCTGCTGCTGGAGGGCGAGCAGGCCCACCTGGGGGCCGTTGCCGTGGGAGACGATCAGCTCGTGCTGCTCCGCGAGCGGCGCGAGAGCGGCTGCGGCCACCCGGACGTTCGCCCGCTGGTTCGCGGCCGACAGGGCCTCACCCCGGCGCAGGAGGGCGTTCCCGCCCAACGCCACGACGATGCGCACGACTGTCTCACTCTCCGCCGGGGCCGACGGGCACGTGATGCGCCCGTGCCGGCTGCTGCTGGGTGATGCAGTGTACGTTGCCGCCACCGAGCAGGATCACCCGACCGGGGCTGGGCACCGCGGACTCCCTCGCCGATGCGCGGCTCAGGGTCCCAGACGACGCCGCCCAGCCCCACGAAGCACCCCAACCCCCTCAGTAGAGGAAGATCGCGAACATCTCGGGTTTGTGGGCGTGCACGATCGCCATGAACACCACGGCGTCGAGCAGCAGGTGCACGATCAGCACGTAGGTCAGCGACCGGGTCCGCGCGAAGATCCAGCCCTGGAGCAGCGCGAACGGGATCGTCAGCACCGGGCCCCATTCCCGGTAGCCGAGCTCCCACAGGAACGACACGAAGATCACCGCCTGGAGCACGTTCGCCGGCCACACCGGGAATTGCCGGCGAAGCAGGGCGAAGCAGGTGCAGATGAAGAACAGCTCGTCCCAGGTGCCGACCGCGTTCACGCCCACGAAGAACCGCGCCAGCTCACCGCCGTCGGTGATGTTCGGCCAGTTCTGGTAGGCCCCGGAGCTGATGAAGTAGAACGGCAGGATCGCCCAGCCGAGCAGCGGGACCGCGGCCAGGTGGACCTTCTCAGCGGTGGGCCAGCGCTCGTGGGTGCGCCAGGGGAAGCGGATCGCCCGGCGCCGGTACATCAGCCGGTCGATCAGGAACGGCACGACGACGGCGGCGGCCAGCGCGGTGCCGATCGCCACAATGCGGTCCCAGGAGATGTCGGCCTCGACCGACGTGGTGCTCACGAGGGAGACCCCGATGCCGATCAGCAGCAGATCGCGTGCGAGCGGCCGGTCGAGCAGGTACGCCGCGGCGAGGCTCGCGAGCAGGACGGCGTACCCGAGCGGGCGCAGGTGCGCGCCGAACAACAGGAACGCCGCCAGCGAGACCCCGACCGCGGGCAGCACGGTGCGCGCGGTCAGGGGGCGGCTGGGGCGGTCCTTGGGCGGCTCGGTTGCCGAGGGCGCAGTTGCCGCGGGGCGGCTTCGGGGGGCACGACGCCGCCGCCCCGGTCGGGTCCCGCCGCAGCGGGCACGACCGCCCCCGGTCCGGCGTCCTCGTGGGGGATCGGCACCGCCCTAGGATGCCCTGCTGGCCCGAGTCCTGCTCAACCGGGGCGCGCGGTAGTACGGTCGGCGTCACCTCGGTGGACGGGAGGGTCAGTGGCCAAGGAGCCGGCCGTCGTCATCACCGGGATCGACGAGCGCGTGGAGTCGGAGACCATCCGCACGGACCTGGTCCGCGACGTGCACGAGCTCCTCTGGAACGAGCGCGGCGCCTCCACCGCGTCCATCGGCCCCCGGATCTGGACGGTCACTGCCCGGATCGGCCTCTGGGTGCCGGCGAGCACCACCCACTCGGTGCGGCTCCCGGCGGGCACGTGGTACCGGGCCGCGCGGTTCAGCATCTGGGCCACCCCCAAGACCCCGCAGTGGCTGCGACCTTTCGGCGTCGAGATCACCGAACTCCTCCGGCTGCTGCTCCTGCGGCTCTCGGACGCCGATCTGAGCCCGCAGGCGCGATCCCTCAACGAGCAGATGGTCATCGACCTGCTCCGGCCGAGCGAGCACGAGATCGCGGTCCACGTGCCCGACGCCGCCCTGCTCGCACCGATGGTCGCGGCGGTGGTCGACAGGCCCGCCGACAGGCACTCGCTCGAGGGGTGGGCCGCCCGGCTCGGGGTGTCCAGCCGGACGATCGGGCGTGCCTTGAGAGCCCAGACCGGCCTCGGCTTCACCGACTGGGTCGCCTCGGTGCGGATGCAGCGCGCGATCGCGCTGATCGTCGCCGGCGAGCGCCTCGACGACGTCGCCGCCGACGTCGGCTACCGGTCGGCGAGCGCCTTCGGGGTGGCGTTCAAGCGGGCCACTGGCCTGACCCCGGGGGCGTTCCGGCCCGAGTAAGCCCCGAAGACGTGTCAGATTCGCGACAGAGCACGTCAGCACCACGCGATTGCGCCGCGCGCCCTTCTCGCTCTACGGTTCTTAGGTAAGCCTTACTTACGCCCCCTCGGGCGCTCAAGCCCGACAGACCGAGGCGAGTACCTGCCTTCACGAACGGAGCACTCATGCGCGCCCGGCGCTTCCTCTCGACATCCGCAGCGGTGGCCGCGGTAGGCCTCCTCGCGGCCTGCGGCTCGACCGGGAACGCCCCGGACGCCAACGACACGACCAACGAGCCGATCGAGGTAGCCGCCGACGGCGCCTTCCCCCTCACGATCGAGCACGCCTTCGGCGAGACCACCATCGACGCCGCGCCCGAGCGCGTCGCCACGGTCGCCTGGGCCAACCACGAGGTCCCGCTCGCGCTCGGCATCGTCCCGGTGGGCATGGCCGCGGCGACCTGGGGCGACGACGACGACAACGGCGTGCTGCCCTGGGTCGAAGACGCGCTCGCCGCGCTAGGCGCCGACACCCCGGTGCTGTTCGACGAGACAGACGGGATCGACTTCGAGGGCGTCGCCGCCACTGAGCCCGACCTGATCCTGGCCACCTACTCGGGGATCACCGAGGAGGAGTACCAGACCCTCTCCCAGATCGCGCCCACGATCGCCTACCCCGAGGTCGCCTGGGGCACGTCGTACCAGGACATGATCACCATCAGCTCCACGGCCCTCGGACTGGCCGAGGAGGGCGAGGCGCTCATCGCCGACCTCGACGCCCAGGTCGAGGCCGCCCTGGCCGCCAACCCCGCGCTGGACGGCGCGAAGGTGCTGTTCTCCTACATCGACCCGGCCGACTTCAGCCAGATCGGCTTCTACACCAGCCACGACACCCGGCCCGGCTTCCTTGTCGACTTCGGGCTGCCGCTGCCGACGGTCGTCACCGAGGAGACCGCTGGGACCGACACCTTCTACGTCACGGTCTCCGCCGAAGAGGCCGACCGGTTCGCCGACGTCGACCTGTTCGTCACCTACGGTGACGCGGGCAGCGACATCGTCGCCCAGCTCCAGGCCGACCCGCTGCTCGCCACGATCCCGGCGATCGCCGAGGGTCGGGTCGCGGTGCTCGAGAACTCCACGCCGCTCGCCGCGTCGGCGAACCCGTCGCCGCTGTCGATCGGCTGGGGGGTCGCCGAATACCTGGCCCTGCTCGCGGCCCCGCTGGCCGACTAGGCATGGTCGCCGTCCAGGCTCCGGTGGTCGCCCACCGATCGCCCCCCTTGTCCGAACCCGGTCCGGGTCGCCTCGGCGGCCCAGCCGGGCGACGACGTCGGACGACTGGGGCCCGCCTGGCCGTGCTCGCGCTCGCGATCGGGGTGCTCGGCCTCGCGGTCCTGGCCTCCGTCGCGTTCGGCACCCGGCCGGTCAGCGCGGCCGAGGTCGTCTCAGCGCTGACAGGTGGCGGCGACGGCTCGGTGGCCGAGGCGGCCGTGCTCCAGCGCATCCCGCGCACTGTGCTCGCCATGCTCATCGGGGCGGCGCTCGCACTGGCCGGCACTGCCATGCAGGCAGTGACCCGCAACCCGCTCGCCGACCCCGGCATCCTCGGGGTCAGCGCCGGTGCCGCGCTCGCGGTGGTCGTCGGGATCGTGTTCCTCGGCGTCACCGGTCCGGTCGGCTACATCGTGGCGGCGATGATCGGCGCGGCGGCGGCGGCGGCGGCCGTCTACACGATCGGCTCGCTCGGCCAGGGCGGGGCGAGCCCACTCAAGCTCGCCCTCGCCGGCGCGGCCACCACCGCCGCCTTCATGTCGCTGATCAGCGCCATCCTGCTGCCCAGGGTCGACGTGATGACCACCTTCCGGTTCTGGCAGGTCGGGGGGGTCGGCGGGGCCGACTGGGGGCGCATCGGTGCGGTAGCCCCGTTCCTCCTCGTCGGCGCGCTCGTCGTCGCCGGGATGGCCAGGGCGATGAACTCCCTAGCCCTCGGCGACGACCTGGCCGCCGGCCTCGGCGTGCACGTGGCGCGCACCCGCCTGGTCGCCTGGGTAGGGGCCGTCGTGCTCGCCGGCGCGGCGACGGCCGTGGCCGGGCCGATCGCCTTCCTGGGTCTCGTGGTGCCGCACGCGGCCCGGCTCGCGGTCGGGACCGACCACAGGTGGCTGCTGCCGACCTCGGCCGTGGCCGGGGCCGCGCTCCTGACCATCGCGGACGTCGTCGGGCGCGTCATCGCCCGGCCGGCAGAGATCGAGGTGGGCATCATCACAGCGCTGATCGGCGCTCCCGTGTTCATCGCGCTCGTCCGCGGCCTTCGGGTGCGTGAGCTGTGACCGCCGCCGCGACCGCCGCTGTCGCCACCCCAGCGCCCACCCGCGCGACCACCTTCGAGGCTGTCGTCGCCGGCCGGGCGCGCCGCGGGTCCCGCCGTAGGCGCGTGCTCCTACTCCTCGCCGTCGCGGCGCTCGCGCTGCTCGCGGCGTCGCTGCTCGTCGGCACTACCTACCACCCCCCGGCCGATGTCGCCCGCGCGCTGCTGGGCCAGGACGTCCCCGGGGCCTCGTTCACGGTCCTCGGGCTGCGGCTGCCGCGCGCGGTCACCGGGCTGGCGGTCGGCGTCGCGTTCGGTGCCGCCGGGACCGTGTTCCAGACGATGCTGCGCAACCCGCTCGCCGCGCCGGACATCATCGGGATCAGCTCCGGCGCCAGCGCCGCAGCGGTGTTCGGGATCGTCGTGCTGTCGGCCGGGGACGACGTCGTCGCCCTGCTCGCCCTGCTCGGCGGACTCGGTGCGGCCGCGGTGATCTACCTGCTGGCGATGCGCCAGGGGTTCGCCGGGACCAGGTTGATCCTGGTCGGCATCGGGCTCGCCGCGATGCTCAACTCGGCGGTCGCCTACGTCCTCAGCCGCGCCCCGCAGTGGGACCTCCAGGAGGCGCTCCAGTGGCTGGCCGGGAGCCTGAACGGCGCGAGCTGGTCGCGCACGACGCCGGTGCTCGTCGCGCTGGCACTCGGGCTGCCGCTGGTCGCCGGCCAGGCCCGAAGCCTCCAGCTGCTCCGCCTCGGGGACGAAGGCGCAGCCGGTGTCGGGGTGTCGGTGGATCGCACCCGCCTGGTAGTGATGTTCACCGCCGTGGTCTTCCTGTCGGTCGCCACCGCCGCCGCCGGGCCGATCGCCTTCGTGGCGTTCATGGCCGGGCCGATCGCGGCCCGGCTGATCGGGTCGGGGCACTCCCTGCTCGCGTCCGGGTCGGTCGGCGTTGTCCTGGTGCTGGCCGCGGACCTCGTCGGGCAGGTCGCGACCGGGACCCGTTACCCGGTCGGGGTGGTGACCGGACTGCTCGGCGCCCCGTTCCTGCTCTACCTGCTCGTGCGCACCTACCGGACGGGAGGGGCGCTGTGACCGAAAAGGCGCTGCCCGACGACGTCGTGCCCGACGACGCCCTGGCCACCAGGGGCGGCTGGCAGCTGCCCGCGCACACCCTGCGGACCGACGACGTGACCCTCGCCTACGGCGAGCGGGTGGTGGTGCACGACCTCGACCTTGCTGTCGCGCCGGCGGAGATCACGGCGGTGGTCGGGGCGAACGGCTCCGGCAAGTCGACGGTGCTGCGCGCGCTGGCCAGGCTGCTCAAGCCGCGGGCGGGGCGGGTGCTGCTCGACGGCAAGGACCTGCACCGCCTGCCCACCCGCGAGGTCGCGCGCACGCTCGGCCTGCTCCCGCAGGGCCCGGTGGCGCCGGAGGGCATCGTCGTCGCCGACCTTGTCGGGCGCGGGCGCCACCCCCACCAGCGGTTGTTCTCCACGTGGTCCGCCGCCGATACCGCCGCTGTCGCGGACGCGCTCGACGTCACCGGGACCGCTGACCTCGCCGACCGCAGCGTCGACGAGCTGTCCGGCGGCCAGCGCCAACGGGTGTGGCTGGCGATGGTGCTCGCCCAGCAGACGGACGTCCTGCTGCTCGACGAGCCGACCACCTTCCTGGACGTCGCCCACCAGGTCGAGGTGCTCGACCTGCTGACAGACCTCAACCGCACCCGGGGCACGACTGTGCTCATGGTGCTGCACGACCTCAACCTCGCGGCCCGCTACGCCGACCGGCTGGTCGCGGTGTGCGACGGGCGGGTGCACGCCGTCGGCCCTCCGGAGCAGGTGCTGACAGTCGAGGTGGTGCGCGAGGTATTCGGGCTCGAGGCCCACGTGATGCCCGACCCGGTCACCGGGCGGCCCCTCGTGCTGCCGCTCGGCAGGTACGCGCGGGTCGCGCGGGCGGCGTCGTGAGCGAGGTCGACGTCGTGAACGAAGTGACAGACGAGAGGACGAAGGCGATGGGGTTCAAGGACGCGCGTCGGGGCTCGACCCTGTGCCGGGTGCAGGTCACCGCGACCCAGCGGGTGAGCCCGAACCTGATCCGGGTCACCGTCGCTGGCGAGTCGCTCGCGGCCATGCCGCGGCACGGCTACGACCACTGGTTCCGGTTGTTCCTGCCCCAGGAGCACGGCACCACCAGCTGGGAGCTGCCCGGGCGGCTCGGGGCGGCCGGCTACGCCAGGTACCTACGGATCCCCGCCGCCGTCAGGCCGGTGCTGCGCAACTACACCGTCCGCGACTTCCGCCCGGAGGCGCGCGAGCTCGACATCGACTTCGTGGTGCACGGCGACGAGGGCCATGCCTCGCGCTGGGCCCAGCGGACGCGTGCCGGGGACACCGTCGTGCTGCTGGACCAGGGCCGCGGGTACGAGTTCGCCCCCGACACCACCTTCCACCTGCTGGTCGGGGACGAGACGGCCATGCCGGCCGTCGTCGGGATCCTGCGCGACCTGCCGCGGGGCGCGCGCGGCCTGGCGATCATCGAGGTTCCGTCGGCCGACGACGCCCAGCCGGTCGATGCGCCACCGGGGTTCGAGGTCAGGTGGCTCGACCGTGGCGGCTCGCACGACGTGCCCGGACGGCTCGCGCTCGAGGAGGTGCTCGCCTGGCACCCGGCGGATCCGGCGACCCTGTCCGCCCACGTCTGCGGCGAGCACGAGCTGCCGACCCGCGGGCGGCGGCACCTGGTGGCGGCCGGCGTACCGAAGAGCCGGATCAGCTTCGTCGGCTACTGGCGCGCCGACCTGGCCAAGTACCAGGAGGGCGAGGGTCACCCGGCGGCCGAGGTCGCCGAGGTCGCCGAGGTCGCGGTGGAGCGGGCTAGCGCGTCGCGCTAGGAA
>CAYGGX010000067.1:0-12558 GCA_964349585.1 uncultured Actinotalea sp.
GCATCGGCGTCCCCCATGCGGCGCTCGGATCGGCCGGCTCACGAAGGACGGCGAGCGAGCCGGCCAGCCCGGCCGGCGGGGCCTCGCGCCCGGTCACAACCGCCGCTGCAGCAGCCCCGACCCACAGGACTCCCGCCGCGCCGACAAGAGCGGCAAGGGCGCCGAAGGCGACGTCCGTCAGCGACCCCGACGGCGCCACGCGGCTCCCAGGTTCGCGGCCCGCACCGGCTCTCACGACCGCCCCGCCATTCGCGCCGCCGTGTCGAACACCTCGAGCTCACCGCGCGTCAGCTGGTGCTGGGCGACGAACGCCCGGTCGCGGATGCGCCACAGCCCCTGCCCGACGCCGAGCGTGGGCAGCAGGTCGGTCTCCGTCTCGGTCAGCCCGAGTGCCAGCGCGGAACCCGCGAGTTGGTCGGCCTCCTGGCGGTAGATGATCCGCGTCGAGCAGTCGGCGAGCAGGCCCTGGGCGAGCGCGCGGACCTCCGAGCCGAGGTCCCCGATGGCGTCGAGGTCAGACAGCCGGTGGATCACCATGAGGTTGGCGATGCCGTAGGCGCGGGAGAGCTTCCACTGCGCCTGCATCCGCCGGATCAGCGCGGGGTGGCGCATGACACGCCACGCCTCGTCATAGACCACCCACCGCCGTCCGCCAGCCGGGTCTAGCAGTGCGCCCTCCATCCACGCCGATGCGCACGTCATCACTAGCGAGAGCAGCGTGTCGTTCCCCGAGACCTGGGAGAGGTCGAGCGTGACTATCTGAGCGTCCGGGTCGAACGCGACGGTCGACGGCCCGTCGAAGATCCCGGCGAGGTCGCCGCGGACGAGCCGTCGCAGAGCGTGGGCGACCTCGCGCCCGTCGACGCGGAGCTGGTCGGCGTCGACGTCGTCGGCGCCCATTGGATTGATCAGCAGGGCGACGACGTCGGGCAAGGTCGGCTCGGTGAACGCGGCGACCGCATCGGCCAGGGCGGCGTCCAGCGCCGTGTGCTCCACGGGCCGCAGTGCGCGGACCAGGACGGTCTCGGCCAGGGTGCCGAGCAGCTCGCGGCGTCGGGACCACACCAGTCCGGCCCAATGCTCGTCGGCCAGCCCGTCGGGGCGTCGCCCGGCGTCGAGCGGGTTCAGGCGGTTGGGCAGCCCGTGCCCGAGGGAGATGGTTGCGCCGCCGACGGCGCGCGCCACGGCGGTCCACTCGCCCTTGGGATCACCGGGGACATACACGCGGATCCCGAAGGCCAGGGACCGGGTCGCCAAGGACTTGGCGAGGGCGGACTTGCCCGTGCCGATGACGCCGGCAAGCAGCACGTTCGGGTTGGTGATCAGCCCCTGCGCGTAGAGCTCCCACGGGTCGTACACGAACGCGCCGCCCGAGAGCAGGTCAGTGCCGATCAACACGCCCTCCGACCCCAAGCCCGCTTCGGCGAGGAACGGGTACGCGCCGGCGAGGGTGGCCGACGTCGCCGCGTGCGGCGGGACGGCGAAGGGCAGCCATGAGCGCAGCGCGCCAGGGCCCGGCTCGCCAGATCGCGGCACGTAGGCGGGACCGGGACTCTGCCCGCCGGCCGGTGCGCGATCGCGCCGTACCCCGAGTGCCTCCGCGCGCGCATCACGTCGCGCCGTCGCCAGACGGCGCCGTCGCTCGCGGCGACCTGCGGCGAGCTCGGCTGCGGGTGCGACGAGTTGAGTGGCATGGGTGCGCGGCGCGTCCATGCGCTCAGATCCCGCGGCACAGCGGCAGCGCGGCCGCCGCGAACGCCTGCGCCTGCTGACCGAGCAGCAGCCGGGTCTCGCAGCCGGCCTGGACGGCGGCCTGTTCGATCGCCGACCGTGCGGCCTGGAGTGCATCGAGGTCGGGTGCAGTGACAACCACGAACCCGGCGAAGCGCAGGTCGCCGTGCCCGGCGATCAGGTCCCGCTCGCGCTGGGTGACGTCGGCCCATTCCTGCTCCGCTCCGGCGTCGGTGATCTGCCCGATGCGAGCGCGGTGCGCGGCGTCGGTCTGGTACTCCACGCGCTCCTTCCGGACGGCGCGCATGGCCTCGGTCGTGGTCAGCGGCTGCGCGACGATCGACGTCGCCCGCCGCACGCCTGCGGCGAGCAGGATGGTGGACAGGAAGCCGGGGTAGACCTCCGAGCGGGGCCACTCGCTGATCCAGTACACGGCGTGGACGCCGGTGTCGGTGCGCAGGTGGTCCAGGTGCTCGTGCACGGTCACCGGTCCCGCCGTCTCCACGCTGCGCCCGATGGCGGTGCGGTCCAGGCGGCGGGCGGCGTCGGGGTCGTAGGCGAGGCGGAGCATGACCGACAGGTTCTCGGGGTCGACCCAGCCCTCGACGGTGATCTCGGCCGCGCGCAGTGCCGCGACGACGGTCGTCAGCTCGCGGCGCAGTACCGCGGCCGCTCCGCCGACGCCCCCGCCCTCGGCGCGCACGGCACGCCTGGCACGCGACATGTCCAGGCTGATGCTGATCGTGGTCTCGTGCCGCTCGGTCGCCGGGGCCGCCTGCTCGAGCAGCTCGTGGTACTGCCGCGACACCCAGGAGTCACCCGGGATCCCACGGGCCGCCCAGTGGTTGCGCACGCCCGCACCGGAGTCCGGCAGGGTCCGCTCGAGCACCTGCACCCGGGCGATCCGGCCCGAGGCGCACGCCGTGGCGAGTGCGCGACCCCATCCGGCGACGCGCCGCTCCTGATCGCTCGGTGACTGGAGCACGAACGAGGGGTGCCGCACCTTGGCGACGGCGGTGAGGGTGTTGGCGTACGGGTCGTGGATCATCGCCGCTCCGGTGAGCTCGTCGTGGTGCAGGCGCAGGCGGGCGGCGTCGCCCGGGAGGGCGAGGGTGCCCGCCGGACGCGGTGTCAGGACCCGCACGCCGTAGACGTTCTGGTGCAGGGCGCGGCGCAGCAGCCAATGCCCGTACACGGGCACCCACTCGGCGGCGTGCCGGCCGGCGACGGACACCGACGCCGCGGCGACGGCGAGGCCCCACGCTGGTGAGGTCACGATGACTCCGGGAATGCCCGCCGCGTACACCGCCGGAACGACGATGAGCAGGGCGACCGCGAGGCATACAAGGCGCGGCCCCGAGAGCCCGAGGAGGACGCCCCGGGTGGACCGGCGGCCGAAGCGAACGGTCCCCGGAGCCGTGGTAGCGCCGTGTGTGTGCGGTCGGGCGATCGTCATGCGGGCCCTCCAGGGCTTGGCGGTGCGGGGGCGGGTTCACGAGCGGCCGGTGGAGACGCCGTCGGCGCGGACCACGCCTGAGTCAGCACGGGGATAGGCGGCGCGCTGGACCGGCTCGACCCGGACGCCGCGACGCCGCCAGCGGCCGCTCCGGCCGGCCCCGCGGTGGCTCCGCCGACGACTGCGGTGACGGAGCGCATCACCGACTGGACGCTGACGCGTCCTTGGTTGGCGACCGCCATGGCCGAGCCGTTGGTCGACCTGTGCCACTCACCGGCAACGTGCGTTCCGGCGAAGTCGAGGATCTTGAAGCACGCCCACGGCGCCAGCGAGGCCAGGAGCAGCAGGATCAGCCCCGACAGGAGCGCGCCGATCCCCGTCGCCCCACCGACCATCCCGATCGCGACGACGAAGACGATCACGATGGCGAGCTTCGACAGGACCAGGGCGAGGGTCACTTGCACCCAGCGGATCACCCAGCCCGACGTGATTCGGGCTGCGCCTCCGGCCAGGGCGAGGGGCGCAACGACCACGGCGATGACGATCAGCGCCTGACGCACCAACAGCGTCCCGAGCGTGAGCGCGGCGCCCACGATGAACAGCAGGCCGAAGACGATGAGCAGGGCGCCGCCGGCTCCGCCGGTGCCAGCGGAGGCCACCTCGGCGAGGAGTGCGGCGTCGATCAGGCCGCGGGCGGCATCCTGGATGGACGTGCCGGCCAGGCCCGCGATCCCGTCGCAGATGCCGTCGACGGCGATGAGCAGCGCTTGCACGACGGCGGCCGCGGCTGCGGTGCCGAGCGTCGCGACGCCCGCGCCGGTGACCGCGCGGGCCAGGCCACCGGGTTCCCTGCGGATCGCAGCACCGATGACCTGCGCGACGAACAGCCCGACGATCACGACGAGCGCGACCGAACCGAGCGCTGCGGCGTTGCGGGTGACGTACTCGGCGGTGAGGTCGACGGTCGTGGTCGTGGAGATGGCGTCGAAGACGGCGTTCATCACGCTCTCCGCGGCTGAGGCGAACGCGGCCCCGATCGAGTCCAGGATCCCGCCGGCCGCGAAGCTGCCGACGCCGCCCACGGCGTCCGAGGCGAGGCAGGCGGGGGAGATGGGAAGCAGATCGCACATGTCCATGAGCTCGGCTCCGATCGCTCGCGAGCCGGGGTCAGACGAGCGAGCCGGTGTTGGAGAAGAAGGTCACGATCGCGTTCGCTGCCCCGATGAGCAGCGCCGCGCCGGCCGCCACGACGACGCCGGTCTTCCCTCGTCCCGCCAGGTGCGGGTTCCCCGAGTTCGAGCCGAAGCCCCACACCACGGCAGAGACCACGAGCGCCGCGACGCAGGCGACGAGCCCGAACGTCAGGAGTGCCCCGACGATCTCCCGGAGCTGCGCGAGGCCGGGCAAGCCGGAGGTGTTGGAGGAGATCCCGGGGTCGTCGAACGGCAGGAGCCTGCCGAGTGCGGTGTGTGTCCGGACCATGGCGGTCTCCTTCTGTCGAGGGTCCGCCCTGAGGCGGATCGTCACGGGGAGCCCGATGCCCGCGCACGGGTGACTTCCAGCGAGCCTTGGCGACGCAGCTGGAGTCGACGCCTGCGGGCCACAGGGGAACTCCCGCCGCGGGGTGGCCTCGGCGAGCGGGGAGCGCCGATCCGACGCGCCAGTCAGGAACCCCTCTGGCACCGGCCGGGTCCTCGGAGGTTCAACTTGGAGCGAACGTGCAGCGCATCCCAACGTCCCTCGGCCAGGCGTCGGTGAGATCGCCGACGGCTAGGTCTTCGGCACTTTCCGAATCCCGGCAAACGGGCACCCAAGCGACCCAAATTGGCGGCCCCGCGGCGGTACAGTCCCGGGCATGGCCACGTCTGTGCCGGCCCGCCCGCCGCGCCTTCCATCCGAACTCGTTTCTCTTGTGAGCTCCGTCGAGCTGTCACAATCGAACTGGTGGCGGCGGGCCATTTCGCAGGCCGTACTGTCCGTGCTCTGGGTCGCGTCTCGCCCACTCTCCGTCGCCGCGGTGACGTCAAGCCTGGAGCAAGATTACGCAATTAAGGTCACAATCGACGAAGTCCGTGAGCAACTTGCTCAACTCGAGGCAGACGGCTCGGTACTAGACCTAGGCGGGGATGCCTACAAGATTTCAGAGGCTCGTGCTCTTTCGCTCATCGCTGGCATTGAGCGAGGGGAAAACGAAGAGGCCGAAGCGGCGCAGACCTTCCGCACAATTGCGGAAGCCGTCGCGCCCGGGTGTGATGCCGAGACCGCGTGGCTGGTGTTCAATGAGAAGCTCCTTGTGCCGCTCATCTACGATCTGGGCGCAAACACATACGCGTTCCTCCAAGGCACGCCGTTTGCCCTAAACGGGTCTCCGCTTCTCGACGACTATCTTGCCGCCTTCGATCCCGCGGAGCAGGAGGCCGCGCGCGTCATCGCCTCGCAGTTCCTGGACCCGGCCAGAACGCCCGCCCGCTCGTACGTTGTGAACCGCCTCGCCACGTACTTCTTTGTACAGGCCACGACGTGGCCGCGGTCGACAATCGAGCGACTCGCACAAACGACGCAGCAGAAGCCTTCCTTTGTGGTGTTCGTCGACACCAACCTGTTGTTCTCGCTTCTGGACCTCCACGAGAACCCAGCCAACGAGGCGGCCGTAGCGTTGGAGGCGCTCGAGGGCGACTTGAAGGGCCTCGTCGACTTCCGCCTCTACATCACTAACGAAACGATTCACGAAGCTCGTGAGTCACTGACCCGGACCGCCGCTGGTATGGAAGGCGTCGTACTCACGCCGCAGATGCGATTGGCCGCGAACACTATTCCCTTCAGTGGTCTCAAGAAGCGGTTCATAGAGCAGGCCGGGCGTACGGATGGAATCCGGAGCGCCCAGGAGTACTTTGGTTACTACGCAGAGAATCTATTGACGGTGGCGCGCCTGCACGGGATTGAACTTTACAATCAGGACCTCACACCGTACCACGTGAAGCAATCGGTGATTGACGACATTCTCGCTCAGAGTGAAGTCCAGGGGAAGGCTCGTGCGAAGCGAGGGTTGCCCGAGAAGTCGTACGAACAGATCCGACACGACGTCGTCTTGTGGCATTGTGTGCGCGACAAGCGGGAAGTCTATGTAGAGTCGCCTCTCGCGGCCAAGTACTGGATCGTGACGGTCGACTTCGCCTTCCTCGGGTTCGATGCCATGAAGGCCAGGGTATCCAGCGACCTTGTTCCACTCTGTCTACATCCGACAACGCTGGTCCAGATGCTCGCCTTCTGGCTGCCTCGCGGTGAGAACCTCGATTCGGCGATCGTACGGACGCTCCGAATCCCTCTGCTCTTCTTTGAGTACGACGCGGATCTTGAGCGGGCCACGGTCAGGATTTTGCAAACGCTCAATAGGTTCGCGAACTCTGACCGGCTATCTACAGACGCCATAACGGCGCTCTTGTCCAGTGATGCCCTTCGCACTCGTATGCTGGCTGCACGAGGCGAGAAGGAAATGGCTCAGCTGATCGAATCCGAAGTGATTGAGCAAGAAGAAGAGCTGCGGCGCCAACTCAAGGCCGAGCAGGATCGTGCGACTGCCCTTCAGGCCTCAGCTAACTCCCGCGAGTCCGAGATTGCGCGGCTCGCGGCCAGGATAGATCAGGCCGACCTTGAGGCTGCCAGCGCGATTGCTGAGGCGAACCGAGCGTCGCTAGACAGGAGTGCCGCTGAGGAGCGCGCAGTGCGTGCTGAGAAGCACGCGACAACCGTGCGACTTGCGTTGTTTTCGATCGCCGCGAGCGCTCTGGCCATACTTCCGGTAGCGGGTGCCGTCGTGTTGCTCTGGGCGTCGGTCCCGCCCGGATTCCGGCTGATGACGGTGGTCTTCGGGATTCTCCTGTGGCCAGGCCTAAGCGCAGGGATGGTCCTGATCGTGGTCAGTAGATGGGGATCCGCGGCCGAACGCGACGCGACAACTCGCTTGCGTGGGTTCGTTGTATGGTACTTCACGCTGGTTGTGTTGGGCTTTGCGCTGAACGCACTTGCTGGAGTTGTCGCGACATAGTCGGGAGCCGACGGCCTCTGGGAGCCGGTGGGAGTCGTTTGCCGCGCCGCCGCCCCTGCTGTCCCGTTTCCGTCGTCGGATCGGGCCGACCGAGAGCTCATACCTACATGAGGGTGGCCGGCGTGGCGTCGCTCACCTATGAAGGTGACCCGACTGCAACTCGCCACAGTGACGCCCGGGATGTCCTCAAGGGTTTTCCACTGCTTTCGTGTGGCCCGTTCGGCCTTATCGTCTCGGTGGGCCGTTTTACGCGGCGCTGTCACCGGCGCTCGGCTCCCGTTCGAGCGGAGGCTGGAGGTCCAGCGTCGAGCCGCAGCCCTCCGATGAACTTCGGCGCCCAGAAGGAGCTCTGAGAGACCCGCTGCTCGATCTTCACGACGTCGCCCTTCTGAGGGGCCTCGATCATCGCGTCGCCCCCTAGGGACATGGCCACGTGGAAGATCGTCGACGGGTCGCCCAAGTCGTCGGCGAAGAAGACGAGGTCGCCCGGCTGCAGCTGGGTCATCGTGGTCACGCGCACGCCGCGTGCGTTCCACTGCTCCCGCGACGTCCGGGGGAGCAGGATGCCCGCTTGCGCCCAGGCGTAGCGCGTCAGGCCGGAGCAGTCGAAGCCGACGGTGCCGGCGCCTGCGCCGAACCCGAGTGTCGGTCCGTTCAGGTCGCCGCCACCCCAGGCGTAGGGCGTCCCGAGCCACCGCTCGGCGGCGGCAATGGCAACGCGCGCGGACTCCGACGCGGGGGCGCAACCCGGCGATGCGGCCGCCGCCGGGTCGTCGAGGATGTCCGCGAGCCAGGTGCGTGCGGCCGGCTCCCACTTGGCGTACGCGTCCGGGAAGGCCGAGCGCTGGACGGCCTGTGCGGCCTCGGTGAGGGCCATCGCCTCCCAGCCGACGACGTCGAGTAGGCCCGCGTTGTCGGTCGGTGAGGACGGCCCACCGTAGAAGGCAGCGGCGGCATACGTGGGCTCACGGACCTGCTCCGGTGTGCCCCAGCCCATTGACGGGCGCTGCTGGAAGAGGCCGAGGGAGTCCCGGTCGCCGTAGTCGAGGTTGCGCAGCCCTGACTCCTGCATCGCCGTCATGAGTGCGATCAGCAGTCCCCGCGGGGGCACGCCGCGCTGTTGCCCGACGGCGACGATCGCCCGTGCGGATGCGGCCTGTTCCGCGTCGAGGTCCACAACGGGGCCACTGCTGAGCCCACAGGCGGTCTCGCTGTTCATCGAGCCGGCAAGGCCGGCGAGCGCACCGGTCAGGACGAGGACGGCCGCGATCGCGGTGGCGCCGAGCTTCGCGAGCATCAGGGCACCACAGCCGCGCCCACGAGGACCAGGTAGCACCGGTCGACGTCGGCGCCGTCGGCCGGGCAGCGCATGCCGATGGTGACCGTCCGCTCGCGGGAAGCGGTCTTCTCCACGCCGGCCTCGACGTACGTCGTCGTCTCGATGCCGGTGACGTTGCGCATCGCCCAACCTGGTTCCGCCTGTCCGCTGGTGACGACCTGCGCCCAGGAGCCGGGCTCCCACACGTCGCTCGCCTCGAAGGTCGACCGCTGCTGGTTGGCGCGCATGCGCTGCCACAGCTCGTCGGCGGGGATGCGGCCGGCGATCAGTGCCTCGAGGTCGGCTCGCCCGGTCTCGCTGAGGCCGGGGTCGGCGTCGGCCAAGAGGAGCTCGCGGTAGTCCGCGGGGTCGAGGTCGCGGGTGTCGAGCGCGAAGACGACGCCGGCGACTGCTACGGCGTACGCGTCAGGCTGATCGGTCCGCGGCAGGGAGCCCGCCCGAAGGGCGGTGCCTGACGGGGAGGTCGCGTCAGGCATCTGTCGAGGCTGGCTGGGGACGCTCGGGGGATCGGACGTCGGCGCGCCGCTCGGCTCACGAGGGCCGCCCATCGTCGACGCGAGGACGACGACCAGGAGCAGCACGATGACTGCAGCAGCGATCCCCACAGACTTCTTCATCGCGACCTCCCGGTGTGCGCGTTCCTTCGAGGGACGCCGGTCCGTGCGCACACCGCAGGACTCGGGCACGCGTCAGGCGGCGGTGGTGACCGGCAGGGCGCCCGCGACGGCATGCCGCCGGGCGGTCAGGAAGACGATCCGGTCGACGGCGCCGACGACGTCGGCCGGCCGGGTCGCGACGTCGTGGTGCAGAGCGAGCAGCAGCGACTGCGACGCGCGGTCGCCTCGCCGCGGGCCGATGAGCAGAGCGGCCAGGGCCGCCAGCTCGGCGCCGCTCAGTCCGAGAACGTCCCGCAGGTACAGGTCACCTCGCAGGGTGACCTCCTCGTACGACCGGCGAGCGCCGGCCATCACGTCGAGCGCCCGGTCGACGGCGTCGGCCCAGAACTCGACCTCGCCGGGGTCGTCGCCAGCAAGGTGTTGGACGAGCGCGGTCAACGCTGGAGATCGGTCCCGGCCACGCTGGCCCATCCCGGCAGCGCTGCCGTCCAGATCGGCCGCCGTCGCCAGGCGGTCGTCATCGGCGCCCAGACGGTTCACGCCGACGGGCCATTCGCAGCGCGGCCGCCGGACTGTGCGGGCGCTGAGCATCGCTGCCGCGGCGTCGTCCACAGCCAGCGCCCGACCCACCGCTGTCCACAGATACGCCCACGGTGCCTCCGCTGCGGCAACGTTGCGAGCGAACCTGTCGAGGGTGAGCCAGGCGAGCGTGAGGACGTCGCCAGGGTCGGTCGGACGGCCGGCCCCGTGCCTGTGCGAAATCTTCTCCCCCCATTTCGCACACCTACTAGTGAGGGCTTGCATCACCGCTCGGCCCTGCTCGCTGTCCCACCCGTGGGCGGCGACCAGGCCGAGCGCGATCCGCAGCCCCTCGTTGGTGTCGACGTCGACGACGTCGGCTTCGCGCGTGGGCGAGGAGGCAGGGGCGATGAGGGGAGTGGACATGGTGTCGGGGACTTCCGAGAGGCGTCGCATGACACCCATCGGACGGCGAGTACGCAGGACGGCGGCAGGTCACCGCAGGACGCTTCGGGACGTCCCACAGCGCACGGGACGTCCCCGGTGTGACACCAAGGGGCGATCATGAGGAACGTCCAGCTCGAGACGGCGATGCACGCCGCAGGGTTCAACCCCGTCACGCTCGGCGAGGCGGTACAGGTGGACCCGAAGACGGTCGAGCGGTGGATCCGCGAGGGCCGCGTCCCGCGGACCTACAACCAGTGGGCAGTGGCCAAGGTTCTCAGAGTCGAACCTTCCTATCTCTGGCAGGGCCACGCCGGGGTGCCGACCCAGAGGTCGGGGCTTCCGGAAGGCGTCGACAGCTACCCTCACCGCGGCCTCGTGCCACAGCACCTGTGGACCGGTCTGCTCAGGGGCCCGACGACGTCGTTCAGCGTCTTGGTCTACGCCGGCCTGCCATGGTTCGAAGCCGACCCGGGCGTGCTCGACTGCCTGCGCCTGCGGGCGAGCGAGGGCGTCAGGATCCGCCTCGCGCTCGGTGACCCGGACTGCCCCGCCGTCGCCCGGCGGGGAGAGGAGGAGGGCATCGACATGGCGGCGCGGGTGCGGAACAGCCTGCGCATCATCGAGCCGCTAGTTGGGTACCCGGGCATCGAGGTGCGCCTGCACGCGACGACGCTCTACACGTCGCTCTACATCTCCGACACGGAGGTGCTCGCCAACCATCACATCCTGGGGATACCGGCCTCTCAGGCCCCCGTCCTCCACGTCCGACGGACATCGGACGGGTTCAGCTTCGATCGATACGCTCGAAGCTTCGAGTTCGCATGGCACGACGCCCGCACGTACGAGTGAGCGGAGGCGACATGGCCCGCACCGACTACTACGACGACCCCAACGCGCCGACGCCGAACAGTGTCGTCCCGGCGGCCGTCGGCTGCATCACCGACGACCAGGGTCGGATCCTGCTCGAGCACCGCGTCGACAACGACCTGTGGGCGCTGCCCGGCGGCACCCACGACTTCGGCGAGAGCATCGTTCAGACCGTGGTGCGGGAGGTCCGGGAGGAGACCGGGCTCGATGTCGAGGTGGTCCGGCTCGTCGGGCTGTACACCGACCCCAAGCACGTCATCGCCTACACCGACGGCGAGGTGCGGCAGCAGTTCACGCTCGCCTTCGAGTGCCGGGTGGCCGGCGGGACGCTGGAGAAGGACTCCGAGAGCCAGGAGCTGCGGTGGGTCGCGCCCGAGGAGCTCGACGGGCTGAGCATTCATCCGTCGATGCGAAAGCGGATCGACCACTTCCTGGAGCGGCGGGCGAAGCCCTACCTGGGCTGAGCTGCGGCCAGGCGTGCTTCCACCCTGCGAACGGTCGCGATCAGATCGGGCGCTGCCTGATGGATCGAGTCGTGCACGACGTGGCCCGGCTCGTAGCGCTTAAGGATTTCCGATAGCCGAGCCTCGACCGTGACGGGCAACCCGGTCGGCCCTGTGGTGAGGTCAGCGAAGGTGAGGGCGTCCGCGACAGCTGAGACCTCGGCAGGGAACTCCGTCGTGAGCGCAGTCCCAAGGCCCCGCGCCCGGGCCTCGACCCCGGCGCCTGTGTGGTTTGCGACCAGGCGACACAGGCGGTCGGGGGCACCCAGTGACCGGAGGTACCGCGCCCCGTCGAGTGGATGGAAGCCCGTGTGGGCGAGCCCCGTCGCGTAGCCGATGTCGTGGAGCCAGGCAGCCGAAACGAGGAGCCCTGCTTCCCGCTCGTCAATTCCATCGGCCGCACTTGCGGCCGCGGCCGCCACGCCGGCAACGTGAAGCCACCGCTCGGACCCAGAGCCGAGGAGCGCCGTTGCCAGCGCCTGACCATCGGCAGTGTCGTTCCCGGATCTCACCCCAGAGACCGTAGCCGAGGCATGGAAGAGGCGCCCTAACGCGTCCGAGGTCGCCGACGCGCTCGAGGCCGAGTCCGACCGTGCCCGCGCCGCTCCATCAGGTTCGGCGACCCCACGACCTCATCCTCGACGTCCTGGAGTGGATCAGGGGACCCGATGAGCGCGACCCTCGTCACACCCTCACGCGGCGCGCTTCGCTGCGACGGCCTCTCGCAGGTTCTCGCCGATGCTGCCGCCGCGGAACGAGAGCGGATCCCGCAACCACCTGACCCCGGCCGCCGAGATGGTCGCCAGGCCGAACGCGAGATCCTTCTCGCTTCCCGGTGCCCCGGTGGCGGCGACCGCGACCAGTGAGCTGAAGTCCTTCCCCAGGTCGTCGAGCGTCAACGCGAAGCCCCAACGCGCGGGCGCCAGGCGCCTCGCCTCGAACGGGCCGACATGCCTGCCCGCGAGGGCACCAGCCCTTGCGATTGCGCTCATCATGCCCATGAGCACCGAGCCGTCGGGCGTGCTCAGCAGGAC
>CAYGGX010000068.1:0-12351 GCA_964349585.1 uncultured Actinotalea sp.
GCGGGGAGCTGGGGGGGGCTGTGGGTACCAGCCGAGCGACTCAGCGGCCCGTCAGGGGGGCGGCCCACGTCAGGAGCGTGCCCCGGCCCTCCGCGGCCGTGTTCATGGTGAAGGTCCCGCCGTGCCGGCGAGCCCGGGCGGCCAGGTTCTCGGTGCCGGACTTGCGGTCGCGATCGGGCGGCAGGCCGGCGCCGTCGTCCTCCACCTCGACGGTGACCCGGCCCGCCGGTCCCGTCCCCTGGGCGTCGACCCGGACGCTGACGGCCGTGGCCTGCGCGTGCCGCGCCGCGTTGGCGAGGCCCTCCCGGACCACCGCGACGACGTCGTCGGCCATGTCCTCCCCGACGCGGTCGTCGAGGGCGCCGGCGTCACCCTCCAGCGCGTCCGGGGAGTCCAGCACCCGGCCGTCGACGGTGACAACCAGCGAGGGCGCGAAGCCGAGCCCGGTTCGGGCGAGAGAGGCCTCTCGGCGCAGCCGCTCGGCCAGCGGCGCCGACGCGTCGGGATCCCGCAGGGCGTGCACGATCGACCGGATCTGACGGACGGTGGCGTCCACGCTGTCCAGCGCGTCTTCGACGATTCCGGTGAGCTCGGACGGATCCACCCCGCGGGCCGCTCGGCGTCGGACGGTCTCGAGCTGCATGCCGGTGGCGAACAGCTGCTGGATCGCCAGGTCGTGCAGGTCCCGGGCGATCCGCTCCCGCTCGTCGAGCAGTGCGGCGACGTCCTGCGCGTGCCGGGCCTCGGCGAGGACCAGCGCCAGCGCTGCCTGCGCCGCGTAGGACTCCGCGGTGGCCAGGTCGGTGGGGCCGAACGGCGGCGAGCCGACCAGGCGCAGCAGCACCAGCACCCCGACCCCCTGGCCGTCCGCCTGCATCGGTGCGTACAGCGCCGGGCCGAACTGGCGCATGGAGTCCACCCGCATCGCGCGGGCCCGCTGCAGGGAGTCGACGACGAGGCCGTTCCCGTCCCGGAGCACGGTGCGCGCGCGCCCGTCGGGTGGCATCACGGTTCCGATCAGCTCGTCGGCGCCGTGGCCGTCGACGATCTCCATCACGAGCGAGTCGCCCATGCCGGGCAGCACAAGCGCTGCGGTGTCGGCCCCGGCCACCTCCCGGGAGGACGCCGCGACCTGGGCGAGCACGTCCTCCTGCTCGGCGCCGGAGAGCAGCATCGTGGTGATCTGCTGGCCCGCGCGCAGCCACCGTTCCCGGCGCTCGGATGCCGCGTAGATCTGGGCGTTCTGGATCGCGACGGCCGCCGAGGCCGCGAGGGTGAGCACGATCTCGTCGTCCTCGGGGGTGAACCCGCCAGCCTTGTTGGACAGGTACAGGTAGCCGAACACCCGGTCGCGGACGCGGACCGCGGTGCCTAGGAACGAGCCCATCGGGGGGTGCTCGGGGGGGAAGCCCCGGAACGAGGGGTGCTCCTTGAGGTCGTCCAGCCGCATTGTCCCGTGCGAAGGGATGGCCCCGAGCACGCCGACCGCATGCGGTGATCGGCCGATCATGTTGGCCAGGCGCTCGTCGACACCGGTGTGCACGAAGGTGGTCGACCGGCCGTGCGGATCGAGGACGTTGATTGCGCCGAAGGCGGCGCCGGTGAGGGTTGCGCTAGCGATCACGAAGCGGTGCAGCACCGTCGGCAGATCCAGGTCGGACGCCAGGCCGAGGGCGGCCTGCAGCAGGTCGGCGGCAGCGAACGACCCGTCGTGGTGGTCGATCCCGTGCTGGCCCTCCCGGGCTGACTGCGTCATCTGTCTCCTGATTCACGGCCCTCCCACGCGCTGCGATAGTCCCGGTCGGGTCCGTCGAGCAGCGCGCGGTGTGTACCTCGTGCCCGCACGCTACCCGTCCGGTCGAGCCAGATCACCTCATCCGCGGCCCCGACGCCCGGGTGATGGGTGACCACCACGACGCCGCGGCCCGGGGTCAGCCGGCCGTCGAGCAGCCCCGCGAGCAGCTCGGCACCCCCCGCATCGACGTGCTCGGTCGGTTCGTCGAGCAGCAGCAGCGGGGCCGGCGCGAGCAAGGCCCGGGCCAGCAGCAGCCGCCGCCGCTCCCCGCCCGAGATCCGGGCCGCGTCGAAGCCGAGGATGGTCTCCAGCCCCGCCGGCAGGCTCGCCAGCCATTCGCCGAGGCCGACGGCGTCGAGGGCGCTGGCGGCCTCGCCCGCCGTGACGTCGCCGCGGCCGACCCGCAGGTTCTCCAGCACCGTCGTGTCGAAGACGTGCGCGTCCTCGGCCGTCATCGCGACCTTGCGCGCCGCGTCGGCCCGCGGCAGCGAGTGCGCGGGCACGCCGCCCAGCAGCACTTCGCCGGCCAGCGGGGGAAGCAGCCCGGCCAGCGTCAGAAGGAGAGTGGTCTTGCCGGTTCCGCTCGGCCCGACGACGGCGATCCGCCGGCCCGGGGCTAGCTCGAGGTCGATCCCGCTCAGCACCGGATGGGTCCAGCCGCATGCGAGGCCACGGGCGACCAGCAGGGGTCCCGCTGGGGACTGGGTGGGCATCGCGGTCGCTTGGGTGCTCGGCGTCGTGGTCGCCTGGCGGGCCGGTGTCGCTGCCGCTGGGGCGCTCGGTGTCGCACCGAGGGGCAGCGGTTCGAGCAGCTCGACGACGCGCTGGGCCGCTCGGCGCGAGCGCAGCAGGGCGACCGCGGCGCCGGGGAGCAGCGAGACCGCCTCGAAGGCGGCCAGCGGGGTCAGCACCACGACTGCGAGCTGCACCGGGTCGAGCGCCCCGGCGGTGGTCGCGGGGATGCCCCAGCGCAGCGACGTCAGCACGGCCAGGCCGACCGCGAGGGGTCCGATCGCCGCCGCGATCGCGGCCGGCCGGGCGCCGGCATCCGTAGCCCGGGCCAGCTCCGCCTCCGTGTCGCGGAGCTGCGCGGGCACCGCATCGATTCGCCCGGAGACCCGGAGCTCGGCGGAACCCTCGAGCAGCGAGAGCGTGCCGGCGCTGAGCCGCGCCCTGGCGTCGGCGGACCGCAGCTCGGCGGTGCGGGCGGCGCGCACCGCCCACCATGGCGCGGCGACGCCGGCGACCAGCAGGCCGAGCGCGAGGCCGACGCCCGCCGCGGGCAGGAACACCCCGACGAGCAAGACGCTCCCCGCGCTGACCACCAGGGCGACCCCGATGGGCAGCAGTCCGCGCACGACGACGTCGCCCACGCTGTCGACGTCGGCGCCCACCCGGGCGAGGAGATCGCCGCGCCGCAGCGTCAGCAGGCGCCCCGGGTTGTCTGCGAGCCGGGCGTACAGCCTCGCCCGGAGCGTGGACATGCCGCGCAGGGCGACGTCGTGGGACGCGAGCCGTTCGAGGTAGCGCAGGACCCCCCGGGAGATGCCGAAGGTCCGCACGGCGACCACAGCGATCGTCAGGGTCATCACCGGGGGCATCTGGGAGGCCCGGGCGATCAGCCAGGCCGAGACCGCCGCGAGCGCGACGGCGCTGCCCAGGCCGGCCGCCCCGGTGAGCACCGCGCGGGCAGCGCGCAGGGGCCGCACGCCGAGCATGCCGACCGCCCGCCAGAGCGGGTCCTGCCGCACGCCCTTCACCGTGACCCGCTCGGGGCCTCGGCGGAGCGACAGGCGATCACGGTGTCGGCGTCGGACGGCTCGTGGCTGACCAGCAGTACGGTGCGTCCCGAGTCGCGCAACGCCCGGATCACCCGGTCGACGTGGCGACGGGACCGAGCGTCAAGGTGCGCTGTCGGCTCGTCGAGGATCACCAGGGGGGCGGCTCCCAGGAGTGCCCTTGTCAGCGCGAGGCGCTGCCGCTCGCCGAGGCTGAGGCCGTGTCCGCCGTGGCCGATCGCGCAGTCCCAACCCCCGGGGAGGCCCGCGACGACGTCCGCGAGGCCGGTGAGCCCGGCGGCCTCCTCGAGCTCCGCCGGGGAAGCCGCGCCGACAGCCTCCCGGACCGAGCCGGCCTCGATCGTCGGGCGCTGCGGAACCCAGGCGATCTGCGGCCACCAGCCGCGCAGGTCGACGTCGTGCAGGTCGATATCGCCCGCCGGGCCGACCAGGCGGACCGTGCCCGCACCCGGCCTGATCAGGCCGAGGATCACCGCGGCGGCCGTCGACTTGCCGGAGCCGTTGGGCCCCGTCAGCGCGACGAAGGAACCGGGCTCGAGCCGAAGGTCGAGTCCGGACGGCGCGGACCCTGCCCGGTCCGGCGTGAGCACGCTCACCCCCGTCAGGACGATGGTGGTCCGACGTAGGTCCGGCGCCGGGGCTGTGCCAGGGGCGGGCAGCGGCTCGGCGATGACCGCGAAGGCCCGATCCGCCGCCGCGACGCCGTCGGCGGACGCGTGGAAGTGCGCACCGACCGCGCGGAGCGGCAGGTACACCTCCGGCGCGAGGATCAGCACCGCCAGCCCGGTGCGCAGGTCGAGCCCGCCGCCGACCAGGCGAAGACCGACCCCGACGGCGACCAGCGCGACGGACAGCGTGGTCAGGAGCTCGAGGACCATCCCCGACAGGAAGGCGATGCGAAGGGTGCCCATGGTCGCCCTGCGGTGCGCGTCACCCAGCTCCCGGACTCGCCGGGCGGGCCCCTGCTCCCGCCCGAGGGCGCGCAACGTCGGCAGCCCGGCCAGGAGGTCCAGCACCTGATGCCCCAGGCGGCGCATCACCGCGAGGCGGCGGTCGGCGTGACCCGCGGTGAGGCGGCCGGTCAGCACCATGAAGACCGGTACCAGCGGGATCGTGATCGCGATCGTCAGGCCGGCGATCCAGTCCAGTCCCGCGACCACCACCAGGGCGGCTGGGGTGACGGTTGCCGCGAGCAGAAGCTGCGGGAGGAAGCGCACGAAGTACGGTTCGAGCCCGTCGAGGCCGCGGCCGGTCAGGGTGGCGACCCCGGCCGGCTGCGCCTCGGCCAGCCACCTGGGGCCCAGGGCGACGGCATGGCTGAGCACCCGCTCGCGGAGCTCCGCGATGACCCTGCCCGCCGCGCGGTGGGCGAAGCGCTCCTGGGCCCCCGTCACCACGACGCGGGCCAGGACCACCAGTGCGATCAGCCCGACACACCCGGCGACGTCGTCCCAGGCAGCCGATCCGTCGATGACCGGCGCGAGGGCGCCCGAGAGCAGCAGTGCCTGGGTGATGACGAGCCCCGCGGTCAGACCGCCGAGCGCGGCGGTGAGCAGGAGGTACTTCCTCGCTGCCCGGGCGTGCCGGAGGAGGCCACGCTGGGTCGACCTCAACGGCGAAAGGTGAGTCCCGCGTGTGCCGGGATCTGCTCGGTGGAGATCCGCTTCCGGAACACCCAGTACGTCCAGCCCTGGTACAGCAGGACGACTGGCAGCAGCGCGACGGCGACCCACGTCATGATTGTGAGGGTGTACGTCGCCGAAGCGGCGTTTGCGACGGTGAGCGAGTTGGCCGGGTCGATCGCCGGCATCACGTCGGGGTACATGGATCCGAAGATCAGCACGACCGCGGCGACGATCGCGATCACCGATGCGAGGAAGGCCTGGCGCTCCGCGCGGCGGCGGGTGAGCCGCACCAGCCACAGCAGGGCGGCGGCCGCGACGGCGGTGGCCACCCAGGTCCAGGCGACGGAGTAGGCCAGCTGCGTCCACAGCGCAAACGCTCCGGCCACAACCAGCGTGGCGACCGAGAGCCGGGCAGCCAGCGCCGCCGCCCGGTGCCTGATGTCACCGTCGGTCTTCATCGCGAGGAAGACGGCGCCGTGGGTCAGGAAGATCAGGGCCGTCGTGGCTCCGCCCAGCAGCGCGAACGGGTTGAGCAGGGCGAAGAAGCCGCCGACGTACTGGAAGTCCGAGTCCAGCTGCACGCCGCGCACGAGGTTCCCGAACGCCACGCCCCAGAGGACGGCGGGCACCCAGGACCCGATGATCAGCGCCCGGTCGGCCCAGGCGCGCCACCGGTCGTCGTCGATCTTGCCGCGCCACTCGAAGGCGACAACCCGGACGATCAGGGCCAGCAGGATCAGCAGCAGCGGCAGGTAGAAGCCGGAGAACATGGTGGCGTACCACATCGGGAAGGCCGCGAACGTGGCGCCGCCCGCGGTGAGCAGCCACACCTCGTTGCCGTCCCAGACGGGTCCGATCGTGTTGATCATCGTGCGGCGCTCGGGGTCGGAGCGGCGGCCCAGCACGGGCAGCAGCATGCCGACGCCGAAGTCGAAGCCCTCCAGCACCAGGTAGCCGGTCCAGAGCACGGCGATCAGGACGAACCAAACGGTGGGCAGGTCCATGGTCATCCTCTCTAGTAGGCGAAGGAGAGCGGGCGGTCGGTGTCGTCCGGCTCGCCGTGGCGGGCGTCGGGGCTCGGGTCGACCTCGCTGGGCGCAACTCCCTCGGCGGCATACCGGCGCATCAGCCGGAACCAGACGACGGCCAGCGCCCCGTAGAGGGCGGTGAACGCTACTAGCGACGTGATGACCATCCCGGGGCTCACCACTGTCGACACACCCGACGCGGTGAGCAGCCACACGCCGTCGACGCCCGTCGGGTTGGGGTTCGGGGCCACCACCCAGGGTTGGCGGCCCATCTCGGTGAAGAGCCAGCCGAACGAGCCGGCCAGGAACGGGGTGGGGATGGCGAGCAGGCCGAGCTTGGCGAACCACGGCTTGTCCGTCACCCGACCGCGGCGGAGCAGCAGCAGGGCGCCGGCCGCGAGGGCCGCGCTGCCGAGCCCGAACCCGATCATCAGCCGGAAGCTCCAGTAGGTGACCGCGAGGTTCGGCCGGTAGTCGATCCCCTCGCCGTAGAGCGCCTCAGAGCGCAGCTGGAGCTCCTCGATGCCTGGCAGGTAGGAGTTCGGGTCGCCGTTGGCGAGGTAGGAGGCGAGGCCCGGGATGACGATCAGGTGGTTGACGCCGTCGCAGGAGTTGGACAGGTCACCGATCGTGAGCAGGGAGAGCCCCGCGCCGTTCTCGCCCTCGCAGAGCACCTCGGCGGATGACATCTTCATCGGCTGCTGGTCGTACATCAGCTTGGCCTGCCAGTCGCCGGAGGCGGCAACCCCGACACCGGAGATGAGCATGGTCACGACCCCGAGGACGACGGCCGGCCGGTAGACGGTCCGCGCGGTTGCCTCGTCCCCCTTTCGCACCGAACGGACCAGCCACCAGGCCGCGATGCCGGCGACGAACGTCCCCGCGGTCAGGAAGGCGGCCGCGATCGTGTGGGGAAAGGCCGCGAGCAGGGTGACGTTCGACAGCACGGCGCCGATGTCGGTCATCTGCGCTCGGCCCGTCTCCGGGTCCACTACGGCGCCGACCGGGTGCTGCATCCAGGAGTTGGCCGCCAGGATGAAGTACGCCGAGAGGTTCGTCGCGACGGCCACCGCCCAGATGCAGGCGAGGTGGATGCGCCGGGGAAGCTTGTCCCAGCCGAATATCCACAGCCCCAGGAACGTCGACTCGATGAAGAAGGCGGCCAGGGCCTCCATCGCCAGCGGGGCGCCGAACACGTCCCCGACGAACCTGGAGTACTCGCTCCAGTTCATCCCGAACTGGAACTCCTGGACGATGCCGGTGGCGACGCCGATGGCGAAGTTGATCAGGAGAAGCTTGCCGAAGAACTTGGTGAGCCGGAGCCACTTCTCGTCCCTGGTGCGGACCCAGAACGTCTGCATCAGCGCAACCAGGGGCGCCAGGCCGATCGTCAGCGGGACGAAGATGAAGTGGTAGACGGTGGTGATCCCGAACTGCCATCTGGCCAGGTCGAGGGCGTCCATAGTTCTCCTCGAGAGCGGGGCGCTGCCGGATGCTCGAACGCTAGAACCGAGTGCCTCCGATGCCTGGGACCTAGGTCCCGTTATCTGACAAGGCGTCACTTTGCTCCGGTGAAGGGCCTCGGCCGTCCAACCACCGGGACGGTGGCAGTCGACCGGGTGTCGACGGGCGGGTCCGGGCAACAGGCTGTGCGATACTGACGACGGCCGAGAGGGCCGCCACACCGCCACCTCAGCCACAGACGTTCCCGCTGGCCGTGGTCCGCGAGTTGCCTGGCGCCGCCGTCGATTCATCCGGCAGGCGCCGGAGCCGCCCACCCGACCAGCCCGACGACTTCCGACGACTTCCGTCGCGCGGCTGCTGGCTCGCGACGACCGATCCGCCCGCTGGCTGGTGGGTGTGGACAGCCCGTGGGCATGGAGTTCACGTGACCAACGACGCGACGCCCGAAGAGTCAACGCCCACGACGAAGGCCCGTAGGGCCCCCCGCCGATCGACCAGGGCGGCGACCTCCGCTGCCGAGGGATCTCCGGCGACCGCGCCGGAGGCGACCGACGCGACCGCCGACCCCAAGGAGTCGCCCCCCAAGAAGTCACCGAGCCGCTCGCGCGTCAAGAAGGCCGCCGCCCCGGCGGATGATTCGGTCGCCGCGCCGGAACCCAGCGCCGAGGACCAGGCCACGCAGTCTCCGATGGTTCGGGTTGGTGGCTCCCCGCGGCTCGCGTCGACGGCCATGCTCTTCCAGGCGCCGGAACCGACGGTCCGTCCGCGACGCAGGGTCGAGGCCCCGGCAGGTCCGCCTCGTCCGGTCGAGACGACGTCGCCGGAGCCGGCCGGTCGCCCCGACCCAGAGGGCGAGGACGCGCTGGCGGACTCGGCTGAGGGCGGCGCCCGTCGTCGACGGCGCGGCGGCCGCGGACGCGGAAAGCAGGAGGGCGAGAACCGGCCGGAGCGGGCCGAGGCGTCGTCGGACGAGGGCGAGAAGGCCCAGAGCGAGGGCAAGGCAGCGGCGACCTCCGAAGGCAAGGACGGTCGGGGCCGGGGCAAGCGGGCCGCCGAACCGGCGGCGGCGGACGGCGCGCCCGCCGACAAGGACACCCAGACGCCGGAGCCGGAAGGCGAGAGCAGCTCGTCGAGCCGGCGGCGACGGCGTCGTCGTCGTTCGCGCGGCGAGTCCGACGAGGCGCCTTCGAGTGACAAGCAGCGGGACCGGTCCCGCACCGGCCCCGACGAGGTCACGGCCCTTCGCGGCTCCACCCGGCTCGAGGCCAAGCGTCAGCGTCGGCGTGAGGGCCGCGACGCCGGCCGTCGGCGCGCGACGGTCACCGAGGCCGAGTTCCTCGCCCGCCGCGAGTCCGTCGAACGCAGCATGGTGGTGCGCGAGGCCGCCGGTCGCGTTCAGATCGCCGTCCTGGAGGACGGCGTGCTGGTCGAGCACTACGTGTCCCGCGCGGCGCAGAACAGCAACGCCCCCATGGCTGGAAACGTCTACCTGGGCCGCGTGCAGAACGTGCTGCCCAGCATGGAGGCCGCGTTCGTCGACATCGGCAAGGGGCGCAACGCCGTCCTGTATGCCGGGGAGGTCAACTGGGACGCTGCCGGCATGGAGGGGCAGCCGCGGCGGATCGAGCAGGCGATGAAGTCCGGGGACGCTGTCCTGGTGCAGGTGACCAAGGACCCCGTCGGGCACAAGGGGGCCCGGCTCACGTCACAGATCACCCTGGCCGGCCGGTACCTGGTGTACGTCCCGGGTGGCGGGATGACGGGAATCTCCCGCAAGCTCCCGGACAACGAGCGCGCCCGTCTGAAGAAGATCCTCAAGGAGATCGTGCCCGACGACGCCGGCGTGATCGTGCGCACGGCGGCGGAGGGGGCCTCCGATGAGGAGCTGCGGCGGGACGTGTCCCGGCTGCAGGAGCAGTGGGCGGCGATCGAGAAGAGGGCCAAGACTGCCACCCCACCCGCGCTGCTCCAGGGCGAGCCCGACCTCGCGATCCGCGTCGTGCGGGACATCTTCAACGACGACGTCAGCTCGCTCGTGGTCCAGGGTGGCGAGGCCTGGGAGATGATCTCCGGCTACGTGGCGGCCATGGCCCCGGACCTCGCCGACCGCGTTCGCCGCTGGGAGGACGACGGCGACGTCTTCGCCGCCCACCGGATCGACGAGCAGCTCGCCAAGGGGATGGACCGCAAGGTCTGGCTCCCATCCGGCGGCTCCCTGGTGATCGACCGCACCGAGGCGATGACGGTCATCGACGTCAACACGGGCAAGTTCACCGGCTCGGGCGGGACCCTTGAGGAGACCGTCACCCGCAACAACCTCGAGGCCGCGGAGGAGCTCGTTCGTCAGCTGCGGCTCCGGGACATCGGCGGCATCATCGTGATCGACTTCATCGACATGGTGCTCGAGTCCAACCGCGACCTCGTGCTGCGGCGGCTGGTCGAGTGCCTGGGCCGCGACCGCACGAAGCACCAGGTGGCCGAGGTGACCTCGCTCGGCCTGGTGCAGATGACCCGTAAGCGGGTGGGCCAGGGCCTCATCGAGGCCTTCAGCGAGACCTGCCAGCACTGCAACGGGCGCGGGTTCATCGTGCACAGCGAGCCGGTGGATCCCCGCCCGGCCAGCGAGTCGGAGGCGCTGGCGAGCGACTCCGAACCGAAGCGGCCCCGCCGGAGGAAGGCGTCGTCGTCGTCCGTTGTGGTCCCCGTGCTCCCGGAGGCGCGGGAGGCGGTCAAGGCGACCCTCGCGACGATCGCGGCGGCGGCGGCCCACGCGCACGAGCAGGAGCACGAGCAGCACGTCGAGCAGGACCGGCGGGAGCTCGCAGATGAGCCCAGCCTGTCCCCGCCGGCCGAGGGCGTCTCGGTGGCGGACGCGCAGGCGGACCCGGCGCCCCAGTCCGCGCCCGAGCATGACGTGCCGGACGCGGCGGCCGCCGAGCTGGCGGACGTCGTCGCGTCCGTCGCTGTGCTGGAGAAGGACGCCTCCGATGAAGGCGTGGAGACGGACGCCTCCTATGTAGGTGTGGCGACGGACGCCTCCTATGTAGGTGTGGCGACGGACACCTTCGACGAGCGGGGCTGACGCTGTCCGTCGCGAGCCGTTTGACCGCGCGGGACGCACTCCGTACCCTGGAACGTCGGCGCTCTCCGCGTCGCTCCGACGCTGCCCGCACCCCCTGTGAGTGACCACGCGTGTGCGCGCACGACAGCCCGACGAACACTCGACGAGCAGAGATGAGCAGGAACGTGGTGTACGCGATCGTCAAGGCCGGTGGCCGCCAGGAGAAGGTATCCGTGGGCGACATCGTGGTCGTCGACCGTCTCTCCGGTGGTGCCGGGGACTCCGTGAGTCTCCCAGCCGTGTTGCTCGTCGACGGGGAGAAGGTGACGTCCGACGCCAAGGCCTTGGCCAAGGTGAGCGTCACCGCAGAGATCGTCCGGGACGAGAAGGGCCCGAAGATCATCATTCAGAAGTTCAAGAACAAGACCCGCTCCCGCAAGCGTCAGGGGCACCGCCAGCAGCTGACCCGGCTGAAGGTCACCAGCATCGCGTGAGCCGCGGCTCGCTCCGGAACGAACCAGAGGCAGGCAGTCATGGCACACAAGAAGGGCGCGAGTTCGTCGCGCAATGGGCGCGACTCGAACGCCCAGCGCCTGGGGGTCAAGCGCTTCGGCGGTCAGGTGGTCAACGCCGGCGAGATCATCGTGCGGCAGCGTGGCACCCATTTCCACCCCGGGATCAACGTGGGTCGGGGGAGCGACGACACCCTCTTCGCGCTGAGCGAAGGCGCGGTGAAGTTCGGCATCCGCCGGGGTCGACGCGTCATCGATGTCGTCACGACGGACGCCTGAGGTCCCCTGACGCCCGCCTGCGGGCGCCCACAGCCACACCTGTGGCAAGTGGGACGCGTGCGCACCGAGTGACGACTCACCCGCCACGAGAGGCTCAGCCGTACCAGGTGTGGCTGTGGGTGCTCAGTCGCTCGGCCCGGCGAAATCGGTACCTACCGGCGCCTCGTCGTACCGCTACTCGGACTACTGGGTGGCCGTGATGGTCACCGTCTTGTGGGTCAGCTTCCCGGATGAGTCTTCCAGCGTGACCGTGTAGACCTGGCTCGCCTCGGAGCACTGGTAGGACAGCACGTACGAGCCGCTGGCGGGGTTGACCGAGTCGTACGGGGCGTTCTTGGCGTTCTGCGTGGCGACGCCGATCCAGCCCGCCGTGGCGCCGGTGGCGGACCAGGCGAAGGTCAGCTCCACCGACGAGGCGCTCGAGCAGTCCGGCGACAACGGGCTGACGGCGAAGGATGTGAAGGCCGGTCCGGTCGGGGCAGGTGGCTTCGGGGCGGCAGTCGGGGCGGCCGACGGCGTCTCGGTGGGAGTGGGCGTCGGAGTGGGTTCTGGCTGCGGTGCTGGTGCTGTTTCCGTCTGGCATTACAAACGACTGGGGTCAAAGAGGCTGGGCGCTGGTTCCGTAGTGGCGTCGTCAACCTGGGCGGGCGCACCACACGCCCGCCCACAATCACAAGTCGGGGAGGGGTCAAGTATGAACGGTGGGGAGCTTACTCGCGGGTTTCGGGCTTTCCTGATCGTGTCGGGGCTGCTGTATTCGCTGGTGGTCGTGGTCGGCTGGCTGGTAG
>CAYGGX010000069.1:0-12316 GCA_964349585.1 uncultured Actinotalea sp.
GGCCCGGCCCGTGCCCACCCAGCAGATCCCCGATCTTGCACGGCCGGGCCTGACCGACGACCCGGAGTGGCACCGCACCGCCGTCTTCTACGAGGTGATGCTGCGCGCCTTCTCCGACTCCACGGGCGCCGGGGTCGGCGACCTGAACGGCCTGATCGGCCGCCTCGAGTACCTGCAGTGGCTGGGCGTGGACTGCCTGTGGCTGCCACCGTTCTACCCCTCCCCGCTGCGCGACGGCGGGTACGACGTCTCGGACTTCACCGCGATCGCGATGCAGTACGGCACGCTCGCCGACTTCGCCCGCCTGATGACCGAGGCCCACGACCGGGGCATGCGGGTGATCATCGACATGGTGACGAACCACACCAGCGACGCCCATCCCTGGTTCCAGGCCTCCCGCGCGGATCCGGACGGCCCGTACGGCGACTTCTACGTCTGGAGCGACGACCCGACCCGCTACGAGGACGCGCGGATCATCTTCGTCGACACCGAGACGTCCAACTGGACCTTCGACCCGATCCGGCGCCAGTACTACTGGCACCGGTTCTTCTCCCACCAGCCCGACCTGAACTTCGAGAACCCGCACGTCCGCGAGGCGATGAAGGACGTCATCAGGTTCTGGCTGCGGCTCGGGGTCGACGGGTTCCGGCTCGACGCGGTGCCGTACCTCTTCGAGGAGGAGGGCACCAACTGCGAGAACCTGCCCCAGACGCACGCCTACCTGCGCGAGGTCCGGGCGATGGTCGACTCCGAGTTCCCCGGCCGGATCCTGCTGGCCGAGGCGAACCAGTGGCCGGAGGACGTGGCACCCTACTTCGGCACCGCGGAGTCCCCGGAGTGCCACATGTGCTTCCACTTCCCGGTGATGCCCCGGATCTTCTACTCGATCAAGGACCAGCGGGCCAACCAGCTCGTCGACATCCTGGCCGACACCCCTGCCATCCCGCCGGGCGGGCAGTGGAGCACCTTCCTGCGCAACCACGACGAGCTCACCCTGGAGATGGTCTCGACCGAGGAGCGCGCGTCGATGTACGGGTGGTACGCACCCGATCCCCGGATGCGGGCGAACGTCGGGATCCGGCGCCGGCTCGCCCCGCTGCTGGACAACTCCCGGGCGGAGATCGAGCTTGCCCACGCGCTGCTGCTCTCCCTGCCCGGCAGCCCGTGCCTGTACTACGGCGACGAGATCGGGATGGGCGACAACATCTGGCTGCCCGACCGGGACTCGGTGCGCACCCCGATGCAGTGGACGCCCGACCGGAACGCGGGCTTCTCGACCGCCGACCCCGGCCAGCTGTTCCTGCCGGTGAACCAGTCGCTGGTGCACAACTTCAGCATGATCAACGTGGAGGCTCAGCTCGCGCAGCCGACCTCCCTGCTGCACTGGGTGCACGGGATGCTGGACATCCGGCGCCAGCACCCGGTCTTCGGTACCGGGGACTTCCGGGTGCTGCAGTGCGACAACGAGGCCATCCTGGCCTTCCTGCGCAGCAACTACGACGAGACGGTGCTCTGCGTGGCCAACCTGGCCACGACGCCCCGATCGGCGACGCTGATCCTGCCGGACCATCCGGGCCACCTGCTGCACGACGTCTTCGGCGGGGCGCCCTTCCCGCAGATCGGGCAGCAGGGCGAGATCACGGTCATGCTCGGATCACGCGACTTCTTCTGGCTGACAGTCACGCCGCCCGGGACTGATCACGGCTGAGGGCGCCGGAAGCCAGGCAGACCCGAGGAGGAACGTGAGGTCCACCACGGAGCGACCTGTCGTCGGCCGGCACGTGCCCGACGACGACGTCGTCGGCGTCCTGCGGGCCTGGATACCCCGGCAGCGGTGGTACCCGGCCAAGGGGACGGACTCCCGGCTGGAGCGCGTCGCCGTCGTCGACCTGCCCGACCCGGCGGGCGAGGCGAGCGTCCAGCTCCACATCTTCCGGCTCCCCGCCGGCGGCCGGCTCCAGGTCCCGACCACCCTGCGCGACCCCGGCTTCCGGGGTCCGGGTGCGGTCGGCAGGGTGGCTGCCGGGACGCTCGTGGACGGACCCCAGGACCCGGCATTCATCCGGGCGTGGCTGGCCGCGGCCGACGACGACGGCGCCCCCCGGACGGTGGACCCCGCGGGCTCGCGCATCCTCGGCGGGGAGCAGTCGAACACGTCGATCGTGCTGCCCGAGTCGCGGCCCCCGGCCATCCTGAAGGTCTTCCGGGGGCTCACGGGCGGTCCCAACCCCGACGTGGACGTCCCACTCGCGCTGGCCCGGTCGGGCTGGTCGGGCGTCCCCCGGCCGCTCGCCTGGCTCGCCGGTCGCTGGCCCGGCGAGACGGGCGACGAGGTCGGTCACCTGGGCGTGCTCAGCGAGCTGGTCTCCGGCGCCCGCGACGGGTTCGAGCTCGCCTGCGAGCATGCTGGTTCCGGTCGCGACTTCGGGGATCTCGCCGAGGGACTGGGCCGGACGCTGGCGCAGATGCACCGCGCGCTGCGGACCGCCCTGCCGCTCGAACCAGGTACGGCTCCGCCCACGGCCCGGGACGTCGGTGGCCTGCTCCGGGACCGCGCCCTCGCGGCCGCCGCGGAGGTGCCCGAGCTCGCCGCGCGACTTCCCGCGATCGAACGGGTGCTGGCGGCGATCGCCGACCTCGACGCCGTCCCCCCGCTGCAGCGCGTGCACGGCGACTTCCACCTGGGCCAGGTGCTGCTCTCCGCCGACGGCTCCTGGTACGTGCTGGACTTCGAGGGCGAGCCGCAGGCCTCGGCGGCCGAGAAGGCGCGCCCGGACCTGGCGCTCCGGGACGTGGCGGGGATCCTCCGCTCCATCGACTACGCGGCGGCGGTCGGCGGCGCTGCCTCCCCGGAGTGGGCCCCTCGGGCGCGACGCCGGCTCGTGGACGGCTACCGCACGGAGGCGGCCGACGGGCGGCGCGACGAGATGGCCGACCGGCTGCTGCAGGTCCTCGAGCTGGACAAGGCGGTCTACGAGGTGGTCTACGAGTCCCGGAACCGCCCCGACTGGGTGGCCATCCCGCTGGGCGCCGTCGATCGACTGCTGGCCGGGGACGGGTGAACCCACCCCGACGGAGGCGGGCCTTGGTGCAGGCCACCGGGCAGCGTGGCAGGGTGGCACCATGACGATCCCGCCGGTGGCAACCGCCGAGCTCGAAGCGATCGCTGCCGGCACGCACGTCGACCCCCACCGCGTGCTGGGCCCACACCCCGAAGGTGACCGGGTCACGATCCGTACCCTGCGGCCCCTGGCGGACTCCGTCGTCGTGCTCATCGCCGGGGACGTCGCGGGGGACGACGTGTCGGAGCACGCGGCGCAGCACACCCACGCGGGGGTCTGGAGTTGCACCATCCCGCGCTCGGCGGTCCCCGACTACCGGCTGCGGGTCACCTACGGCGACCAGACAGTGGTCACCGACGACCCGTACCGGTTCCTGCCGACGTTGGGCGAGATGGACCTGCACCTGATCGCGGAGGGGCGACACGAGGAGCTCTGGACCGTTCTCGGGGCGAACGCGCTCAGCTACCCGAGCACCCTCGGACCGGTCCGGGGCACGGCGTTCGCGGTCTGGGCGCCGAACGCCGAGGCGGTGCGGGTGGTCGGGGACTTCAACCACTGGCAGGGCGCGACGCACGCGATGCGCGTGCTGGGCACCAGCGGGGTGTGGGAGCTGTTCGTGCCGGGAGTGACCGGGGGCGAGCGCTACAAGTTCGAGATCCGCTCCCGCGACGGCTCGTGGCGGCAGAAGGCCGACCCGGTCGCGAAGGGCACCGAGCCCCCGCCCGCGACCGCCTCGGTGGTCGTCGAGTCCGGCCACGAGTGGGCCGACGCCGACTGGCTCGAGCGACGCGCGGCGGGGAACGTGCACACCGGGCCGATGAGCGTCTACGAGTTGCACCTCGGTTCGTGGCGACCGGGCCTCGGCTATCGCGAGCTGGCCGAGCAGCTGACCGAGTACGTGGCGGGCCTCGGCTTCACGCACGTCGAGCTGCTGCCGGTGGCCGAGCACCCCTTCGGTGGGTCCTGGGGGTATCAGGTCAGCTCGTACTACGCCCCGACCGCCCGGTTCGGCCACCCCGACGACTTCCGGTACCTGGTCGACCGGCTGCACCAGGCCGGTGTCGGCGTGATCCTCGACTGGGTCCCGGCGCACTTCCCGAAGGACGAGTGGTCGCTCGGCCGGTTCGACGGTGCTCCGCTCTACGAGCACCCGGACCCGCTGCTCGGCGAGCAGCCGGACTGGGGCACCTACGTCTTCGACTTCGGCCGCAACGAGGTGCGCAACTTCCTGGTCGCGAATGCCACCTACTGGCTGGAGGAGTTCCACCTCGACGGGCTGCGGGTCGATGCCGTCGCCTCGATGCTCTACCTGGACTACTCCCGGAGCGCGGGCCAGTGGCGACCCAACGTGCACGGCGGCCGGGAGAACCTCGAGGCGATCAGGCTCCTGCAGGAGACCAATGCCACCGCGTACCGCCGCACCCCGGGCATCGTGATGATCGCCGAGGAGTCGACCGCGTGGCCCGGCGTCACCGCACCGACCAACCGAGGGGGTCTCGGGTTCGGCCTGAAGTGGAACATGGGCTGGATGAACGACACCCTTCGCTACCTGGGCGAGGAGCCGATCAACCGTCGGTACCACCATCACGAGGTCACGTTCTCCCTCGTCTACGCGTTCTCCGAGCAGTTCGTGCTGCCGCTCAGCCACGACGAGGTGGTGCACGGCAAGGGCTCGCTGATGGGCAAGATGCCGGGCGACCAGTGGCAGCAGGCCGCCGGGCTGCGCGCACTGCTCGCCTACCAGTGGACCCACCCGGGCAAGCAACTCCTGTTCATGGGTGGCGAGTTCGGCCAGACGTCGGAGTGGGCCGAGGGCCGGAGCCTCGACTGGCACCTGCTCGAGTACCCGATCCACTCCGGCATCTCGCGCCTGGTCGGCGACCTGAACCGGCTCTACCGCGACGAGCCCGCACTCTGGGCGCTGGACAACGAGCCCGCGGGCTTCGAGTGGATCGACTCCCAGGACGCCGGGCACAACGTCCTGTCCTACATCCGGCGCGACCGGACCGGCCGGATGGTGGCGGTCGCGGTGAACTTCGCCGGGACGCCCCACGAGGAATACCTGCTCGGCCTGCCGAGGGGCGGCGCCTGGCGCGAGGCACTGAACACCGACGCCGAGCACTACGGCGGCTCCGGTGTCGGCAACCTGGGACGCGTCGCTGCGACGGACACCGGTGTGCACACCCAGCCGCACTCGGTCCGCCTCCGGCTCCCGCCGCTCGGCGCGCTCCTCCTGATCCCGGAGGACCAGGGCTGAGCGGGCTTCAGTACAGTGCGCTGGCGAGCTGGCGACGCGCGGCGTTGACCCTGGAGTCGTGGTCGCCGACGACCACGAACAGGTCGACGAGGTGGACCCGGACGCGCTCGCGGTCCGGACCCGCGGTGCGCCGCACGAGGTCCAGGAGTCGCGCGAAGGCATCCTCGACGGCGCCGCCTGTGACGTCGAGGTCGGCGACCAGCAGCTGGGCTGCCAGGTCGTCGGGATCGGCGGCCGCCTTCGCGCGGGCCGTCGCCGCGTCGACGGAGCGCACCCGCCGCAGCAGCTCGACCTGGGCCAGGCCCGCCCGCGCCATGTCGTCCTTCGGGTTCTGGGCGAGGGCCTTCGTGTACGCAGCCACCGCGGCTTCCAGGTCGTCGCGCTCGATCGCCGCGTAGGCCTCGGCGTGCAGCGGCGGCAGGGGCGGTTCGGTCTCCTCGGTCGCAGCGACGGCATCGACCCGACCCGTCACGCCGTTCGCCGCCGCCATCTGGAGAACCTGGTCGAGCACTGCCCGAACCTGCTCCCGGGTGGCGCTGTCCAGCGGCGGCAGCGGGATCGCCTGGCCGCGGACGACGGCCGCGACCGTCGATCCCGTCTGGCTGCCGACGGCCTGCGCAACCTGCGGGGCACGATCGACGTCCACCCGGGCAAGGAGCAGCCGCCCGCCGAGCTCTCCCACCAGTCCGGCGAGCAGCGCGGTGACGGCGCTGCTCGCGCCGTCCGCGGCGGTCCACAGCGAGATCACCACCGGGACCTCGTTGGACCGTTCGACCACCTCGGCGAAGTCGGCCTCGGTCACGTCCAGCACCACCGAGGAGGCGGCCGGCTGGGCCGTCGCACCGGCGGGGGGCGCGGCGAGCGCGGACAGGTCGATTGCCCCGTGCACCTGGGGCGGCGGCGGGGCGGGGCGCTGGCTCGGGCTACTCGGTACCGACATGGTCCCTCGCTGGTGGGGTGGTTGCTCGACCGGGCACGCTACTCGCCGGTCGCGCTGATCCGGGAGTGCTCGGCCCCGAGCACCTCGATGGGGTCGCTGGAACCGGCCGGTGGCACGGCGAACACGACGACGCTCAACCACGTGAACGCGACGCTGTTGCTAACCGTGTCCTTGCCCAGCAGGGCCGCCGTCTGGTCCCCCAGGGTCAGGACGCTGTCCGCGAGCGTGATGGTCGTGAGCGTCTCGATCACGCCGACGACTATCGCGCCGCCGCCCGCCGTCGCGATCGCGTAGGGTCCCGGCCCGGCGGGCTGGTAGGTCTCGGTAAGGGTGCCGCCGTTCACGCTCGCCGAGGCGGCGAAGGCCTCCCGCGTGGTGGCGATGCCCGCGCGCAGCGGATCCTCGGTGAAGGCCTCAGCGTGCTCGGACTCCGCCCCGTGGGTGAGGAGGTCGATGTACTGCGCGACCACCAGCTCGGGTGACGCGACCAGACCCTCCGCGTCGGGCCTGACCGGACTGCTACCGATCTCCGGCTGCGTGGTCGGCGGCGTGACGACGCCCGGGAAGAGCCGTGCCCATGCCTGCAGCTCGTACTGCGAGCGCGGCTCGCTCTGGACGAGGACGAGCAGGAGCGGGGCCTGCAGGTCCGCCGGCGGCTCGGTGACGACCATCACCGTCCGGGGCCACGTGTCTGTGGTCGGGACGACGAGCGTCTCCGCCTCGGCCGGGATCGGGGTCACGGCGTCCGGGTCGCCGGCCGCGGCGAGCAGGTACTCCACCGACCGGATGCGGTGGGCCGCACCGTCGATCCGGGGATCGAGCAGCTCGGCGGATCCCGCGGCATCGGCCTCTTCCAGCGTCGCCGCGACGTCGGACAGGATGCGGTCGAGCTGCTCTACCGACACGGCGGGCGGAGGGGCCGCCGGTGCGGGATCGGGGAGCGGTTCGGGCAAGGGCGCGGCGCAGGCCGCTACGGAGCCCAGGAGCACCGCAGCGACGAGAGCCCGACTCATCGGTCGCCTCATCGGTCGCCTCCGTGGTCCGCCTGATCGTCCGGTTCGGTCAGCCCCCAGGCCCGACGCCACGCCTCCGCCGAAGCCGCAGGGGCACCGGGCGGGGGGACCGGGAGCGGCTGTGGGGTCTCCTGCTCGGCGGCCGGCTCCTCGCGCGAGCGGCGCCGGGCACGCGCCCGAGGGCCGCGGTCCGGATCGACCGACGCCTCCACCCGCCCGCGCCGGCCCCACCTGCGACGCAGCGCCTGGTCCCGGGACTCCACGGCAACCTGAGCGCCGGCCGCCGGGGCCGCGACGTCAGCCGTGGGCTCCGGAGCCGGCGCAGGTCCGCTCCTGCGGGGCGCGGGAACCAGCATCGGGAAGCGGTCGACGATGCTGCTGTGCTCGCGCGCCCGTGTCCCGCGGCGATCCCGCACCTCGGCGGCCTCTCGTAGCTGTCGCCTGGTCAACGGGGCGGTCTGAACCGCGGGCTCCGGGGGCTCGGGCTCGGCGGCGATCGAGCTCGCCTGCCGGCGTCCGGCCACCAGGATGAGGGCCCACCAGGCAAGGCCGATCATGAGCAGCAGCGCGCCGACGAAGACGCCCGGCAGCAGCCACGGCGTGACGACCTCCTGCGGCCACGTCAACGCGATCGCGGGGGCCCCCGCGCCGGCTCCGGTCGAGGCCACGAGCACGGACCACCGACCATCGGTCTCGGTCCACTCCAGCTCCGCGGAGTCTCCGCCCGAGACCTCCGCCCACCAGAGGTCCGAGCCACGGGGATCCGGGGCCGGGTCCGGCTCGGCCGCGCCCTCCTGCTCGGTCCCCTCGGCCGCGCCCTCCTGCTCGGTCCCCTCGGCCGCGCCCTCCTGCTCGCCCTCCGCCGGGGGATCCCCCTCGTCGGCCGGTGGAGTCGCTGGGTCCTCTGCCCCCTCGCCCCCGTCCGGAGGCGTCGGCTCACCGACTCCGGGCCCCGGCCGGGCCGCGACCTCCCGAGTCGCCAGCACGTTCCAGTCGGCAAGCCCGGTCACCCGGGTGTGGGCGTCCCGACCCACCCAGGCCTCGACGTCCGCCGTCCGACCGAGGGCGATCACGACGTCGTCCCCGGTCGCGCGGACCGACACCTGGGGGTCCGCCATCGTGAGCACGCCGGGCTCGGTCATCAGCAACGTTGTGCCCGGTGCGGCCGCCGCCTCGGAGACCAACGTGTCGAACGGTCGCCAAAGGGTGGCCGAGGCGATCCCGAGGGCGAGAGCGGCGGCGCCCAGGACAGCGATGAGCGACGCGAGAGTACGGTGGAGCACAGATCGTCCTTTCAGACGTGACGGTCCACAATAGGCGAGACCGGGCATCGAGGCGTGCCGAGAGCCCATGATCAGTCCGCCCGGCCCGCCCGACGGGGTGGGGTCGCGGCGATCCGACCGATACGCTGAGCGCCGGTCGGTCGAAACCGACCCGTGCCGTACAACGGAACCGGCAGACCCTGAGCGCCTGTCGTCCTCTGGAGGTTGCTGTGCCCGACGAGCGATCGTCCTTCCCGGTGGTGATGCGCGGCTACGAGCGTGACGTGGTCGACGAGCGGCTCGACGAGCTCGACCTACAGGTCGCCCAGGCCAGGGCGCAGGTCGAACAGCTCGATGCACGCGCGATGCAGCTGGCCGGCGAGCTCGCCGAGGCGCACCGGCAGCTCCGCGAGGCCGAGCGCCCCACCTACTCGGGACTGGGGTCCCGGATCGAGCACCTGCTCCGGTCGGCCGAGGAGCAGTCCTCCGACGTCGTCGCGCAGGCGAACGCGCAGGCGGCCGACGCGCTGGCCCGCGCCAAGCTAGCCGCGGGCCAGATGCGGGCGCGGGCCGAGAACGAGGTCGCCGAGCTTCTCGCCACGGCGCGACGTGAGGCGGACGAGGTCCGCACCGGGGCGGCGACGGAGGCGGAGAGCACCCTCGCGGCCGCCGAGCGCCGCGCGGAGGAGCTCGTCGGGTCCGCCGAGCGCGAGGCAGCCCGGATCTCCAGCGCGACAGCCAGCGAGGAGAGCGAGCGTCGCACGGGGCTCGAGCGTGAGCTGGGCACCCTGCGGGCGACCACGGAGCGCGAGACCACCGAGCTGCGCGTGGAGACCGAACGGGCGGCCGCCGAGCTTCGGGCCACCACCGAGGCGGACACCACCCGGTTGCGCGAGGAGGCCGACCGGTACTCCCAGGACCTGCGCGCCGCCGCGGACGCCGAGACGACGGAGCTGCGCCGCCGGGCGGACGCCGAGACCGCCGCCATCCGGTCGAAGGCGGACGAGTACGCGGGATCGGTCCGCGCCACTGCCGACCGTGAGGTCGCCGAGCTCCGAGCCGCCGCCGCGGAGGAGATCGCCGCCCAGCGCGCGCAGGCGAACGAGGAGACCGCCGCCCTGCGGCGGGACGCCGAGCAGTACGCCGCGGACCTGCGCAGCGCTGCCGACCGGGAGACCGCCGAGCTCCGGGAGACCACCGAGCGGGACGCGACACAGCTGCGAGAGACCACCGAGCGCGAGACCGCGGAGCTGCGCGAGCGCACCGAGCGGGAGACCACCGAGCTCCGGGCGCTGGCCGACCAGGAGACCAACGAGCTCCGCGACCGGACCCGGCTGGACGTTGAGCGCTTCATCACGGAGGCCCGGCGTCGGGCGGCCGAGCTCACGTCGGAGGCCAAGACCGCCGCCGACTCGATGCAGGAGCAGGCCCGTCAGCTGCTGGCCGATGCCGAGGTCGAGGTCGCCCAGCGCCGCGAGGCGGCCGAGCGGGCGGACGGCGAGCGGCACGAGCTGGCCCGGCAGGAGACGGAGCGCATGGTCTCGGAGGCCGAGGCGCACGCCGCGGAGGCCGAGCAGCGGGTGGCGAACGCCCTCGAGCACGCCGAACAGGTGCGACGCGAGGCCGCCTCGCACGCGAAGGACCTGGTCGCCAACGCTCGCCGCAACGCCGACCGGGTGATCGCCGAGGCCCGCGAGCACGCCGAGAAGACCCTGTCGGAGGCGATGACCGAGGCGGAGCGCGAGCGCACCACCGCCCAGCGCCAGGTCGAGGACCTCAACCGGCAGCGCGAGGCGATCACGAGCTACCTCGACGAGCTGCGCAGCCTGCTCTCCCACGACCCCGCACCGACCCCCGCGGTGCTCCAGTCGCAGGCCGTGCTCGAGCGCGCCCAAGACGCCGAGGCGCGCTTCGTCGCGGCGAGCGAGAGCCCCGATGCCGACGAGACCGACGCCGAGGAAGGTGCGCCGGCCGATACCGACACCGACGACACCGTGGTCCTCGCGGCGGCGTCCGCCGAGGCGGCGGCCGACGCAGGCGCCGAGGCGGCCGAGGAACCAGCGGCAGACGAACCAGCCGCCGACGACGACGCAGGCTCCGAGGAACCAGCGGCCGACGAACCGGCCGCCGAGGCCACGCACGGCAAGCGGCAGGGCTGAGGCGCGAGCCGGGCCGCATGACGACTGCAGACGCCGGACGGGCCTGGCGGGAGCATCGGACCGAGGCCGCCGCGGCGCACGCCAAGGAGATCGTCAGGCGGCGGGCGGCGGAGGCGGCCGAGGCGCGCGTCCTGATCGCCGAGTTCGTCCGCAAGGCGAACGCCCGCGGCATCAGGCCGGTGCGCCTCCGCACGCGCAGCTACGACGGCCGCAGCCGCTACCGGACCGCCGTCCACGGTTGGTACCTGCGCCGGAACGAGTCGGTCGCCGTGGGCACCGACGGCGAGTTCTACCTGCTGACGGTGCCCGCCAGCCTGCGATCCCACCTGCGCGGCGCGCGCCTCGAGCCGAGCGACCCGCCCCTCGTCCTGGGCAAGGGCGCGCGCGACGGCGAGTCCATCGATCTGACCGACGCCCTCGCCATCGCCCTCGGCGACGCCGAGCGGCGGACCTGATCAGCCGGCGCGCCGGAGCAGCCGGGTAAGCGCGGACGCGACCGGCTCGGGACTCTCGTTGCTGGTCATGTGCCCGGCGCGGGGAACGACCACCAGCTCCACGTCCGCGAGCAGATCCGCCATCTGGCGGGCCACCTGGACCGGCGCTATCTCGTCCTCGTCGCCGACGATGACGACCGCAGGTCCGGCATAGCCCGCGAGGACCTCCGCGCGGTCAGGGCGCGCCGCCATCGCCCGCTGGGCCCACGCCACCGCCTGTGGTCCCTGCTCGCCGATCCACCCCGCGATCCGCTCCACCAGGTCCGGGCGGGCAACCCGGTTGGTCGCCCCGAGCAGTGCGGTCCGCATCCCGAGGACGGCATCGACCCGCTGCTCGGCCAGCACCTGCTCGGCGACCTCGAACCGCTTGGCCCGCGCGGCGTCGTCGTCGGCCGTGGCCTTCGTGTCCAGCAGGCCCAGGCCGGCGACGAGCTCCGGGTGGCGCGCCACGATCGACATCGCCACGTACCCCCCCATCGACAGGCCCGCCACGGTCGCCCGCTCGATCCCGGCGTGCCGGAGCGCCGCCGCCACCCCGTCACCCATCACGTCGACCGAGGGCGCCGGGTCGGCCCCGAGGTGCGCGGCCACGTCCGGACCCGAGGGGGACGTCCCGAACCCCGGCAGGTCGGCGGCGAGCACCGTCCGGTCACCGGCGATCAGATCGGTCGCGTCCAGCCACATCCGGTGGTCCAGGGGGAAGCCGTGCAGCAGGACCAGCGGGAGTGTCCCCTCCGGGCCGCGGCGCAGGGTGTGCAGCCTCGGCATCCCGTCGATCGTCATGTCGCCTCCTACGCGTTGTCGGGTCCGGTGTGATCCTGCTCGTCGTCGTCCGACACCTCCTGCCCCGAGGTGGCGATCGGCCCGCCCCAGGTGGTCGGCAGCGGGCCGGACCCCAGGACGTGGAAGACGATCTCGTCCAGCAACCGCCGGACGGCCGCCTCCCCGACCCACAGGTGCTTCGCGCCCTCGACTCCGATCACCTCGGCCTGCCGAACGGCCGCGAACCGCTCGCGCGCCTCATCGGGACGCAGGAACTGGTCGAGCTCGGGGACAAGCACCACCAGGGGCTTGCCGAACTCGTCCCAGGTCGCCAGGTCGTCAGCCGTCGCCCGGTGCAGCGGCGGCG
>CAYGGX010000070.1:0-12314 GCA_964349585.1 uncultured Actinotalea sp.
CGGGCGGACGCGATCCTGGCCGACCGGGGCGTCGTCGTCGTGCCAGACATCCTGGCCAATGCCGGCGGCGTCGTCGTCTCGTACTTCGAGTGGGTCCAGGCGCAGCAGGCCTACTGGTGGACCGAGGCCGAGATCGAGGACCGGCTGGCCGAACGGATGCAGCACGCGTACGCCTCGGTCGCGCAGATGGCCCGGAAGGAGGACGTGAGCCTGCGCGAGGCCGCCCTACTGCTCTCCGTGCAACGCGTCGCCACCGCCCACCGCACGCGCGGTCTGTACCCCTGACGTCCCGCTCGGACCGCTGACCGGAGCGATGACCCGCAGCACCGCCCGGTTGCGTCCCGCGTCCTTGGCCGCGTAGAGCGCCCGGTCCGCGTCCCGGCACAGGTGGGACGCGCTGGTGTGCCGCGCCTGGCGGACCGCGACGCCCGCGCTCGCCGTGCAGCGCAGCACCGAGCCGTCCACCGGGACGCGGACCGAGCCGAGGGCGTCGACCACCGCCCTCGCCCGGTCCAGGGCCACCTCGCCGGGTCGACCCGGCATGATGAACCCGAACTCCTCGCCGCCGGTACGCCCGACCACGTCGGCCCCGTGCGCGTGCTCGTTGAGCACCTGGGCGAAGATGCGCAGCACCGAGTCGCCGATCGGGTGGCCGTGCGCGTCGTTCACCGACTTGAAGTTGTCCAGGTCGAAGAACGCCACCGCGAGCTCGCCGTCCTGGGCCCACGCCGCGTCGAGCCGCTCATCGAAGCCGCGACGGTTGAGCAGGCCGGTCAGCGGGTCCCGCCGGGCACTGTCGCCCAGCTCGAAGATCACCTCGTCGGCCCGCTCCGCGATCACCCGGACGGTCACGGACACCGTGACGCAGGCCAGCACCGTGACCGCCCAGCTGAAGGAGGAGAGCCGCTCGTCCGCCGAGACCGAGATGGCCACCGCGAGGCCCACGGTGACCACCGCCAGATTGGCCACCGCCACGAGCCGGCTCCTGAAGTAGGGGCTCGCCAACGCCGACCAGAGCAGCAGCACCGGGAGCGACTCCGCGTCGGTGGTGTAGCCGATCAGGCCGAGGACGACGATGTTCGGCAGCCCGATGCCGAGCGCCGCGAGCAGCGCGTCCGGAAGGGCGACCGCCGCCAGCACCACACCGGCGCCGGCCAGGAGTATCGCGGCCGCAAGGTAGAGGGGCAGCTCGTCCGGCGGCCGCGCGCTGGAGTACGGGGCGGCCGCAATGACGGCGGCCTCCGCGAGGCAGACCACCGCGGCGAGCCTGCGCAGGGTCGCGCTCCGCGGCGCACTGAGGCGCGCGAACCACAGGTCGCGCTTCGAAGGCTCCACCGGTGCGCCTCCCTCGTCGGCCACCGCCCGCTGTTGCCTCCATTAAGCACCACACATACGGGACTAATTCCACAAAGGCCGCAGATGCGCCGTCCTCCCTCCGGGTGAATTCTGGATGCATGACCGCGACAGCCCCCCGTGCCACCACCCCGCTCTGGTCCGAGACCTCGCCCACGGGCCGCACCCTGGCGCCGCTGAGCGGCCGCACCACCTGCGACGTCGTCGTGCTCGGGGCGGGCATCGTCGGGCTGACGGCGGCCATCGAGCTCGCCCGCGCGGGGCAGGACGTCGTCGTGCTCGAGGCCCGTGCGGTGGGTGCCGGGACCACCGGAGGATCCACCGCCAAGGTCACCCTCGTCCAGGGCACGCGGTTCGCCGCCCTCGCGCGGTCGCACGACGACGACGTGCTCGCGCGGTACGCCGAGGCCACGGTCGTCGGCCAGCAGATGATCCGGCAGGCCTGCGAGGCGGCCGGGGTGCCGCTCGAGTCGTGCGACGGCGTGAGCTACTCGGTCACCGACCAGGGTCGGGCCGAGCTGGCGGCCGAGGCGGACGCGATGGCGACCGCCGGGGTCTCGGCGGACCTGTCCGACGACGCCCCCGACCTCCCCTGGGCGGTCACCGGGGCGCTGCGGCTGGGGGGTCAGTACCAGTTCGACCCCCAGGCGTACCTGAACGCGCTGGCCGCGGACGCGGAGGCGGCGGGCGTCCGACTGCGCCACGCCCGCGCCGACGGCGTGACGACCGGCAGCCCGCGCATCGTCGGGTACTCCAGCCCGTCCGGGCGGGGCCAGGTCCGGGCGACCCACGTGGTCGTGGCGACCGGGACCCCAGTATTCGACCGGGGCGGGTTCTTCGCGCGGCTCGAGCCGAGCCGGTCGTACTGCATCGCGGTCCGGGTGCGCGGGGATCTCCCGCCCGGGATGTACCTGTCGGTGGACTCCCCCACCCGGTCGCTCCGGCGGGCGGGCGGGGGTTTCGACGACGTGCTCGTCGTCGGCGGCAACAGCCACCCGGTGGGTCGCGCGACCGACAACGCGGCCCGGCTCGGCGACCTCGAGCGCTGGGCGCGCGACGAGTTCGACGTCGTGGAGGTGACCCACCGCTGGGCGGCCCAGGACTACTCCACCACCGACGCGCTGCCCTTCGTGGGCCGGTACGGACCGAACACGAGCGACATGTGGGTCGCCACCGGGTTCGCCAAGTGGGGCACGACGACCGGGGTGGCCGCGGCGCTCGCGATCAGCGGGCACGTCCTCGGCCGGCCGGTGCCGTGGGCCCGGGACTGGGACCCGTGGCGCGGGGACGTCGTGCCGCAGGCCGTCGGCACCGCCAAGGTCAACGCCGGGGTGGCGAGGGAGCTGGCGACCGGGTGGTTCGGTGCGCTGCGCCAGGGCGTCCCCGACCCGGGTGCCGTCCAAGAGGGCCGGGGGGCCGTGGGCCGCGACGGACTGCGGGCGGTCGGCGTGTCCCGGGTGGACGGCGTGGTTCGCGCCGTGAGCGCCGTCTGCCCGCACGCGGGCGGCATCCTGGCCTGGAACGACGCCGAGATGAGCTGGGACTGCCCGCTGCACGGCTCGCGGTTCTCGGCCTCGGGCGTGCGGCTGGAGGGGCCGGCCCGGTGCGGGCTGACGGGGCTGGACAACCGCTGAGACTCAGTGCTCCCCGCGGTGACGACGGACCACCCGGCCACCATCGCGTCGGCATCGAGACGTTTCGTCTCATCAGTCAGACAGTGGATCGGGCCGCTCATCCCATTGATCGGACATCACCACGGTCCGTTCCGGTCGCCGGTCGTCCGCCGATTGAGACAACGTAGGTCAGCGGAGCGTGTGGTCGGCGCAACAGCCCGCCGGCGCCGGCACGGATCCGCAAACCGGCTGCAACTTCGCGGGTGCGAACTGGTCACAGCAGGGTTACGGTCGGGTCAAACGTCACAGTCGCCGCGAGAGCGGTGACCGGCCCGACCGGGCCGCTGGTGCCTCGCCACACCCTGTGCGGGTGAGACGGCACCGCATCGCCCCCGCTCGCGCCGATGCGAGCGGGGGCGGACCATGTGCGACATGGAGCATGTACGCATCCCTGAGCACGAGGGCCTCGGGGCCCGCCAAGAGACCAACCCCGCGGGGGTCCCCGACGGTCGGCGCGAGTCGCCGCTCGAGCGCCTCGACCGCAACTGGGGCGAGATCCTCCAGGAGCTGCGGGTCACCCAGACCGGGATCCAGATCCTCACCGGGTTCCTGCTCACGGTGCCGTTCCAGGCCAGGTTCGGTGACCTGAACCCCGACCAGAAGCTCATCTACCTGGTGCTGGTGGTGATGGCCGCGGTCACCACGGCGTTGCTCGTCGCCCCGGTGAGCATGCATCGCCTGCTCTTCCGCCGCGGCGCCAAGTCGACACTCGTCAACGAGGCGGACCGGTTCATGCGGGTGGGGCTGGTCTTCCTCGCCCTCGTCGTCAGCGGCGTCGTCCTGCTCGTCTTCGACGTGGTCACGACGCGGACCGTCGCGCTCGTGACAAGCGGAACCCTGCTCGCGGTCCTGGCGGGTACGTGGTTCGTCCTGCCCGCGGTCCTCGCCCGTCGGCGGCCGAGGGCGCCCGACGACGACGCGCCGCGCCGCTCGGCTACGCCGGGGCGCTGACGGTCACCGAGTCATCGGCGGCTTCCGACAGCCCGGACCCGCCGCGTGGACCGGTGAGATGCATGACGCAGTGGTCGAGGTCCGCCGGGCGTTCCACCCGGTCGAAGCCGAGGGGGCCCTCGTGGCGGGCCAGGACGCCCCTGGTGAGTCCGACGTGCGTCCCGCAGACCACCTCGCGCCGCTCGCCGGCGACGCTTGCGAACGGGCAGTGCCGCATGTGCACCTCGAGGGCGTCGAGATCGATGTCCGCCTCCCAGCCGAGGTCCTCGAAGTGCCGGTTCAGGGCGGCGACCTGCGTCTCGAGATCGATGTGGTCGTCACCCGACGACCGGGAGCCGGGACAGTCGAGCTGGCTCGCCCAGGCCTCGCCGGCCTCCTCGGCTGCGCCGCCCGGGGACTTCACTGCCTTGCCGTACCCGTCCAGCAGCACGCGGACCAGATGCTCGCGGGTCCGCGCGTCCACGGCCGCGACCGCGGCGTTGCCGACGGAGCGGTAGAGGATCCGCGGTCGCCCCCTGGTGGTCCGGTGCTCGGTCTCGCGCTCGACGAAGCCGCTGGCCACGAGGCGATCCAGGTGCTCGCGCGCGGTGTTGACGTGCAGACCGACGCCCAGCGCGACCTCCTCGACAGGCATCGCCCCGCCGTCGCTCTGCAACAGCTGGTAGATCCGGGTTCGGCTCGCACACGCCAGCACCCGCAATGCCCCGAGGTGACGATCGCTCATCGGATCAGTATTGACGGCGATCGTCGGGTCTACGTGGGACCTTGGGGCCCCTCAGCGGACCCCTCGCGCGAAGGGCCCCACCTCCGCGAGGCGGGGCCCTTCAGTCGATCAGGCGGCGCAGGGCGCGACGCAGGCGACCGGCTCGGTCGGCCGCCGTCCGGCGATCGACCGCACCGCGGACCACGCGCGGCGCACCCGTCCGGGCCGCGTCTGGCGCTCCGGGCGAAGAAGTTGCTCGTAGAGCCTGGCCTGATCCAGGTGGTGCAGCAGGAGCAGGGCCTCTGGGGAGTAGAACATCGTGTTCTCCTTGCGGGGGTCGGGTCAGTGGGGCTTCACGGCGCTGATCACCGCGCTGTGCAGGCCGGTGTCGGCGTCGTCCAGGAATCGCACGTCCGCATCGACGAGACCAGCGGCCTCCAGGCCGTCGAGGTACTCGCTGCGGGACAGCGCGCCGGCGATGCAGCCGGCGTGGTCTCCGCGGGCGGCGCGATCCGCCACGCTGAGCCGGTCCTCGGCCACGATGTCGGTGACGCCCAGCCGACCGCCGGGCACGAGGACCCGGTGGATCTCGGCCAGCACCGCGGCCTTGTCGACCGAGAGGTTGATCACGCAGTTCGAGATCACCACGTCGACGCTGGCGTCCGGGAGCGGGACGGCCTCGATGCGGCCAGCCAGGAACTCGACGTTCGTCGCGCCGGCCTCGGCGGCGTTTCGCCGCGCCAGCTCGAGCATCTCGTCGGTCATGTCGACGCCGTAGGCGAAGCCGGTCGGACCCACCCGGCGGGCGGAGAGCAGGACGTCGATCCCGCCCCCCGAGCCCAGGTCGAGCACGCGCTCCCCCGGACGCAGGTCCGCGACGATCAGGGGGTTCCCGCAACCGAGGCTGGCGAGCAGCGCGGCCTCGGGCACCTGGTCGGCCTCGTCGGCCCCGTAGAACCCCGGCGCCTGCAGGGTGGTCTCGCTGTCGCAACACCCCCCGCCACCGGAGCCGCAGCACGACGCCTGGCCGCCGCGGTCGAGGACCGACCTGGCGGCCTCCGCGTAGCGGCGGCGGACGTCTTCGACGACCTGCTCATTCATCTTTCGTCTCCCGGCTTCGGATATCGATGAACTTCGATGGACTGACTCTGGACCCAAACATCGACAGTTGTCAATATCTCGGCGATACTCGAGCCATGACGCCGAACTCCGCCCGCCTGCTCGACATGGAACCCGTCGGCCCGATCCCCGCGGTGGCCTGCTGCGCGCCGATCGTCCGGGAACCCCTCGGCGCCGAGGAGGCGGTCGGGCTCGCCACCGTGCTGAAGGCCCTTGCCGACCCGGCCCGCATCCGCCTGCTGTCCCTGCTGTCCGCGAACGAGGGCGGCGAGGCCTGCGTCTGCGATCTCACCGAACCGCTCGACCTCTCCCAACCCACCGTCTCCCACCATCTGAAGACCCTGGTCGACGCCGGCCTGGTGCAGCGCGAGAAGCGTGGGGTCTGGGCGTACTTCTCCCTGGTACCGGGCGCCCTGGACGACGTCGCCCGCGTCCTCTCGACGACCGGGATCCGCTCGTGACGAACCCGGCGGCCCGCCTAGCCGGTCGGCTCAGCCGGGTCCCGGGGATGGGGCGCTGGATCGGGCCGGAGGACGACGTCGTCGTCGTGCAGGGTCTGGCCATGGCGGCACTGCTCTGGCCGGGCCGTGCCCGTTGGCACCTGCCCGCCCCGCTCGCGATCCTCGCCGCGGGCACGACTGCGGCCGGCGCCGCGCTCGGCCTGCCGGCGGTCGCCCCGCACGGCGGTCGGCTCACCCCCCGGGTCGAGCCGCCGGAAGACCTCGACCTGCTGACCGATGGGGTCTACGCCCACAGCCGCAACCCGATGTACGCCGGGCTGCTTCTCGCGGGAGCCGGGTGGGCGGTCCTGCGCCGGCGATCCGAGCCGGTCGTGGCCTGGGCGGTGCTGGCCGCGGTTCTTCAGGTCAAGGCACGGCGGGAGGAGCGCAGGCTGCACACCCGATTCGGCGCCGCGTACGAGCGGTACCGCGCCCGGACCCCGCGGTTCCTCGGGGTGTGACGTAGACCACACTGGCGAGGGCGGATGGATGTCCTGCGCCCGACTGTCTGTTCGTCGTAGTGGCAAGACCCCAAGGAGGCGACCATGCAGTACCTGATGCTCGTGCACGACGACCCCGACTACGACGAGCCGATCGGCGACTCGGACCCCGGACCGTGGGTCGAGGACCGCCCTGGACCGGTTCCGGCGCTCCGCGACCGAGGGGCGCGCACTGAGGGTGATCGCCATGCACGACGACGTCCTCGACGAGACCGACGACGACGACGTCCCCGACGACCGCCTGCGGCTGATCTTCACGTGCTGCCACCCCGCGCTGGGGCTCGAGACCCGCGTGGCCCTGGCCCTGCGGACCCTCTGCGGGCTCGCCGTCGACGAGGTCGCGCGCGCCTTCGGGGTCAGCGAGGCGGCCATGGCGAAGCGGCTCGTTCGCGCCCGGAGCAAGATCCTGCACGCCGGGATCCCCTACCGGGTCCCCCCGGCCCACCTGTTGCCCGAGCGGCTCTCGGGCGTGCTGGCGGTGCCCTTCCCGTCCCGCCTGCTGCCGCTCATCGTCCTCCTTGGTCCCGCACCCATCTATCGTCGGTGCAGGACGGCCCGACGGCGCGTCGAACCCGGCTCAGAACGTCGCGGTGCCGAGGGCGGCGCCGATAGCCCAGGTGGCGCCCATCGCCAGCGCTCCCCCGATCAGGAGGCGTAGCACCGCACGCAACCGGTGCGCCTGCCCGAACCATGCGCTCACCGAACCGGTCACCGCCAGGGCCACGATGACCCCGACGAAGGTGATCGGCACCCGGGTCTCCGCGCTGGCGAAGTACATGGCCAGCAGCGGCAGCGCGGCCCCGAGGGTGAAGGCGATCGCCGACGCGATCGCCGCGTGCCACGGGTTGATCCGCTCGTCCGGGTCCAGGCCCAGCTCGGTCTCGACGTGGGCCTTGAGCGCGTCGTTCTGCGTGAGCTCCTGGGCGACCTGGTGCGCGGTGGCCGGGCTCAGGCCTTTGAGTCGGTAGATCTCCGCGAGCTCCGCGAGCTCGGCCTCGGGGTCGTCGGCAAGCTCCTGCTTCTCCTTGGCGATCATGGCTCGCTCGGTGTCCCGCGCGCTGCTCACCGACACGTACTCACCCAGCGCCATGGAGACCGCACCAGCCACGAGGGCCGCGATGCCGGCGATCAGGATCGCGGTCCGGTCGCTCGTGGCCGCCGCGACGCCGACCACCAGACCCGCGATCGAGATGATGCCGTCGTTGGCGCCGAGCACGCCGGCCCGGAGCCAGTTCAGCCTGGCCTGGAGGCCGTTTCGGTGCGGCTCGTTCTCGTGGAACCCCGTGGGCGCTGTTGCGGCGGGGGGCGGCGGTTCGAGTCCCATGACCCGACGCTAGGCAGACGGCGGCCCGAGTGCCAGCAAGGCAAGGCTGACCATCTACCGGGGCTCGCAGATCACCAGGGGGATCCGGCGCCGCGTGCGCGCCTGGTAGTGGGCATACCCGCCGTAGACGGCGACGATGCCCGGCCACAGCCGATCGCGCTCCGTCGGCGTCGCCGTGCGCGCCCGCATCGCGAAGGCGCGGCGGCCGCGCTGGACGACGACCTCGGGATGTGCGCTCAGGTTGCGGTACCACTGCGGATCCCTGTCCCGACCGCCGTCGGAGGCGACGAGGACGACGCCGTCGCTCCCGCGATCGAGCGGGAAGGCGCTGAGCGGGGTGGTGCGGGGCAGCCCCGTGCTGCGCCCCGTCGTCGTGAGCAGCACCTGTTCCATCCCGAGCAGACGACGACCGATCCGCCCGCCCGTGGACCGGTACAACCAGGCGTGGGTGCGGGCGATCGCCGTCTGCGTCCTTCTGTTCATCGCGCTCCCTCCAGCCGGTGCACGGCATCGTGCACGGTCACGGCGAGCGCCGGGTCGGCGAGGACCCGGAAGTGCCCCGGGGTGTCCAGCTCGATGTTCGCCGCCGCGCCGTCCAGGGCGCTACCGGCCGGGATGTGCGGGTCGAACCGTGGGTACACGGAGACTATCCGTGCGTTGACCTCGCGCTCGGCGGCCAGCGCGACCAGCGTCCGGTCGGTCGGCACGAACGCGCGCACGGCGGGCAGCGGCAGCCACCGCGCGTACTGCGACCCGGCGAAGGGCGTCGCCACCGCCACCATCCCGGTGATCCGCCGCCCGGGGTCGTGGCGGATCATCGCGAGCTTGCCGATCAGGCCACCCTTGCTGTGCGCCACGAGGACGACCCGGTCCAGGCCCTGGCCGGCCAGGTACTCGCCGAGGAGCGCGGCCGCGGCAGGCACCGGTCCACGGTTGTAGCCCAGCGTGGGCAGCACGTGGACCGGATGGCCGTGGGCCCCCAGGGTCTGGGCCAGCGGTCGCAGGAAGGTCCACGACTCGTAGACGCCCGGCAGCAGGACGATCGTGGGCGCGCGGCGCGCGGCCGGGTCCCGGTAGCTGTCGGCTCCCGCCCGCGAGACGGCGCCCGACACCTGCCGAAACCCGACGTACCAGTAGTCCCGGATCCGCCAGGCGAGCCGTCTCGCCCGCGCCCGCGCCGAGGAGCTCATCGGCGGAGCTCCAGCACGGCGGTCGCCACGTACTCCGGCCGTCGGAACATCGCCACGTGCCCGGCACCTGGGACCTCCAGGGTTCGGACGTTCGGGATCCGGTCGGCCAGCATCCCGAGAAACCGAGCCGGGGTGACGGGGTCGTGCTCGCCCCGGGCGAGCACCACCGGGACCCGCAGGTCTCCGACGCGACTCGCCATGGGGTAGTCCAGCATCTCCGGGAGCGTGGCCGCGTACCACCGCGGCCCGCACCGGAGCCACTCCCGGACCTGCATCACGGTCGCCGCGGGGGTCTCGTGGGGCACGTCCCGGATCAGCCGGGCGGCCTGCCGCAGGCCGCTGCGCGCCTTCGGATCGACGACCGGCCCGACCAGCACCACGCCCGCCACCGCCTCGGGTCGGGCGAGCGCCACCTCCGCGACGACCTGTGCGCCCATCGAGTGCCCGACGAGCACGGGTCGATCGGCCGCTGTGCGCGCGATGACATCCGCGACCACTCGACCGTGCTCGGCGATCGAGAGCGGCGCAGCCGGGCGCGGGCTTCCGCCGAATCCCGGGAGGTCGAGCACCAGCACACCGACGGACCGGCTCAGCTCGCGCGCCAGCCGGGTGAAGTACCGACCCGACACCCCGATGCCGTGCACCAGGACCACGTCCACCGACGCTCCGACGGTCCGGCAGGCGACGGCGTGGCCGTGCGCGATGATCACCCCGACAGCCTGCGGCCTCGCCGGTCGCGGCGCCACCGCGGCTGCGTCACCGCGCACGCTGCTGGATCAGGGTCATTCCCAGCAGCGCGGGCAGCCGGGCCTCGATCCGGGCAACGAGGTCGAGCACCTCGTCCGCGGGCACCGGACGCCCGATGCCGAAGCCCTGGGCAGCGTCGCAGCGCATGTCCCGCAGGGCGAGCAGGGTCGCGTCGTCCTCGACGCCTTCCGCCACGGAGGCCATTCCCAGGTTCCGGGCCAGGTCGATCGTCGAACGCACGATGATCGCGTTCGCGTCGTCGCGGAGCATCCCCGTCACGAACGACCTGTCGATCTTGAGCCGCCGGATGGGCAGCTGCTGCAGGTAGGCCAGTGACGAGTAGCCGGTGCCGTAGTCGTCGACCGACAGCACCACCCCGAGCGCGTCCAGGCTGCCCAGCACCTCGATCGACCGAGCAGGGTCGACCATCGCGATGCTCTCGGTGATCTCCAGTTCGAGGGAGTCCTCCGCGATCCCGTGCCGGGCGAGCGCCTGACACACGTCGGTCACGAACTCCCGGTCGAGGAGGTTTCGGACGGACAGGTTCACCCCGACCCGCAGGTCCCAGCCGGTCGCCTGCCACCTCGAGAGCCGCTCCAGGGCGGTGTCCAGGACATAGGCGGCCAGCGGGCGGATCAGCCCAGTGCGCTCGGCAGCCGGGATGAAGGCCACCGGCGGCAGCAGCCCGTGCTCGGGATGCTGCCAGCGCACCAGCGCCTCCACGCCCAGCACCCGTCCGCTGCCCAGGTCCACCTGGGGCTGGTAGTGCACGACGACGTCGCCCTCGTCCAAGGCGGCGGAGAACTCGCTCATCAGGTGGGGGGTGAGGGCACCGCCGGAGGACATCCGACCCGAGTACCGCGCCACCCGGTCCGCCCGGTCCCGCGCGGCGGACAGGGCGACGTCGGCCCGCTGGAGCAGGTCGGTCGACGTGGTGCCGTCGTCGGGTCCGATGACCACCCCGATCAGGGCGTCGACGGACACGGTCACGTCGGACAGCTCGTAGGGCTCGGCGAGCCTCTCGCGGAGGCGGATCGCGAGGGCGATGACCGCCTCGGGATGGGTCCCCTCGCCGGAGAGGTGGACTCCGAAGGAGTCGCCGCCCAGGCGGCCCACGAGGCCGCCGGAGCCCACGCCGGCCTCCATCCGCCCGGCGGCGGCGCAGAGCAGCTCGTCCCCGACGCGATGCCCCAACGTGTCGTTCACCTCCGTGAACCGGTCGAGGACGATCAGCAGCACCGGCACGGCCCCGGGGGCTCGATGGTCCGCGGGCGGGTGCAGCGCGTCGTCCACAGCGGCGCGGAACCGGCGCCGGTTGGCGAGCCCGGTCAGCACGTCCGACTCGGCGAGCCGGGCGAGACGCAACGCCTGCTGCCCCATGTGCCTGGCCATGCTGACCATCCGCAGGTGCACCAGGACGATCACGCAGATTGCCGCCAGTGCGGCCTCGACCAGGTGCGGACCGGTGCGCAGGGCCGCCTCCGCGAGCAGCGTGAGCGGCAGGAGCAGGACCAGGGCACCCAGGAAGACCAGCTTCCCGATCCCGAGCAGATGGACGCCCCGCCCGGGGGCCTCCTCGACCACCCGCGCCATCGAGGCGTCGAACACCGCGGCGCCGAAGAGCAGGTACCCGACCAGCCAGAGCGTGTCGAGCGCGGGCACGTTGGTCTCGAGGACCGGGATGTAGACCGCCGCCTGGAAGAGCAGGTCCCCGACCAGGGTCACGGCAAGTGCGGCGCCGAGAAGACGGAGCGATCGCGACTTCGCGAGGCCGAGCCCGGTGAGATACACGAGCAGCACCAGGTCACCGACCGGGTAGGCCACGCCGACGATCCGCTCGAGCAGGGTGCCCTCGGCGGCGGTCCACGTGGGCTTGATGAACGAGACCCACATCACGAGCGCGAAGGCCGTCCCGGACACGAGGGCGTCCAGGATCGCCGTCCGGTCACCCGCGGGGTTCCGCGCCCGGGACAGGCGGTGCAGGCCGGTCGCGAGCAGCGGGTAGCCGAGCAGGTAGAACCCGTCCGCGATGGAGGGGAAGGGCTCGAGCCCCAGGACCGACTCCAGGACCATCCAGACGAGGTCCCCGGCGACCCACGCCGCCAGTCCACAGCCGAGCAGCACCCACGGCAGCGGATGCGCCGGCCGGTTCCGGCGGATGCCCGCGACCATCAGACCGACTGCGGCCAGTCCGATTGCCAGGTAGAGCAGCTCCCGGCCGAGCGACGCCGGAAGGAGGGCATGCGCGGCGATC
>CAYGGX010000071.1:0-12217 GCA_964349585.1 uncultured Actinotalea sp.
CTCATAACCCAGAGGTCGCGGGTTCAAATCCCGCCCCCGCTACAAGTAAAGGTGCAGGTCAGAGGCCCTTTCTCCCTTCGGGGAAGGAGGGCCTCTGTCGTGTCGGTATGCAGTTGGTATGCATGAGTGTCCGGTGTACGGACGTGGATCGGGGTGTGCGGGGGCGGAATCGGCGCTCTCGTCAGACGCACCCGGTCTCGGTGGGGCGCCACGCGCACCTCTAGTGCTCGGCGAGCAACCGCAATGATCCGGCGGCCGGCCTGAGATCGATTGATCGAGTTCGGTACGCCATCGGGCGTTGTGCCCATCAAGCAAAATTGCTCATTGTGCAACTTCTGCTTAGGATGGGGTCCTCCTCTACCGATTGAAGGCGCATCCATGTCTGCACTCCTCTACCGCCTGGGCAGGCGAGCTGCGCTGCGGCCGTTGGTCCCCTTGGTGTCCTGGCTGTTCGTCGTCTTGGCGGTGGTCGCCCTGCTCGCCACGCAGAGCTCCTCGATCTCCACCAGCCTCACCCTTGATGACGCCCCGGCCCAGCAGGTGCTGGACGAGGTGACCGAGGCGCTTCCCGAGGCTGGCGGAACCCAGGGCACCCTCGTGTTCCAGGCGATCGACGGTGGCCGTGTGGACACGCCCGAGCGTGCCGACGCCATCGACCGCGCCCTCGACACTGCCACCGGGAGCGGCCTCGTCCTGGACCGTGACGCACGCTTGCTCGACCAGCAGGCCGACGTCGAAGCCACCGTGCGCGAGAACGTGGAGGCGCGCGCCGCTGACGATGTCACCGTGCGGATCGAGGAGCTGATCGAGGTACTCGAGGGAGGCCTACCGGTCGATGGACCAGCCGCACAGGGCGAACAGGCCGCTCAGCTCGCGCCGCGGATCGCGGCGATCAGCGCCAACGCGCGCGACCTCTTGGCCGCACCGGATGATGAGCTCATCAGCGGCTCCTCGGCGCTCTTTGCCGAAGTGGAACAGCTGCAGGCCGACTTGAGCCGTGCGGGCATGGACCTGGGCGTGTTCCCCGCTCCTGAGGATGGGATGTCGGACCCCGCGGCTGCCGTCGAAGCCGCGACGGCGAGCGCGACAGCCGACGCGCTGGAGCGGCTGGACTCCCTGCTCGGTGGCACGTCGCCCCGCGGCACCGAACTCCTCACCTCCGGTGGCGTTCGCCCGTCCGTGCTGGTCTCCGACGACGGCACCGCCGCAATCGCCTCGGTCCAGCTCAGCGAGCAGGTCTCCGACCTCCGTGAAGGGAGCCTGGACGACCTGATGGCCTCGATCGACACGGCGGTGGCAGACGAAGGACTCACCGTTGCCGCGAGCAGTTCCCTGCAGCCTCTCGAGGCACCGATCGGCGGACACGAGGCCATCGGCCTCGCCATCGCAGCGGTGGTCCTGATCATCACTCTCGGCTCGCTCGTGCTGGCCGGACTACCCATCCTCCTGGCATTGGTGGGTGTGTTCATCGGCGTCGGCGGCGCGTACGCCCTCTCGGGGAACTTCGAGATGACCACGTCCACCCCCGCCCTCGGGCTGATGCTGGGCCTTGCCGTCGGGATCGACTACGCCCTGTTCATCGTTCACAAGCAGCGCTCACTGCAGGTCCGGTTCGGACTCGACACCATCGAGTCCACCGCCCGCGCGGTCGCCACCGCGGGTGGCGCGGTCCTCTTCGCGGGCGCCACCGTCGTCATCGCACTTCTGGGCCTGCTGACCTTGGGGATGGGCTTCGTCTCGACGATGGCGGTCACTGCCGCAGTCACCGTCGCGCTCGCCGTCGCGTTGGCACTGACCGCGCTGCCCGCACTGCTCGGGTTGCTCGGACGCAGACGGCGACGTGCGGCACCCCGGCCTCGGGCCGAGGGCGAGCCGCAGCATGGGCATTCGCGTTTCGGTCGGGCAGCTCAGCGGTGGATCACCGCCGTCACGGCCCGCCCGATCCTGACCATCGTGCTCGTCGGAGTCGCGCTCGGCGCCCTCGCGGTCCCTGCCGGCCAGATGGAACTCGGCATGCCGTCCGGGGCGGTCGCCGCTCCCGGGTCGGAGCAACGGACGGCGTACGACGCGGTAAGTGATGCCCTCGGTGAGGGTGCCAACGCACCGCTGGTCGTCGCGCTGACGCCGACGGATCCCGACGCCGTTGACCAGGACCGCCTTGAGGCGTGGCAGATCGAGCTCGCTGACAACGACAGTGCCGCCAACGTCCGTCTCATGGGCACCTCGGAGGACAGGTCCCTGGTCCTGTACACCGTCGTTCCCGCCGCCGGTCCGACCGCCCCCGGCACCGCCGACCTTGTCCATGCCATTCGCGGCAGCGAGATCGCCGACGTCGAGGAGGTCGGCGTGACCGGGCTGACCGCAATCAACATCGACCTCTCCGAGTCGCTGAGGAGTGCGATTCCGGTCTACCTGGTGCTGGTGGCGCTGCTGTCGCTCGTCGTCCTGCTCCTGGTCTTCCGCTCACTGGTGGTCCCCCTGGCGGCGACGGGCGGCTTCCTCCTGTCCATCGGCGCCACCCTGGGGCTCGTGGTGACCGCCTTCGGCAATCCTGACTTCATCTGGCTCGTGGGCGTGGACCGGGCAGGTCCGGTGCTGAGCTTCCTGCCGATCATGGCCACCGGGATCCTCTACGGCCTGGCCATGGACTACCAGGTGTTCCTCGGCACCTCGATCCGCGAGGTCTACGTCCACGGCGCGTCCGCACGGATCGCCGTTGTCGACGGGTTCCACCACGCCAGCCGAGTCGTGGTGGCGGCCGCGGTGATCATGGTTTCTGTCTTCGCCGGCTTCGTGCTCAGCGACGACGCCATGATCCGCCAGTTCGGCTTCGCCCTGTCCGCCGGCATCCTCATCGACGCGTTCCTCATCCGCATGACGCTCATCCCTGCGATCCTCCACATCGCGGGCGACAAGGCGTGGTGGATACCCCGGTGGCTGGACCGCATCCTGCCCGACGTGGACCTGGAGGGCACCCGGCTCGAAGTGGCGCCTGCTCCCACCGAGGCTCGGACAGCACCGCCGAATCCCCCACCGCTCCATGAGAGATTGGTGCGGTGACTCCCGGACTCCGAGACGCGAAGCGGGTCGCGGTCGCACGACGACTCGCCCGGATCGCGTTCGAGCAGGTTCGCGACCGTGGGCTCGGTGACGTCACCGTGGATGACATCGTCGCCGAGGCGGAGGTGTCCCGGCGCACGTTCTCGAACTACTACCCGTGCAAGGAAGCCGCCGTCGCTGCGGTCGTCGTGCACAGCGTTGAAGGGGCCCTCGCGGAATGGGACCCACCGGACTCCGTGGACGTGCTCGACCTCGCCCGGGACCTCGTTGAGCACCAGCTCAGAACCGGTGCACTGAGGCAGCTAACCGAGGTGGCCGCCCTGGCTTCGGAACACCCACAGCTCGTGCCGTTCGTACGCGACGCACAGTGGCAGGTGTGGTCCGCCGTCGGGGACAAGATCCTCCAGGCGGTCCCCGACCCTGACAGCGCCGACATCGAGACCCTGCGGTTGGTCGTGGGCGCCCTCTTCGGGATCGTCAGCGCCAGCCTGAACGCGACAGGTGTCCGCGACGGCGACGCCGCTCCGCTGCTGCACGCCTCAGTCCAAAGAGGCCTCGCACGACTCGAGCGAGGGCTCGGCCGTCCGGGCTGACCGCAACGGTCAACCGCCGACGGAACCAGCCATGTGGCGCCTGACGACACACGTCGCCCCCACTCCAACAGTCAGTCGGTGACCTCGAGGATGCCGTGGGCGCCCTTCTCCGCCAGGCTCATCTGGTGGTTGACGAACGGGTAGTGCCCGGCCTCGACGGGCACCAGCTCGACGAACCCACCTTCAGCGGCAAGCAGGGATAGCGTCTGGGCGCCGGTCCGCCCTGAGGTCAAGCCGTCGGTCGCGGTGCCATGGTGCACGGTGTAGGCGCCCTCGCTCCAGACGGTGTCGAACTGCGTCCCGACGACGTGGAACGACCAGGAGGCGTTGGGACCGGCGTCGAGGACCCAGATCCGCACCCGGTCGCCGACGCCGGAAGTCAGTGGGTGGGCGTCGTACTGGAAGGCCCGACCGTTGAAGGTGACGAGGTCCGGGATCCCCGCTGCGACCTTGGCGGCGTCCGCAGGCCCGCCGTCGCTACCGAGGTACTGCTCGGACTGGACGAGGACGTACTGGCGGTCGACCACCTCGAGGCCGACGGGTTCGATGACGACCGCCCCGAACATGCCGTTGGCGATGTGGTGCGACATCGGCATGGTGGAGCAGTGGTACATCCAGATCCCGGCGCGGTTGGCCGTGAAGGTGTATTCCAGGGTCTCGCCGGGTTCGATGGTGCGCATCGGGCCGTCGGGCGCCAGCTCCCCGGCGTGGAAGTCGATCGAGTGGCCCAGCGACCCGTCGTTCACCAGTGTGATGTGGAACGTGTCGCCGACTCGACCGTGCAGAACAGGCCCGGGGGAGGTGCCGTTGTAGGTCCACACCTCACGTGTCAGCCCGGCCGCGACATTCTCGATCTGCTCGGTGACGGTGAAGGTGTAGAAGTGCTCGGTCTCGGCGCCGAGCGGCTCTAGCTCGGCGGATTCGGGGGTCGCTACCTCAGCAGCATCGAGGAGGTCGGCCATCGTGGGAACCGGCAGGTCGCCCGTGGCTGGTGCGGTCGGGTGGCCGCCGTCGTCGTACCCACCGTCGCCGGCGCTCGCAGCGCCGACGACGATCACCTGCAGGGTCATGCCCATCTGACGGTGCCCGGGCAGTGAGCACCACCCGTCGAGGTCCGCGCCGACGATCCCGACGTCGAGGCTCGCCTGCGCGCCCGGCGCGATGGTCCCCGTCTCGGCGCCGTTGGCGAAGACCAGGTCGTGGCGCTGATCGCCCTCGTTGACGACGGTGACCAGCAGCGCGTCGCCCGCGGGCACCTCGATGACGGAGGGTTCGAATGCCATCCCTTCGATGGTCACCGTCACCTCAGTGGTGCGCCCGGACGACGCGGTCGGAGCGGCAGGTACGTCCCCCGGGATAGCCGTCTCGGCCAGGGCGGGCCGTGCCAGCACGGCGGCGAGACTGAGTGCGACGACCGCGACGACGCCGGCGACGGCGAGGGCCCCGCGCTGCGCCGGTGGCCCCTCCTGGCCGGGCAGCGGGCGCGGTCCGACGGGCGTCGACTCGGTCACGGGATGCTCCTTGGGGTGGGCGAGAGGGTCAGGGGCGTCGATACGGGTGGTGGCGCCCCGAGCGTGCGCCGGGCGCGGGCCTGCCGAACGCCCGCGATGGCGAAGAGGGTGACGTCGATCCCGTAGGCGACCAGGATGAGTCCCCACCACACGGCCCGCGGGCCGGCCCCTGCGGCCGTCCCGGCGGCCAGCAGCACCAGCGCGGTGGTGCGCAACGCGACGCGGAACGGCCACGCGGTGGCGAGGACGCCCATGCCGATGCGCACGGGACCTGGACCGCCGCCGATGACGACCGGCATGAGGTAGCTCAGGGCGCCGACGAACACCTGCAGCACCCCGCCGGCGCCGAGCAGCACAATCCAGGGCAGGTTGGCCTCCCGCAGGGCTGCGGCATCCGCGACGACGAACGTGTTCGCGGCGACAGCCGTCAGGGCGACCGCGGCCCAGCCCAGGCCCGCGACCACGGTCCAGGTCGCGAACGACGAGGGGCCCGTGACCCGCGCTGCGCGTGCCAGGGGCAACCCGACCCCAACGAGGGCTGATGCAGCGAAGGCGAGCAGGCCGACGCCCACTCCCGGCAGCCATCCGACGATCGCGGCCGTTGCGGCCAGGCCGATGCCGGCGACCAGGACCGGCAGCGCGGTGACGGCGTGGTCCAGTGCGGCGGGGTCGATCCGGGTGCGCAGCATCGTGGGGCCGAGCGTCACGAGCGTTCCGAGGATCGACAGGCCGAGCCAACCGCCCAGGTTCACCACGGAGTGGGCGAGGGTGAGGCCGTCGCGCGCGGCGAGCAGCCACGGTGGCGCGCCCGTGGCGAACATGGCGACCGTGAGGAAGCCGGCCAGAGTGCAGCCGACCACGAGGAACCCCGCGGCGGCGACGTAGTAGCGCACGACGGCGGCGAACCGGTTGCCCAACCGGGTGCGTGCGGCCCGAATCAACGCGAGGCCGTGCCACGCGATCACCGCACCGATGACGCTCGCGCCGATGATCGTTCCGGCGACGTGGCCGGTCCACATCGCCGCCACGAGCCCCAAGAGCGCCACCTGGAAGACCAGCATCCTGATGGTGGCGTCGCGTCCGGAGCGCACGTCCGTCGCAGGGAGGTGGAGCAGCGCACGGGCGAAGTACCACGACCACTGCAGCACGGCGCTGGTTAGCACACCGAGCGTGACAACGTGCACCGACGTCCACAGCGGCTGCGGCAGCACCCCCCGGGTGGCCAGGGCAAGCACCGACGTGACCAGCGCGGCGAGCATCCACACCGTCGTCAGACGGTCCAACGGCAGGCGCCGAGGTCGAACCGGCGGTCGCGAGAAGGGGCTCACGGCGCCCCCACCTCCACCCGCACCATGCCCCGCCGTCCGATGGCGAGCTGTGTCACCACCGCACCCAGCAGCACCAGCACCGCGACCACGCCGACCGTTCCGCCCCAGCGCCAGAGCCCCTCGGCCTCCCGGGCGCCGGCCAGGACCCGGACGAGCAGACCGAGGTGCAGCAGGCCCACCGCCACCCACAGCACCGGGTGGTACGGGAGCGGCCTGCGTGCGATCGCGGGAACGATGACGGGTGCGTGGGCGACCACCATCGACAGCGCGAAGCCGATGGTCAGCGCATGCACCACGGTGTCGTACCGGAAGCCCGACAGGGCGGGCCCGCCGATCATCCACACGAGCGCCGCGACCAGTGCCCAGGCGTACCCGGCGAGCATGCACGCTGCCATGAGTCGCGCCACGCCCGAGCTGCGGATCATGTGCCGTGCCACGTCATGACTCGCCACGTCGAGGACGAGGGCACCGAGCGCCACGCCGAGCAACGGGTAGCCGACGGCCGGGTCCAGGAGCGTGGCGACGAGGGCGACCAGCACGGCGCAGGACTCGGCGAGCACCCGGGCCTCGGTGCCGCGCGCGAGGAACGCCAGACGGGCCAGCTCCAGCCGCTCGCCTACGATCGTCAGCACGAGGAGGCTCGCCCACCACGGCACGATCGCCGCCGCCTCGAGGCCACGCGCCCACAGCGCGGCGCCGCCCAGACCGGCGATCGCCCCGAGCATCTGGACCAGGACAGCGAAGGACTGCTGCCGGCGCCATACCGCGCCGTACACGGCGATCAGCAGCCCCGTCGCCAGGATCCACGCCGCACCGGGCAGGGTGCGCCCGCCCGGGCCGAGGCCGGCAACCGGCGCGAGAAGCAGGAGGGTCCCGGCGCCACTCGCGGCCGGTGCCGCATACCCCCACGCGTCACCAGGCCCGCCACCGGAGCGCAGCGCGACGGCCCGCTCGAGCATGATCGCGGTCCCGAGGAAGCCGTAGACCATCAGCACCCCGTGCGCCTCCGCCAACGGCACGGACGACACGGGCGCCAGCGCACCCAGGCGCAGCAGCGCTGCGTTGAGCCCGGAGAACGCGGCGGCGGCCACGAGCACGAGCAGGACGAGTCGACCGGCGGGCATGCGTCGAGCACTCCGGGAGGGCTGGCGCATCGTCACAGGGGCCAATATAGAGGATGCTGATACTCTCAAATCATGCCCGAGCAGCAGGCCGACCCCGTCGGCCCCCGGTCGGAGAGCAGCGGCGGCGCCCGTCCGGTGCCGGGACAGCGGGACGACCCGGGCGTCCACGCCGCGCTCGCCTCGCCCGCGCGGCGCCGCCTGATGGCGCGCCTTCGCGCGGACTCGGACGCACCGACCGCCGCCGAGCTCGCCGACCACCTTGCGGTGCACGTGACCACTGTCCGGTTCCACCTGGACCAGCTTGAGCGGGCCGGGCTCGTCCTCGCCACCACCGACCACACGCGCCGGCGGGGGCGCCCCGCCGTGCGCTACCGCGCCGTCGAGGTCGACCTGGCCACGGCTCGTGAGCAGATGATCGATGCGCTCGCCCGGGCCGCCGCCGGTCCCGGCACGACCGAGGAGAACGCGCGATCGGCCGGCCGGCGCTGGGCGGAGGGGATGCGGGCTCAGCCCGGCGACGCGCGTACCGCGCTCACCGACGTGGCCGGGCGGCTGGGATTCGCCCCCGAGTCGGACGGCGACGTCGTGCGTCTACGCGGGTGCCCGTTCCGTTCGGCGGCCCGACGCACGCCCCAGGTGATCTGCCAGGTCCACCTGGGCCTGGTCCAGGCGATTGCCGCGCGCGCGGACGACGGCGACCACGTGCGCGTCGGGCTCATCCCCTTCGCCGAGCCCGAGACCTGTCACCTCACCCTGGCCACCACCCTGACCTGACACTGACCACCACCACGAGGAGTCCCCGATGACCCAGCCTGTGCAGATCCAGCCCGCCGCACCCGAGCCGAGCGACGGCTGCGGGTGCGGCGGGCACGACGCAGCCGACCCCGTCCTGGACGTGCGCGCCATCCCGCACGCCGTGCGGCACGGCGCCGTCTTCGGCGCATTCGACTCGATCGCGCCGGGAGGCTCGCTGATCCTGGTGGCGCCCCACGAGCCACTGCCGCTGCTGGCGCAGCTCGCGCAACGGGCACCGATCGACGTCGAGACCCTCGTCGACGGACCCACCGAGTGGCACCTGCGACTGACCCGGCGCCCCGCCGCCGAGGATCACCACTCCGCCTCGCCCGCGGGGCTCGAAGCCGGCGCCGAGGGTGCGCCCGGAACGCTCGACGAGGCTGGGGCCCGACGACTGGCGGCCGCAACGGCCGATCGGCACGGCAGGTCCGCCGAGCTGCTGGTCCACGACGGCGCTCTCCGGCAGACCATCATCGCGCTGGCCGCCGGGGTCGAGCTCGCCGAGCACAACTCGCCGCACGCAGCCTCGCTCCAGGTGCTCAGCGGCAGCGTGCGCGTCACCGGCATGGAGCCCCAGGTCCTCGGCGCCGGTGAGCTCGTCGCCCTCACCCACCAGCGGCACGCAGTCCGCGCCGAGCAGGACGCCGTCTTCCTGCTCACCACTGTCACCGGGCAGCCCGGCGACGTCGGATCGGTACCGGGACGGGGTACGACGCACTCCGAACCGTGACGCGACTGCCGGCCGGGATGCTGACAGCGGTGTCAGTGCAGCACGAGGGGGAGTGTTGCGAAGCCGCTTCCGGGGTAGTGGGCCCGTGCCGGCGCGACACCCGCCGGCGCCAGCTCGACGGTACGCGCAAGCAGCTCCTCGACCAGGACCCGAAGCTCGAGGCGTGCTAGCGGGGCGCCGGGGCACACGTGGATACCCCGGCCGTACAGGAGGTTGTCCGCCGGGTCGCGGTCGAGTCGGAACTCGTCGGGGTCACCGAAGACCGCCTCGTCACGGTTGGCCGACGCCCACAGCACGGTGACCAGCTCGCCCGCACCGATGAGCCGACCGCCGACCTCGACCGGGTCGGTCGTCACGCGGCGGTTGGCGATCAGCGGCGCGTGTATGCGCAGGATCTCGTCGTTCGTTGCGCTGATCAACGAGGGGTCATCCCGGAGCAGTTGCTGGGTCGATGGATGCGTCGCCAGGTAGTGCGCCAGGATCCCGACGCTCGCCGAGATCGTGCTGAGCTCGCCCACGGTCCAGTTGCGCAGCAGGCTGACGAGCTCGTCGTCGGTCATCGGGCGGTCCCAGACCCGCTCACCGAGCAAGCGAGTGGTCAGGTCGTCCGGTGCGGCATCGCCCGCCTTGCGGCGTGCGGCGAGCAGGTCACGGATGAAGCCGTCGAACTCGAAAGCAATCGCCGCCATCGCCGGCCGGTCCTGCGCGAGCGTCGCCGCGCGGTTCTTGGCCGTCCAGCGCCGCAACGGCTCCTCGAGCTCGGCCGGCCAGCCGAGGAACGCGTTCTGCACCCGAAGTGCGTAGTCCTCGGCCAGCGCAGGGACGAGGTCGATCGGAACGCCACGCGTCAGGTGGTCGACGAGGTCGGCGGCGATCCGCCGGCAAGACGGTTCGAAGGCGTTCATGAGGTCTGGGGTGAAGTATCGGTCGTTGATGCGCCTGAACTCGGTGTGCTCGGGCGGGTCCATCCCGTTGGGCACCGTCAGGCGGTGGGGGACCGCGTTGCTGAACGTCTGCGGGTCGTCGAGCACCCGCACCACGTCGTCGTGTCGTAGGACCGACCAGCCCAGGAAGTCGCTGTGGGCGACCGGGCACTGCCCTCGCAGCTCGTCATAGGCGGTGATCTGGTCCTCGAGCACCTCCGGAGATCGCGGGTCCCAGTCGGACGGCTGAGTCTCGGTCATTGCTCCCCTTGATCGTCACTGCGGCGTGGTGCCCAATGCTGCCTCGTCCTACCTGACTGCTCACGCGCTCCGCTCGACCGTCACGCGGCCGTCCGCGCGCGGTGTGGCGAGGCTTGATCTGCGTCAAGGCGGTGCGGCAACGATCCTCTTACGGTGGGGATCATCAAGCGAAGGAGCATCCCATGTTCATCAACCGCATCGCCACCCTGCTGGCCGCGCTGAAGCCCGCCACCGTCCAAGCTCATTGCGACACCGCCGATGGCCCGGCCGTCACGGACGGACGCAAGGCCCTGGCGACGGGCAACATCAACTACGCGCTCAAGTGGATCCCCGCCGACGGTGAGGCTGAGCTACGTGACGTCTTCGACAAGGCCCTGAAGGTCCGCTCCCTCGGGACGGACGCCGCCGAGCTGGCCGATCGGCTCTTCCTGGAGACGATGGTCCGCATCCACCGGATGGGCGAGGGCGTCGGCTTCACCGGCATCCAGCCCACCGGGACCCAGATCGACCCGGTCGTCACGGCGGCCGACCAGGCCATCGCCCAGGGCACGGACGCAGCGTTGCTGCCGATGGTTCCGGATGAGCGCCGTGCCGAGCTCGACAGGCGGTTCCACGCCGCGATGGCGCTCAAAGACTTCGACGTGGACGACGTCGCCGCCGGCCGCCGCTACCTCGCTGCCTACGTCAGCTTCTTCATGTACGCCGAGGGTGAGGACCACGATGGGCACGAGAGCCACACCGCCGAGCACGGCCACACCTCCGAGCACTAGGACACCCCCATGAAGCGCCTCGTCAGGGTGGCCGGCGAGTCCATGGCCCCCACCTACCGCTCGTCCGACCTGCTGATCACGCGGCCCGTCGGACGAGCCGGCGCGCGGGTAAAGCGTGGCGATGCCGTGGTGTTCCAACACGACGAGCTGCGGATGATCAAACGCGTGCTCGGCCTGCCGGGTGACCTCGTCGAGCTTGAGGCCGGTCGCCTCTTCGTCAACGGGGAGTCCGTCGATGGACGCCCCCGGGTGCGTGGCGCCTACACCCAGACATGGCGGGTGCCCGGGGCGAGCTACTTCATGGCCGGGGACAACCCAACCGTCTCGGAAGACTCCCGGGTCTGGGACGAGCCCTTCGTCCCGGTAGAGGGTCTCGAAGCGGTAGTCACACAACGGCTGGTGTGGCCGCGCCGCCCCAGGGGACTCACGACTCGTCGACCAGTCGCTGCAACAGATCGGGTTGTGTGATGGACACCGACCGTCCGGCACCGATCACGATCAGACCCTGCCTGGCGAGGGTCGAAAGAGCCCGGCTCAGGCTCTCGGGAGAGGTGTCGAGCAGGGACGCCACGTCCTTCTTGGCCAGCGGCAGGCTCACCGTGGCAACGCGGCCGCGCCAGGTGCTGGGCAGGCCGAGCAGGTAGTCGGCCAAGCGGTTCTCGACATCGCGAGAGGTCAGCAAGTTGAGCCGGTGCTCGGTGTCGGAGAGGCGCTCACTCACCGTCGCCAGCATCCGCAGGCCGATCTCGGGGTGCTGCCTGATCAAGGCCTTGAGGTCGTCATGGCGGAACACGCAGAGTTGGCTGTCGTCCAGCGCGGTGGCGTAGTCATCGGGCCGCTGGCCCGTGAAGACCGAGGTCTCGCCGGTGAATTCGCCGGGACCCAACACCCGTACGATCTGCTCCGACCCGTCGGCTGAGAGCCGGAAGATCTTGACGCGTCCCGTGTGCAGCACCATGAGCTGGGACAGGTGGTCGTCGGCAGAGTGCGCACTCTCCCTGGCCTTCAGATGTGTCGGGTGTGCCAGCCCGGCGACCTGTCGTTGATCGTGCGCCGAGAGGCCGGCGAAGACGGGGACGCGAGAGACGCAGGTGTCGGCCACCTGCGAAGCGTATGCACCGG
>CAYGGX010000072.1:0-12112 GCA_964349585.1 uncultured Actinotalea sp.
GATCTCGGCGACCTAGATCTCGGCGGCCCAGCGGCGCTCGACGACTGGGTCCGGGCTACCCTCGCCGATGGCCGACGGCGCGAGCTCCCGGCGGGAGCCGTCGGGCCCGAGTCCGGCGCTCGCCAGGAACTGCTCGCGCGCGGCGTCGCCCTGGAGCACCCAGGTCTGCAGGTGGGTGGCGCCGTCCTCCCGGGCCAGGTCCACGCAGGCGGCGAGCAGACGCGAGCCGTGCCCGCCGCGCTGGTGATCCGGATCCACCTCGAGGGTCAGGACCTCAACGCCGGCCGCATCGGCAACGCCGGCCGGTGCCGGCGCGAACGCGGCGACGCCCACCACGCGGGCGCCGTCGCAGGCCACCAGTACCCGGTGCCGGGGCGACGGCGGCTCAGCGATCGCCGCGGCCCACCGCTCCCGCACGACGGCGACGTCCAGGGCCTCGAGGGTTGCGGCGCCGAGGACCTCGGCGTGGCTGGCTCGCCAGGCCCGGAGCTGGACCCGGGTGATGGGCGCGTCGTCCTCCGCGATCGCCGGGCGGACTGAGACGTCGGCAGCGTCGCGGAACAGGGCCATGCGTTTCACGCTACCTCGGCGCGATGGCGGGGGCGCAGGCGCAGGCGCCGCCGCCGCTCGCCGCCGCCACGCGGGATGGTGGCCGGTCCCGCCGCAGCCGCGGGGCCGCTATGCGGCCCAGCCGACGGCTCGGAGCGCCGCGGCCGCGATCGCGGCCAGCGCGACGACCACGATGAACGGGGCGCGTAGGGCCAGGGCGAAGGCCGCTACTGCGACGGCGGCGAGGCGGGCGTCGATCAGCACCTGAGCGCCCGACGTGAAGGTCTGCACCGCGACCAGAGCGGCGAGCAGCGCGACGGTGACCAGGCTGGCAATCCGGGCCACCCGGGGGTGCGAGAGCCAGTGCTCGGGCACCCGATGCCCGATCAGCTTGGTCGCGAAGCACACGACGCTCGCCACGAGCACCACGACCCAGGTCAGCGCGTACGGGCTCACCGGGCCACCGCCGAGGGCCCGGGGTCGGGTGGGGTGCCGTGGTCGTGCGGGGTGTGGTCGACCGCGAGTCGCGGGCGGGGGCTGCGCCATCCGACCATCACCGCGACCACCGCCGCGGCGAGGATCGGGATTCCGGCGGGCACAACCGGGGTGAGCAGCAGCGCCACGACGACGGCACCAGCCGCCACCAGCTGCGCGCTCCGCCCGGCCAGGCGCGGCCAGAGCAGGCCCAGGAAGGCCGCGGCGGCCGCCGCGTCCAAGCCCCAGCGGGATGGGTCCCCGAGGGCGTTGCCTACCACGGCGCCGGCCACGGTGAAGGCGTTCCAGAGCGCGAACACCCCGAGCCCGGTCCACCAGAACCCGGCCCGGGCCAGCTCCGGTTCCGGCTGGGCGATGGCGACGGCGATCGACTCGTCGATTGTCACCTGGGCGGCGGCCCACCGGCGCGGCCCGCGTCCCCCGATCAGCGGTGCGATCGCCGCCCCGTAGAGCGCGTTGCGGGCCCCGAGCAGCCCGGCCGTGACGATCGCGCTCACCGGACCGCCGCCGGCGCCGACGACGCCGATGAAGGCGAACTGGGATCCGCCGGTGAACATCAGGAGGCTCAGGGCCATCGTCTGCCACAGGTCGAGCCCCGCGGCGACCGCCAGCGCCCCGAACGAGATGCCGTACAGGCCGGTAGCGAGCGAGACCGAGGCCGCCCGGACGGCCACCGCCCGGCGCGGCGATCGGGCGTCGTCGGGCGTGGGCACCGGCCCAGTATCGTGCACGGCTCTACCCTGGAACGCATGCCCGACGCACCCGCCCCCGGACCGGCCGCAAGCGCCCAACCCGACACCCAGTACGAGGACCTGCTGCGCCGCGTCCTGGCCGAGGGCGTCGCGAAGTCGGACCGCACCGGCACGGGCACCCGGAGCTTCTTCGGGCACCAGATGCGCTTCGACCTCGCGGCCGGCTTCCCGCTGATCACCACCAAGCGGGTGCACCTGAAGTCCATCGTCCACGAGCTGCTCTGGTTCCTGCGCGGGGACTCGAACGTGGCCTGGCTTCGGGAGCACGGTGTGACGATCTGGGACGAGTGGGCGGACGACGACGGCGAGCTCGGGCCGGTCTACGGCGTCCAGTGGCGGTCCTGGCCGACGCCCGACGGCGGCCACGTCGACCAGATCACCCAGGTGATCGAGCAGATCCGGCGTGACCCCGACTCGCGGCGGCACATCGTCTCCGCGTGGAACGTCGCCGAGATCCCGGCGATGGCACTGGCGCCGTGCCACGCGTTCTTCCAGTTCCACGTGGCCGACGGCCGGCTCTCCTGCCAGCTCTACCAGCGCTCCGCCGACCTGTTCCTCGGCGTCCCGTTCAACCTCGCGTCGTACGCCCTGCTCACGCACATGGTCGCGCAGCAGACCGACCTGGCGGTCGGCGACTTCGTCTGGACCGGCGGGGACTGCCACATCTACGACAACCACCTCGAGCAGGTCACCACCCAGCTCGCCCGGGACCCATACCCGTTCCCGGAGCTCCACCTGCGCAAGGCGGCGTCGATCTTCGACTACGCGTACGAGGACGTCCAGGTGGTCGGGTACACCCACCACCCGGCGATCCCCGCACCGATAGCGGTCTGATGCTCGCCGCGATCTGGGCGCAGTCCGCCGACGGCGTCATCGGCCGGGACGGGACGCTGCCCTGGCACCTGCCCGAGGACCTGGCACGGTTCCGGCGGGTGACCAACGGTGCCGCGGTGATCATGGGCCGCAGCACCTGGGACTCGCTGCCGGACCGGTTCCGCCCGCTGCCCGGCCGCGACAACATCGTCCTCAGCCGGGCCGGGGTCGACCTGCCGGGCGCGACCGTTGTCGGCGGCATCGCCGAGGCCCTGGCCGCCGTCGCCGGGCAGGACGCCTGGGTGATCGGCGGCGCGCAGGTCTATGCCGCCTTCCTGCCCGGGACCCGGCGGATCGAGCTGACCGAGGTCGACGTCGTCGTGGGGGTGGGTGCGCGTGCGCCCGTGCTGGGCGACGGATGGGTGAGCGCGGGGGCGGACCCCGCCGACGGCTGGCACACGTCGATCACGGGGCTGCGGTACCGGTTCCGCACACTGACGCGCCCCGACGGCGGGGAGCGGCCGGACGCCGGCGGGCGGTAGGTTGTGCGCCATGACCCCGTCTGAGCGACCCTTCGGCGCGCTCCTCACCGCCATGGTCACTCCGATGACCCCCGACGGCGCCGTCGACATCGACTCCGCGGTGTCGCTCGCCGAGCACCTGGTGCAGCACGGCCACGACGGGCTGGTGCTCAACGGCACCACCGGCGAGGCGCCCACCACCCACGCCCCGGAGAAGGCCGCCCTCGTGCGGGCCGTGGTGGATGCCGTGGGCGACCGGGCCCGGATCGTCGCCGGCGCGGGATCCAACGACACCGCCCACGCGGTCCGGATGGCCGAGCAGGCCGCCGAGGCCGGTGCCCACGGTCTTCTCGTGGTCACCCCGTACTACTCGCGCCCCAGCCAGGAGGGCATCTACCGGCACACCGTCGCCGTCGCCGACGCGACCGACCTTCCGGTGATGCTCTACGACGTCCCGGCCCGCACGGTGGTCCGCTACGCCCCCCAGACGCTGGACCGGCTGGCCGCCCACGACCGGATCGTGGCGATCAAGGACGCCAACGGCGACCCACAGGGGGTGCTGCGCGGTGTCGCCCGTACGGGCCTCGCGTGGTACTCGGGCGACGACGGCATGCTGCTGCCCTACCTGGCGATGGGCGCCGTCGGCCTGGTGAGCATGGCCGCGCACCTGGTGGGTGACGAGCTGGCGGCGGTGATCCGCTCGTTCGACGCGGGGGACGTCGAGGGGGCCCGGCGGGACTTCACGGCCGTGCTTCCGCTGATCGACGTGGTCTGCGGCAGCGGCAACGGCGCCCTGCGCGCGAAGGCCGCCCTCGCCCTGCTCGGCCTGATCCCGTCCGACGCGATGCGCCTGCCGCAGGTGACGGCCGACGACGCCGAGGTCGCCGAGGTGCGCGCGGTGCTCGTGCGCGCGGGCCTTCTGGACTGACCGTGCCGATCAGACCAGGGACGAGCTTGGACTGAGCCAGACCCGGGGCCTGGCCCCGGCCACGATCCGCTACCGACGGAGGACCGATGTCACATCCGCATCCCGAGCTCGCCGCGCCGCCACCCCTCGCCGCGGGGACGCTACGCATCGTGCCGCTCGGCGGCCTGGGGGAGATCGGGCGCAACATGACGGTGCTCGAGTACGAGGGGCGACTGCTGGTCGTCGACTGCGGCGTGCTGTTCCCCGAGGAGCACCAGCCGGGGGTCGACCTGATCCTGCCCGACTTCGACCACATCGCCGACCGCCTGGACGACGTGGAGGCCGTGGTCCTCACCCACGGCCACGAGGACCACATCGGCGCGGTTCCCTACCTGCTCCGGATGCGGCCCGACCTGCCGCTGATCGGCTCGAGGCTGACCCTGGCGTTCGTCGAGGCCAAGCTCAAGGAGCACCGGATCACCCCGGTCACGCTCGAGGTCAAGGAGGGGCAGACGGAGCGGTTCGGCGTCTTCGAGTGCGAGTTCGTGGCCGTCACGCACTCCATCCCCGACGCGCTGGCGGTCGCGATCCGCACCCCTGCCGGCACGGTGCTGCACACGGGCGACTTCAAGATGGACCAGCTGCCGCTCGACGGGCGGATCACCGACCTGCGCGCCTTCGCCCGGCTGGGCGAGGCCGGCGTCGACCTGTTCATGGTCGACTCGACCAATGCGGACGTGCCCGGGTTCACCACGCACGAGGTGGAGATCGGGCCGGTGCTGGACCAGCTCGTCGGTGACGCCGGAAAGCGGGTCATCGTTGCGTCATTCGCGTCCCACGTGCACCGGGTGCAGCAGGTGCTCGACGCCGCGCACCTGCACGGCCGCAAGGTGGCCCTCGTGGGTCGGTCGATGGTGCGCAACATGACCATCGCGGCCGAGCTGGGATACCTGAACGTGCCCGAGGGCGTCATGGTGGACGTCAAGGTCGTCGACAGCATGCCGCCCGACGAGGTGGTGCTGATGTGCACCGGCTCCCAGGGCGAGCCGATGGCAGCGCTCGCCCGGATGGCCAGTCGCGACCACCGGATCGAGGTCGGCCATGGCGACACGGTCATCCTGGCCTCGTCGATGATCCCCGGGAACGAGGCCGCGGTGTTCCGGGTCATCAACGGGCTCACCCGGCTCGGTGCGACGGTCGTGCACCAGGGCCGGGCCAAGGTGCACGTCTCGGGGCACGCCAGCGCGGGCGAGCTCCTGTACTGCTACAACATCCTGCGACCCCGCAACGTCATGCCGGTGCACGGCGAGGTCCGCCACCTGGTGGCCAACGGAGCGCTGGCGGTGAAGTCAGGGGTACCGCCCGAGCGGGTGGTCCTGGCGGAGGACGGCGTCGTCGTCGACCTCGTGGACGGCAAGGCCACCATCGTGGGCGCCGTCCCGTGCGGCTACGTCTACGTGGACGGCTCGAGCGTCGGCGCGATCACCGAGGTGGAGCTGAAGGACCGGCGGATCCTCGGCGAGGAGGGCTTCATCTCGATCTTCGTGGTGGTGGACGCCTCGAGCGGCAAGGTCGTGGCCGGACCGCACATCCACGCCCGGGGCGTCGCCGAGGACGACTCGGTGTTCGACGACATCCAGCCGGAGGTCGCCAAGGAGCTCGAGGCCGCCGTCCTCACCGGGACGTTCGACGCCGTCCAGCTTCAGCAGGTGGTTCGGCGGGTGGTCGGCCGGTGGGCGGCGAACCGGCTGCGCCGCAAGCCGATGATAATCCCGGTGGTCATCGAGGCCTGAGCGAGCGGGGTGCCGCCTCCTCGGGGTCTGACCGTGGTGGCGATCGCGTCGGGGGGCGCGTTCATGTTCGCCATCACGACCGGCCGCGTCCCCGCAACCGACTTCCAGCGGCGGTTCTACCGGGCGGGGCACGCGCATGCCGGCGTGCTCATCGCCGCCATCCTGCTGCCCGCGGGCTTCTTCTTCTCCGCGATCGGCAAGGGCCGCACGAGGCCCAACCGGTGGGTGCTGCTGCTGCCCGCGGGAGGGTTGGCGCTCGCCGCCGGCGTGGTGACCCTGGGTGTTGGACTCCGGACGGCCTGAGTACCGACACGGCCGGGTCCGTCCCGGGCCGGGACGGACCGCGAAGGTACCGTGGACACCATGGCCGGACGCACCCAAGCTGCGCGCGGCTCCTCGAGCCGGACGTCGTCCGGCCGCGGGGGGACCCGCAACGCTCCGGCGCGTCCCAGGACGCCGCCGGCGCCAACCCGCTCGCTCCCGGTGCGAATGGTGCGGGGCACCTGGATGGGCGGGGCGCACCTGGTCGGCGGCACCGCCCGCCGGGTCGGACAAGGCGCCCGCGACCTGGACCCGGCACACCGCCGCGACGGCCTCGCATTCGCCCTGCTCGGCCTGGCGATCGTCGTCGCAGCGCAGGAGTGGTGGGGCCTGTCCGGCTCTGCCGGCGAGGTGCTGCACACGGTCATCGCGGGCACCTTCGGCGTGCTGGGTGCGGCGGTCCCCGTCCTCCTGCTGCTCGCCGCCGTCCGGCTGATGCGGCACCCCGAGCGGGTTCAGGCGAACGGTCGGCTGAGCATCGGCACGTCGACGCTCGTCCTGGCCGTGGCCGGCCTGGTGCACATCGGGGCCGGCCTGCCGACGCTCGACGAGGGCCTCGGGGGCGTCCAGGCGGCCGGGGGCCTGATCGGCCTGGCAATGGCCGCGCCGCTGGCCAGCCTGGTGACCCCCGGGGTGACGGTCGGGCTCCTGGTGCTGCTCGCGGTCTTCGGGGTGCTCGTGATCACGGCCACCCCGGTGCACCGGATCGGGGAGCGGTTGCGGGCCGCGCTGCGGTGGCTCGGCGGGGGCGACGAGGAGGACGACGACGAGGGCCTCGCGGACCGCCCGACGATGGCGGAGGAGCAGACCAGGAGGTTCGGGTTCTGGCGTCGTCGCGATCGCCGGCCCGAGGTGGCGGACGACACCGAGTACGTGGGGGACGAGCCGTTCGCCGCGGCGGTCATCACCGAGCCGGCCCACGAGCCCGAGGACGCCGACGAGACGGTCACGACAGTCCTCGGCGACGCGGCACCCGCCGAGACCACGGTGCTCGCGCCGCCCGTTCCCGGGCCGGTCCCGCGCGGCGAGCAGCCGATGCTCGACGGCGAGGTCATCTACACGCTCCCGAGCGAGGAGCTGCTGGCCAAGGGCATGCCGCACAAGGTCCGTTCCGCCGCCAACGACCGCGTGGTCGAGGCCCTGAGCAACGTGCTCGCCGAGTTCGAGGTGGACGCGCAGGTGACCGGGTTCACCCGGGGTCCGACGGTCACCCGGTACGAGGTCGAGCTCGGGCCCGGCATCAAGGTCGAGCGGGTCACCGCGCTGAGCCGCAACATCTCGTACGCGGTCGCCAGCGCCGACGTCCGGATCCTGTCGCCCATCCCGGGCCGGTCGGCGATCGGCATCGAGATCCCCAACACGGACCGGGAGACGGTCTCGCTGGGCGACGTGCTCAGATCGTCGTCGGCCCGCCGGAACGAGCACCCGGTGATGATCGGCGTCGGCAAGGACGTCGAGGGCGGCTACGTCGTCGCGAACCTTGCCCGGATGCCGCACCTGCTGGTCGCCGGCGCGACGGGTGCCGGCAAGTCCAGCTTCATCAACTCCATGGTGATCTCGATCCTGATGCGGGCCACGCCGGACGAGGTCCGGATGATCCTGGTGGACCCCAAGCGGGTCGAGCTCACCGTCTACGAGGGCATCCCGCACCTGATCACCCCGATCATCACCAACCCCAAGAAGGCCGCCGAGGCCCTCGAGTGGGTGTGCCGGGAGATGGAGCAGCGCTACGACGACCTGGCGACCTTCGGCTACAAGCACATCGACGACTTCAACGCCGGCGTGCGCTCGGGCAAGGTCCGGCCGCTGCCCGAGAGCCGGCGGAGGATTTCTCCGTACCCCTATCTGCTTGTGATCGTGGACGAACTTGCCGATCTGATGATGGTGGCCCCACGTGACGTCGAGTCCTCGATCCAGCGGATCACGCAGCTCGCGCGCGCCGCCGGGATCCACCTGGTGCTCGCCACCCAACGGCCGAGCGTCGACGTCGTCACCGGCGTGATAAAGGCGAACGTGCCGTCCCGGATGGCGTTCGCCACGTCCTCGCTGACCGACTCCCGCGTGGTGCTCGACCAGCCCGGTGCCGAGAAGCTGATCGGGCAGGGGGACGCGCTGTTCCTGCCGATGGGCGCCGCGAAGCCGATGCGGGTGCAGGGCGCATGGGTCACCGAGCGGGAGATCCACGCGGTGGTGGACCACGTGAAGACCCAGCTGAAGCCGACGTACCGGCCGGACGTCACAGCGGCAGTCACGCGCAAGGCCGCGGACGAGGACATCGGCGACGACCTCGACGTCCTGCTCCAGGCGGCCGAGCTGGTGATCAGCACCCAGTTCGGCTCGACGTCGATGCTGCAGCGCAAGCTCCGCGTCGGGTTCGCGAAGGCCGGCCGCCTGATGGACCTCCTGGAGTCGCGGGAGATAGTCGGCCCCTCCGAGGGCTCGAAGGCCAGGGACGTGCTGGTGCCGCCGGACGACCTCGCCGCCACGCTGGCGATGCTGCGGGGCGAGTCGGTCGATGAGGACGTCTTCGACAACGAGGCTGACGACGTCGACACCGGTGATGAGCGATGGGCGACGCTGGAGCGCTGAGCGGCGCGGTCATCGCAGCACTCGCCGCCCTGCTGGTCGTCGGGCTCGGCCTGGGCGCCCTGCTGCTCCTCTCCGAGCGGCGCCGCCGCGAGGCGGTCGGGCAGAGTGCGGCCGCCGTCGGGGCCGCGGAGCGGCGCCTTGCCGCCGCCCTCGCCGCGGGCCGGGACGGGATCGTGGTGCACTCCGCCGACGGCCGGGTCGTGATGGTCAGCCAGGAGGCGGCGTTCGTTCTGGGCGTGAGTCCGGCCGAGGCCGTGGACAAGCCGGTGCACCTTCTGCCGGTGCGCTGGGTCACCGAGCAGGGACAGGACGTCGCCCCGGGTGCCGTGTTCGCGCGGCCGACGGCGACGGTCAACGGCGAGCCCCCGGCGCCATTCGTGGTGGGCGCCGAGTCGCAGCGCGGCGGGCCGGTGCACTGGGTACAGGTGAGCACCCGCGCGGCCGTCGCGGCGGACGGCGGCACGGAGCTGCTGACGGTGCTCGCCGACGTGACGGGTCCGCGCGAGATCCGAGCCGCGCTGGCCCGCTCGGAGAAGCAGTTCAGCATCGCCATGGAGAACGCCCCGATCGGGATGGCGCTGGCCGATCCGCAGTGGCGGCTGCAGTCCGTGAACCCGGCGTTGGCCGGGCTCTTCGGGGTGGATCCGGCGGCGTTGATCGGCCGTGACCTGTCGGCGCTCTCCCACCCCGACGATCGCGGCACCGAGCGGGCGAACGTCCAGCGGGTGCTCGCCGGTGAGGGGCAGCGCTTCACCCTCGAGAAGCGGTACCTGCGCCCGGACGGGCAGACCGTGTGGACCGTTCTGGACGCCGTGCTGGTGCGGACTCCCGAGGGCGTACCGGACCAGTTCGTCATCCAGCTCCGCGACACCACCGAGGCCCGCATGCAGTCCGAGATGCTGGCCCACCGCGCGATGCACGACCCGCTCACCGGCCTGGCCAACCGGACGGTGATGCAGGACGTGCTCCAGCGCGCCGTCGACCAGCCGGACGCCGCCGGGCGACTCGCCGTGATCGCCGTGGACCTGGACGAGTTCAAGGAGATCAACGACAAGTACGGGCACCCGGCCGGGGACGACGTCCTGGTGCACGTCGCGGGGGTCCTGCGGGGGGCGGCGGCCGGGCGCGGCACGGTCTCGCGGACCGGCGGCGACGAGTTCATCGTGGTGGTCCGCGACCCGGACGCCGGTCGCGTCGCGTTCGAGGTGGCGGCGGGCATCCACAAGGCCCTGGTCAACCCCGTGCGGACGCATCGCCGCCAGCTGCCCGTTCGGGTGAGCATCGGGATCGCGGTGGCCGACCCCGGGATCCTGGCGGGCGGTGTGCTGGGGATGCTGTCGGCCGCGGACGCCGCCCTATACCGCGCCAAGGGCGGCGGGCGGGGTCGCACCGAGGTGTACGAGCCCTCGATGACCATGGCCACCGGGTCGAAGCACGGGATCGTCGCCGAGCTGGTCCAGGCGATCGAGCGCGGCGAGCTGGTGCTGCACTATCAACCGACGGTCGACCTGGCCACCGGGCAGGTCGTCGGCCACGAGGCCCTGGTCCGGTGGCAGCACCCCGAGCGGGGCCTGCTGCTTCCCGGGTCGTTCCTCCCGACGGCCGAGGAGTCGGGGTTGGCGATCGCCCTCGGCACCAACGTCGTGCACCAGGCGGCGGGCTACCTGGCCAGGACCGAGGGATCGGGGCGGTGGGTCTCGGTCAACGTGTCGGTCGACCAGCTCGGCAACGGCGAGTTCGCGGCGCAGGTGCTCACGGCCATCTCCCGGAACGGGATCACCGCCGGGCGCCTCGTCGTCGAGCTCACCGAGGCGGGGCTCGTCGACGCGGGCAGCAGGGTGCGCCACGAGCTCGCGGAGCTTCGGGCGGCGGGGGTCCCCGTGCTGCTCGACGACTTCGGGACGGGGGTGGCGCCGCTGTCCTACCTGCGGGACCTGCCGGTCGACGGCGTGAAGCTCGACATGTCGTTCACGGCCGGCATCCCGGCCGATCCCGCCGCCGCGCGGGTGTCCCGCGCGCTCGGGGCCATGGCCCGGGAGATGGAGATGATAACGATCGCCGAGGGCATCGAGAACACCGCGCAGGCGGAGTTCCTGCAGGCGTGCGGGTGGCACTACGGGCAGGGCTGGCTGTTCGGCGCGGGTGAGTCGGAGCGGGTGGCCGGCTTCGACACCTCGGTGGTAGCCCGGCCGACGGACCAGGTTCCCGACCAGCAAGCCCCCGCCCACCGGACAGTCGGCTGATCAGGGCACCCAGCCGCGGGGCACGACGAACGGTGCCGGACCCGTTGGCTCCGGCGGTGCGGTCCGTTCGGGTGCCTGGGCCCCCGCGGCCGCGGTGACCAGAGCGTGCCGGGCGAGGACCTCGCCGGGCGTCAGCGTCTGCGTCCCCGCCCCCGCGGCGGCGAGCTCGGACAGCGGCAGCACCCGGTGGCCGGCCCGCCGATCGACGGTGATCCCGGTCCAGTCGACGGTCGTCACCACCGCCGGCCCGTCCATCGGCTTGGTGAACGTCGCCGTGAGCAGCAGGCCCGACTCGGTGCGGGGCGACAGGTCGGCGTGCGGGCCCTGGTTCGAGATGTAGTTGCCCAGTCCGTAAGCGACCCACATCCCGTCGCCCTGTGGCCCGCCGGGCACCCGGTCGACCGGCTGAGGCACGTGCGCATGGTGACCGATCAAGAGGTCGATCGTGCCCGACGCCCCGAGCTCGGTTGCGATCCGCACCTGCTCGGCGGTCGGGTCCGTGACGTACTCGACGCAGCAGTGGATGCTGGCGACGACTATGTCGGCCCCGGCCTCGCGCGCGGCGGTCGCCTGTGCGGCCAGTGCCGCGGTGTCGATCAGGTTGACCATCCAGGGCGCGTCGGCGGGCACCGGCATCCCGTTGGTCCCGTAGGTCGCGGCGATCTGGGCGACCCGGATGCTCTGCCCCTCGCGCTCCAGCCGGTACACCTGCGGTTCAGCGGCCTCCTCGGCGGTCCGGGCCGTGCCGACATGACCGAGGCCGGCCGCGTCGAGCGCGTCGAGCGTCGCGACGACACCCGCCGCGCCCCGGTCGACGCTGTGGTTGGAGGCCGTCGAGCAGCCGTCCCAGCCGTTGGCCGCGAGCGCGGGGACGATCTCGGCGGGCGCGCCGAACAGCGGGAAGCCGGAGGGCGCCACGCCCGCGGGAGCAACCGGGATCTCGAGGTGGCAGAGCGCGACGTCGGCGCCGGCGACGTAGGGATCGACGGGCGCCAGCAGCGGCACGAAGTCATAGCCTCCGGCGACCCGGGCCGACTGGTTGACCGAGAGATGCGTGAGCACGTCGCCGCCGGCCACGAGCGTGAAGATCGCATCCGCGGGTGGCTCGGGCGTCGGAGTGGGGGTGGGG
>CAYGGX010000073.1:0-3008 GCA_964349585.1 uncultured Actinotalea sp.
CCGCCGGTGGGCATGAAGCGCCCCCCGGCCGAGGCGAAGGGCCCGGCGAGCGCGGCGAGCGTCGTCCGGCCGCCGTACGCACCGGCCGGGAAGAACTTCAGGTGGGTGAGACCGGCGTTCAGCGCCGCGAGGATCTCGCTGGGCGTGACCGCGCCGGGGACGAACGGCAGCCCGAGGTCCGCGGCCGCTGCCATCGACGCCTCGTGGGCGCCGGGGGACACCCCGAACTGCGCGCCCGCGGCGTGCGCCCGGCGCACCATCTCGGGGTCGAGAAGGGTTCCGGCGCCCACGAGGACGTCCGGGCGCTCGGCGGCGACCCGCTCGATCGCCTCGAGCGCCGCTGGGGTGCGCAGGGTGAGCTCGATCACCGGCAGGCCGGCGTCGGCGAGCGCCGCAGCCAGCGGCACGGCGTTCGCCGCGTCCTCGATCTCGACGACGGGGATGATGCGCAGCTGCGCGAGCCGCGCCAGCACGGTGGCGGTCATCGGGCGTCTCCCTGGTAGCCGGTGTGGCGGGGGTTCGGCCGTGCGGCCCAGCCATCCGCACCGTCGGCGACGATCAGCTGCGCCATCCCGCCGGCGTCGGCGATGAGCTGGTAGTCCTGCCCGGCGTCGGCCGCGTAGCAGAACAGCGTGACGAAGGGCTCGTCGCCCACGTTGACACTGCGGTGAACCCAGTGGCCGGGGACGTGCACGGTCTGGCCCGCGGAGATCTCGATCGCGCTGCTGCGCCCGTCCACGGTGTCCATGAGCATGACGCCGCGCCCGGAGAGGCAGTGGTAGAGCTCCGCCCGGTCGGCCTTGGCGTGCAGGTGGCCCCTGGTGACGGCGAACTCCGCTCCGATGCGGCCCGGCAGCACGGTGCTCGTGCCGACGATCAGGGCACCGGGCCCCTCGCCGAGCCGGTGCTCGTCGACGTGGTAGACGAGGCGGTCGGCGCCCTGCTCGGCGACGGCGGCCTGGTAGGCGGCCTCGTCGAGGTACACGCCGGCGAGCTCTCCCAGGCGCTTGTCGTAGCCGCCCGTGGCGCCCTCCATGGGGCCGTCGGGGGAGATCGTCAGCTTGGCCGGCTCGGGGATCGCGTCGGGAACGTTCATGACGTCACACGCCTTCATCGTCGGAGTTGGATGTTGCTAGACTACAGACTCGGGGCCACGGCCGCAGGGACCTTCGGCCAATCCCCACGTCAACACGTCGAAGGGCCCTTGCTTTCTGTTGTCTCACTACTAGACTTGGCGTGATCGCACCCCGGGAGGAACCATGTCCACCACCGCCACCACCCCAGTCGTCCGTACGGTCCTCGGGGACCTTCCCGCCGACCGGCTCGGGTGGTGCGACTACCACGAGCACCTGTTCCAGGTGTCCCCGCTGCTGCGCGGGGACGAGCTCGACGACGAGCGGGCGAGCGGCGAGGAGGCCGCCGCCTTCCGTCAAGCGGGCTTCGCTGCGATGGTCGAGGCCACACCCACCGGGCTGGGTCGCAACCCGGCCGGCGTGGCGCGGATCAGCGAACGCACGGGCCTGACGGTCGTCCACACCAGCGGCGCGCACCGCGACGAGCACTACCCCGAGGGACACTGGCTCCCTGCTTGCGACGAGCAGGACCTGATCCGGCGCTTCGACGCCGACGTCCGCGAGGGCCTGCCCGACCACGACGTCGCGGCGCGCGGCCCGGTGGCGCTCGGGCCCGGCAGTGAACCGGTCCGCGCCGGGATGCTCAAGGCCGGGGTGGGCTACTGGCGCATCGCCCGGTTCGAGCACCGCGTGCTCGAGGCGGTTGCCGCGGTTGCGGCGGAGACCGGCGTTCCCGCGATGGTGCACCTGGAAAGCGGCTCGGCGGCCTGGGAGGTGCTCGAGGTGCTCGCCGGGGCGGGCCTGCCGGCCGACCGAGTGGTGCTCGCCCACATCGACCGCAACCTCGACCCCGGTCTGCACGCGGAGCTCACCCGAGCGGGCGCCTACCTCGGCTACGACGGGATGGCCCGCCATCGCGAGGCCCCCGACTCCGCGATCTTGGACTGCCTCGAGCGCACCGCCGCCACTGGCGACCCGACGCGTCTCGTGCTGGGCGGCGACGTCGCGCGCCGCACCCGGTACCGCGCCTACGGCGGGATCCCCGGCCTCGACTACCTGCCCGTGCGATTCGTCCCCCGCCTGCGTGAGCGCCTCGGCGAGGCGCTCACGCAGACCCTGCTGCGGGACAACCCCGCCGGGCTGCTCACCCTGCGTCCCCAGCACTGACCGCTCCTTCGCCGCGCCGGCCTCAGAAGGCCGTGTAGCCGCCGTCGGCCACCAGCACCGAGCCGGTGACGAACGACGACGCATCGCTGGCGAGGAACACGACCGAAGGGGCGAGCTCCTCGACGGTGCCGTACCGCTTCAGCGGGGCGTCCTCGATCCAGTTCTGCCGGAACTTGGGGTCGTCCACCGGCGACATCTCTGTCTTCATGTAGCCGGGGGCGAGCGCGTTGACGCGGACGCCGTACGGGCCCCACTCGGCCGCGAGGCTGCGGGTCAGGTGGTGCACCGCCGCCTTCGAGGCGTTGTACGCCGGCTGCCACTGCGGCCGGTTCACGATGAACCCGGACATCGAGCCGATGTTGACGATGTTGCCCGAGCCCTGCTCGACGAACACTCGCCCGAACACCTGCGAGCACGTCCACACCGCGTCGAGGTTCACGTCCATGACGAAGCGCCAGTCCTCGGGCGTCACCTCGAGCGCGGGCGCGTGCACGCACGTGCCGGCGTTGTTGACGAGGATGTCCACCCGGCCGAACCGCTCGAGCGTGGTCTGGAGGATCCGCTCGACCTGCGCACGCTCCCTGAGGTCCGCCTCGACGAACGCGGCGGGGATCCCCTTGCTCTCGAGGTCGGCCACCACGGCCTCCCCGGCCGTCGCGTTGATGTCGACGATGACGATCGACGCGCCCGCCGCGCCGAGGGCGCGCGCAAACCCCTCGCCCAGGCCGCGAGCGGCTCCGGTGACGACGGCGACGCGCCCTTCCAGCG
>CAYGGX010000073.1:3018-11702 GCA_964349585.1 uncultured Actinotalea sp.
GTGTCCGACTGACCAGCGCGCGGGGCTTCGGCCGGCCGCGCGGGATGCCCTACTTGACGATGCCGATCCGCTTCCGGTCGAGGGTGAGCGCGACCGCGGCGATGATCACGGCGCCGTAGACGACCTGTTCCCAGGCCGGGTCGACGCCGAGGGAACGCATGCCCACCCGGAGGACGGCGATGACGAGCGCGCCGATGATCGTGCGCATCGGCCCGCCGATCCCGCCGGTGATCGCCGTGCCCCCGACGACGACGGCGGCGATCGCCGGGAGGAGGAGGGCGTCCGCGAGCGTCGGCGACCCGCTGTACTGCGAGGACGTCAGGACGATCGCCGCGAGCGCGGCGCAGAAGCCGGACGCTCCGAACGCCAGCAGCCGGGCGTGCCGGGTGCGCACCCCGGACATGAGCGCGGCGCTCTCCGCGAGGCCGATCGCGTGCAGGGACTTGCCCCGCGCCAGGTTCTTGAACGCCAGCGCGATGAGGATGGCCAGGGCGAGCGTCACGTAGACGCTCAGCGCGACCCCGCCGACCCGGGTCCCGGTGAGCCAGCCGATCATGGGGTAGTTCTCGCCGACAGTGACGGCCGATGCCCCCGAGACGGCCAGCGCCACCCCCGACCACAACCCCATTGCGCCGAGTGTCACCACGAAGGACGGGACTTGCGCGTAGGCGGTGATGAACCCGTTGAGCAGGCCGGCCGAGGTGATCGCCACCACCATCGCCAGGACCGCGAAGCCCCCCAGGTCGTCCATCCAGGTGGCCAGGAGGACCGTGCCGAACGAGGTGAGCACCGCGATCGACAGGTCGATCCCCCCGGTGAGGATCACGAATGTCTGCCCCAGCGCGATCAGGGCGATCGGGGCGGCGCTCGCCGCGATGGTCCGCAGGCTGATGGGGCTGAGGAAGGTCGGCTGGCGCACGCTGATGACCAGCACCAGCGTGATGAGCAGGATGCCGGGCAGCGCCGCGAGCAGCAGCTGCCGGGTCGGTAGCGCCCGCGCCCGCTGGAGCGGGGTGTCCACTGTTGTCATCAGACCATCGCCTCCACGAGCTGGACCTGGGTGGGCTTGTGCCCGGGTGTCGCGGAGAACCGCGCCGTGATCTCGCCGTCCTTGAAGACGACGATGTTGTGGCTGAGCGCGATGGTCTCCTCCAGGGTGTCGGCAATCAGGATGATCGCGAGTCCCTGGGCGCCGGCCTTGCGGATGAACGTGTACACGTCCTCCTTGGCCCCGACGTCTAGGCCGCGGGTGGGGTGATCGAGGATGAGCACCCGCAGGCGGGGGGAGCTCAGCCACTTCGCCAGCGCCACCTTCTGCTGGTTCCCGCCGCTGAGTGTCGCGACGTCCGTCTGGGTGGAGACGGTCTTCACCCGGAGCCTGTCGATCCACTCCGCGACCACACGGCGACGGAGGGACGGGACGATGATGCCGCGCCGGCTCACCGTGCCGGGATCGACGAGGGTGATGTTGTCCTCCACGGACATGCCCATCGCGACGCCCTCGACGCGGCGCTCGGCCGGGACGTACCCGATGCCTGCCTCGACGGCCGCCGCGGGGGATCCGAGCGAGACCCGCCGTCCGTCGAGCATCACCCGACCGGAGTCGAAGGGCTCGGCGCCGAAGAGGGTGCGTGACAGCGCCTCCCGCCCGGAGCCCTCGACGCCAGCGAGGCCGAGCACCTCTCCCGCCCGGACCGTCAGGGCGACGTCGGTGAACGCGCCCTTGCAGCTCAGGCCCTCGACGCGCAACAGCTCCGGAGCGCCCTCGATGTCACCCTGCTCGTCCACGCGGTAGAACTCCCCGGCGGTCTCGCGACCGACCATGAGCCGGTAGAGCTCGTCGGTGTTGACGGCGCGCGGGTCGCGCTCCGCGACCACCTGTCCGTCCTTCATCACGTACACGCGGTCGGAGACGCGCAGCACCTCGTCCAGCCGGTGGGAGACGAAGACGACGGACGCGATCTCGCGCAGTCGCTCGACCTCGGTGAACAGGGCCTCCAGGTCGTCCCCGTCGAGCACCGAGGTCGGCTCGTCGAGGACGATCACAGCCTCGTGCTCCGTGCGCTCCTCGACGGCGAGTGCCTTGGCCAGCTCGACCATCTGACGCTGGGCGAGGGCGAGGTTCTCGGTCTTCTCGTTCGGCCGGATCGACGACCCGATCCGGTCGAGGGCCCGCTGCGCGCGCCGGTTCAGGTCGCGCCAGTTGTACACGCCGAGTCGGACGGACCGCCCTTCGGCGCCCAGCAGGATGTTCTCCGCGACGGTGACCGTCCCGACGAGCGACTGCTCCTGGTGCACCATGCCGATGCCGATGTCGGCGGCGTGGCGAGGGCTCTGCAGCCGGCGCTTCGCGCCCCGGACGAGCAGCTCCCCGGAGTCGGGCTGGTAGACGCCCGAGAGGATCTTCAGCAGCGTGGACTTGCCCGCGCCGTTCTCGCCGATGAGGCCGACCACCTCGTGCGGTCGGATCTCCAGGTCGACCTCGTCGAGGGCGAGGACGCCGGGGAACCGCTTGGACACCTTCTTGAACTCGATCACCGGCGCGGTCACTTGATCGTCCTCGTCCTGTTCCGGAGGTTCCACCCCGTAGCCGCCACCGCGATCACGATGACTGCGCCCTGGAACGACCTCTGCACGTATGGGTCGACGCCGGAGAGGATGAGCCCGTTCGCCAGCACCGCGATGATGAGGGCGCCGATGACGGTCTTGTGCACGCCGCCGCGTCCCCCGATCAGGAGCGTCCCGCCCACGACGACGGCCGTGATGGTCGCGAACAGCTGACCGCCGCCGATGAGCACGTCACCGACGCCGAGCCGCGCCGCCGCCATGGCGCCCGCAAGACCCGCCGTCGAGCCGGAGATCACGAACGCCAAGGTCTTGTAGCGCTCGATCCGGATGCCCGAGAGGCGGGCGATCCCCTCCGCACCGCCGATCACGTACGCGTACCGCCCCACCCGCGTGTAGCGCTGGATCCCCCAGCCGATGAGGAGGACGAAGGCCGCGGCGAAGGTCAGCTGGGAGAAGCCCCCCACCTTCACCAGGCCCCAGGAGCGGATCCCCTCGTCGAGTACCCGCGGGGATCGGCCGGCGAAGAGAACCGTCGCGATCCCGATCCCGATCGCCCCCATGCCGAGGGTGACCATGAAGGACGGGATCTTCAGCCGCGTGTGCAGCAGGCCGTTGGCCAGCCCGAAGAGCGCGCCGACGCCGACTCCCGCGAGAACCGCGAGGAAGCCGAAGTCGTTGGAGTTGCGATCGTTCGCCGCGAGCAGCGCGACGACGAGCGACGAGGTCGCCATGACGCCCTCGACCGACAGGTCGATCCCGCCGAGCAGGATGACGAACGTCACCCCGACCGCCAGGACGAGCAGGATCGCGGTCTGGTCGGCGATCCCGCGGAGGTTTCCTGGCGTCAGGAACCTGCTGTTGATGGCGCCGAAGGCCACGATCAGGACGACGAGAGCGATCGGCGGACCTGCCGTGATGAGCCGCCGGCTCAGAGCGCGGCTCCGCGACACCCCTTCCAGGCCGCGCGGTGCTGCAGCGGCGGGCCGCAGGTCCTCCTGAAGTTCCGACATGAGGGTGCTCCTTCTGTGCCGGGCCGGTCTTCCGACCGGCCCGGCACGGGGAATGGTTGACTACGCGATCGGACCAGTGCTCCGAGCGAACGGGTTGTCGAAGTCGCCCTGCAGGTCGGGCAGTGTCGGCGTCTGCAGGAAGTCGGCCACGTTGTCCTTCGTCACCAGGAACTGGGTGCCGTAGAACTCGCGCTGGTCGTTCGATGCGGAGGCCACGTCGAACTGCCCGGTCGCGGCCTGATAGGCGAGCGCGAGTGCCGCCCCGCCCTGCCAGAAGGCGTCCGAGGACACGGTGGCGATGTAGCCGGTGTTCTCGGAGTCCTGAACGGCCTCGAGAGCCTCGGGGACGGCGTCGACGCCGACCACGGGGATCTGCCCGCCCAGTTCAGCGGCCCGCAACGCCTCGAGGGCGCCGAGTGCCATGTTGTCGTTGGCGGCCCAGACGCCACCCACGGCGTCACCGTGCTTGCTCAGCAGGGTCTGTGTGACCTCGAAGCCGGTGTTGCGGTCCCACTCGGCAGTCTGCTGGTCGAGCAGCTCGATGTTGGGGTACTCCTCGAGGGCCCGCTGGAGCCCGGCGAACCGCTGCTGCGCGGGGACGTTGTCGAGGATGCCCTGGAGGGCGATGATGCCACCCTCGCCGCCCATCTCTTCGAACAGCGCCTTGGCGATCTCGTATCCGGCGACGGTTCCGTCGAAGGAGATGTGGGCCACCCAGTTGTCGCTGACGTCCCACGGGTGCAGACCGTCCGGCTTGTTCCACTGGGTGACGACGAAGCCACCGGCCTCGGTCACGGCGCGCACGATCGCCTCCGCGTCCGATGAGGTGTTCGGGTCGACGTTGAGCACGACCGTCTGGCCGCCGGCCAGCAGCGACTGGATCTGGGCCAGCTGCTTCTGGGAGTCCCCGTCGTCGGTGAGGACGACCGTCTCCATGCCGACGGACTCGGCGAAGAGCTCGCCGCCGGCCGCCCAGTTGGCGTGGTACGGGTTGGACAGGGAGCGGATGGCCTGGGCGAGGACGATGTCCTCCCCACCCGAACCGGTGTCGACCGCGTCGTCACCGTCGGGTGCCGGGGTCCCCGGCTCCGCGGTCGTGCAGGCAGCGAGCACAAGGGCGCTCGCGCTGATCAGCGCGGCGAGTGTGCGCCGTCGCCTCGATTGGGTCTTTCGGATCAGTGACACGGTTGTCCTCCATGGTGTGGTGCCGAGCTCTGGTCTCGTCAGGCGGCCGGGCGGCATTCGCGCCGGGCGCGGGTTGTCGGTGGTGAGCACCTCCTCTTCGGGGTCGACGGTCATGGGCTCGACGGCACGGCCTCTCGGGGCCGTGGGACGTCTAGGGGCCCGACAGGCGGACGGCCCCGACATCGGGCACCCGCAGATGTGGGACGGGGATCCCGGCGGCGGTGCCCGCCAGTAGCGCCGCACCGCGGGCGCCGGGCTCCTCGATGTCGGACCGCGCGACCGTGCCGAAGGCACCCTGCTTCAGGCGCATCAGCGTGGCGCTGCGCGACCAGCCGCCGGCGGCCACGGTCCCCGTCTGCGGCCCGACGACTGCGGTCATCGCACGGTCGACGTCGCCGATCTGATCGGTGATGGCCTGGAGCGCGGCGAGCCACACGTCGCCGCGGCCCACTCCGTCCCGGATCCCGGCCACCGTGACGCAGGCCGTCTCGTCGACGAGCACCGTCACCCGTCCGAGGGTTGCCTGGGCGGCGGCCAGGTCCAGCTCGGCGGCACCGCCGCCGAGCAGCGCGGCGAGGCGCTCCAGCGCGAGTCCACCCTGCGTGGCCCCGAGCAACGACCAGCGGTCCGCGAGGACGTGCCACCCGACGGTGATCCCCTGGCGGGTCAGCTGCGCCACGCCGGCTGGCGAGAACCCGGCCGCGACGGTGCGGACGAGCGCTTCGGCTGTCCCGCAGGAGTCGAGCTGCTCGCCCGCGCCCGCGGCGCTCGCGCCAAGGGCGGCCGCCTGGTGGTCTTGACCGGCCGTCGTCAGGACCGCACCGGTGAGCCGCTCCATCCCCACGTCGGCCGGGACCCGGCCGAGGGCTGTCCCGGAGGTGACCAGCGAAGGGAGGAGCGCTGACGACGCGCCCGACCACTCCAGGGACTCCGCCCACCACTCCCGCGCGCCGAGGTCGAGCCAGCCGGTACGTGACGCGAGCGAGACGTCGCTTGCCTCGTCCCCGCCGAGCCCGCGGAGCACCCACTCGGCGATGTTCAGGCGACGCACCGCGCGGGCCGCTGCCGGGTCGTGGTCGACCTGCCACCGGTGCTTGGTCAGGGACCACTGCGAACGAAACGGCAGACCCGTCCGCGCGCTGAACTCCTCGGCGCCGATCTCCGCGTCCAGGCGACTCACCTGGTCGGTGTCGCGGGTGTCGTGCCAGGCGATGACCGGGGCCGCCGGGCGGCCCCGCCCGTCGAGCAGCACCCCGGACTCCGCCATGCTCGTCACGCCCAGGCCCATGACCCGCCCCTCGGGCGCGTCGGCGAGGGCTTGCGCGATCGCCGCGCGGGCGGCGTCCAGCAGCTCGTCGGCGTCCAGCTCCCGACCGGTCATTCCCTCGCTCGGCGTGACCGTACGCCACGGAGTGGGCGCGCGGCCCGCGGCCAACGCGGTGCCGTCCACCCCGTAGACCACGGCCTTGCTGTTGGTGGTCCCTACGTCGAGGCCGACGAGGAGCTCGGTTCCGGAGCTCATGATCGAACCGGCGCGAGGGCGGCGGACGGCTCGGCGAGCGGCCGCTCGGGAACGGTCGGCTCGGCGACGACGATCTTCTCGGCGAGGTCCGCGCGGACGGGGAAGAGGGTCGTAGGGTGCCCGACGGCGCTCGAGGCCCAGAGCACGGCCATGGCCAGGCGCTCCCCACGGCCGACACCGCCGGCGACGTACCCGGCGAACAGCGCGTCGCCAGCGCCCACCGAGTTCACGAACGGAATGTCCTCGGCGCGTGCGTGCAGCACCCCGTCGTCGTCGACGAGCATTGCGCCGTCGGGTCCCAGGCTCGCCAGGACCGCCCGGGCGCCCCGGGCCCGCGCTGCCTGGGCTGCTGTGACCACGTCCCCGTACGTGCAGATCGACATGCCAGTGAGGTCAGCCAGCTCGTGCACATTGGGCTTGATCACGTCGGGGTGCGCCTCGAGTGCCCGGGCGAGGGGTTCGCCGAACCCGTCGACGCCGACCTCCACGCCCATCGCCCGGACCTCGGCCACCAGGTCGCGCACGAACGTCGCGGGCGTCCCGGCGGGCACGCTGCCGCAGATGAGGAGCACCCTCGCGTCCGCGGCAGCCTCCAGCGCCGCTGCCCGCAGCTGCGAGACGTGCTCGGGGGAGATCGGGCCCGCCGACTCGTTGATCTTGGTCGAGTTGCCCGGCGTGATCAGGGTGATGTTCACCCGCACGTCCAAGCCGGTGTCCACGATGACGTGGTCGACGCCGGCGCTCGTCAGCGCTCGCTCCATGAGTCGGCCGCCGTCCCCCCCTGCGGGAAAGACCGCTCGCGTCGGCCGGCCGGCGCGGTGGAGCGCCCACGAGATGTTCAGGCCCTTGCCGCTGGGTTCGCGACTGGATCGGCCGCCGCGGTTGACCGCCCCCAGCTCGAAGGACTCGACCTCGATGGTCCAGTCGATCGCTGGGGCCGGAGTGACCGTGACGATCATGCGAGCACCGTCTCGACGCCCGCCTCGGTCAGCGTGGCGAGATGGTCGGGATCCAGCTCGATGCCCGTGATCACGAGGTCGAGCTCGTCGAGGTTGGCGTACTTCACCAACGACTCGCGGCCGAACTTGGTGTGGTCGGCGAGGAGCACCACGCGGTCCGAGGTGCTGATGATCAGCCGCTTGACGGCGGCTTCCTCGGGGTCCGGGGTGCACAGGCCGCGATCGAACGATGCGGCGTTGGTGCCGACGAAGGCGATGTCGAACCGGTAGTCGGCGAAGAGGCGGTTCGCGAGGGCGCCTACCTCACCCAGGCTGTTGGGGCGGACCCGCCCACCGAGGGTGTAGCAGTTCAGGAAGCGCTTGCGGGCGAGCGCGCCGGCAACGTTCAGACCGTTGGTGAACACCTGGAGCCCCGGCGTGCCCACGAGCAGCTCGGCAAACACCTGAGTGGTCGACCCGGCGTCGATGAAGATGGCCCCGCCCTGAGGGACCTCCTCGAGGGCCCGCTTGGCGATGCGGTGCTTCTCGTCGCGGTTCTCGGTGCGGCTGCTGACGTCCGGCTCGAAGGTCAACGGCTGCACCTGGACCGCCCCGCCGTGGACCCGCCGGAGCATTCCCTGCTCTTCCAGGACGACGAGGTCCTTGCGAATGGTCTCCGTCGAGGTGCTCAGCTCAGCGGCGGCCGCGGTCACCTCGAGGCGGCCGCGGATACGGACGGCGTCGACAAGAGCCTGTCGGCGCTCGGCCGCAAGCATGTTGCCAGCGATCGCCACCTGAGCCTCCTTGCTCGAATGCCCGCTCGCAGTTGGGTTTCGTTGTGACATCCCTTGCTTTTCATTGGAGATGCTTGCGTATCGTTGGGGTATCCGTCAAGGTGTGGTCATGCCCCTGGTTCGGAGCTCGGAGCTGGTCGGCGCTGCGGCCGTCGCCGGGACCGCCGTCGCTGCCTTCAACGCGATCACGATCGAGCACGCGCAGGGGATCGTCGCCGGGGCCGAGCGAGCGGGACTGCCCGTAATCCTCCAGCTGAGCGAGAACGCCATCGCCTATCACGGCGGCCCGCGCGCCATCGCAGCGGCCACCGTAGAGCTCGCCAGCGCCGCGTCGGTGGGGGTCGCACTCCACCTGGACCACATCACGGACCTGCCGCTCGTCCGGCTCGCCCCGGAGCTCGGTTACTCGTCCGTCATGTACGACGGCTCGCGGCACGACGACGCAATGAACCGGACCATGACCCGCCAGGTCGTGGCTTGGGCGCGGGGCGCGGGGGTGTGGGTCGAGGCAGAGCTGGGCGAGGTCGGCGGCAAGGATGGCGCCCACGCCCCTGGAGTGCGGACCGATCCCGACGCGGCGGCCCGGTTCGTCGCGGAGACCGGCGTCGACGCGCTAGCCGTCGCCGTCGGCTCCTCCCACGCCATGGTGCAGCGCACGGCCTCGCTC
>CAYGGX010000074.1:0-11210 GCA_964349585.1 uncultured Actinotalea sp.
CTCACCCAGTCGCTGGCCGCCCCCTCGGTCAGGGCCGCCGCGAGCACCACCATCAGCGCGACGACGGCGGCGACCTCCAGGACCACCCGTCCGGCGGCGGCCGCCGACGGGGTGGCCGGATCCGCCAGGAGTCCCTCGTGCCGACCGCCGGAAACCGGCCGCCCGGACCGACGGATCGCCGCCTCACCCGCGCTCAGGACCGCCGCCCCGAGCACTGCGACGCCGGCGGCGACCACCAGCCACCCGACGGGCGCGTCGTTCATCGACCGGCGAGGAAGGTCAGGAGGAGGCGGCGCTGCAGGTCGAACATCTCGGTGCGCTCGTCGGGCTCGGCGTGGTCGAAGCCGAGCAGGTGCAGGATGCCGTGGATGGTGAGCAGCAACAGCTCCTCGCTGGTCGAGTGCCCCGCCTCCCTCGCCTGCGCCGCGGCGACCTCCGGGCAGAGCACGACGTCGCCGAGCAGTCCCTGCGGCGACGGCTCCCCGGCGGTGCCCGGCCGGAGCTCGTCCATCGGGAAGGAGAGCACGTCGGTGGGGCCAGGTTCGTCCATCCACTGCTGGTGCAGCTCGCTCATCACGTCCGAGGTGACCAGCAGGATCGACAGCTCGGTTCCCGGGTGCACGTTCAGTGCGTCCAGCACGTGCCGGCCCAGTGCGGCGAACTCGGCCTCGTCGACCTCGTGGCCCGACTCGTTGTTGACCTCGATGCTCATTGCCGGCTCCGCACGTCCCAGGTGGCGTAGGCGTCGATGATGTCGCCCACCAGCCGATGCCGGACCACGTCGTCGGAGGTGAGCTGGCAGAACTCGACGTCGTCGACGCCGCCGAGGATCTGCTCGACCACGCGCAGCCCGGAGGTGGTTCCGCCGGGCAGGTCCACCTGGGTGACGTCCCCGGTGACTACCATGCGCGAGCCGAAGCCGAGCCGGGTGAGGAACATCTTCATCTGCTCGGTCGAGGTGTTCTGCGCCTCGTCGAGCACGATGAAGGCGTCGTTGAGGGTGCGCCCCCGCATGTACGCCAGGGGCGCGACCTCCACCGTCCCGGCCTCGATCAGCCGCGGGATCGAGTCGGGGTCGACCATGTCGTGCAGCGCGTCGTACAGGGGACGCAGGTACGGGTCGATCTTCTCGCTGAGTGTCCCCGGCAGGAATCCGAGCCGCTCCCCCGCCTCGACGGCCGGCCGCGTGAGCACTATCCGGTTCACCTGCTTGGCCTGGAGCGCCTGAACGGCCTTGGCCATCGCGAGGTACGTCTTGCCGGTGCCCGCGGGACCGATCCCGAATGTGATCGTGTGCCGGTCGATCGCGTCGACGTAGGCCTTCTGGTTGACGGTCTTCGGCCGGATCGTCCGGCCCCGGCTGGACAGGATGTTCTGGGTCAGGACCTCCGCGGGCCGGCTCTTCGTCGCTGTCAGCATGCGCACGGAGCGGGTCACCACGTCCGCACTGAGCGACGCCCCGCTTGCCACGACCTCGAGGAGCTCGTCGATCAGCCGGGTCGCCAGGCCGACGTCGGAGGGCGGCCCGGTGAGGGTGATCTGGTCGCCGCGGGCGTGCACGTCGACGGTCGGGAACCCCGCCTCGATCGCGCGGAGCGCCTCGTCGCCGGGACCCAGGACGGCGACGGCCGGGAGGTGCGCGGGGACGATGATCCGGTGCTCGACGTCGGTGGCGGCTCGCTGCCGCCGGGCGGATGTCTCAGCCATGGGGAGGCCGGTCGGCCTGCACTCTCCTCGCTACGTCAGGGGCGGCGGGATGCGCCGAAGCCATCGTAACGGGCCGGGTCCGGCTCAGGCGGGCGTCCAGCCGAGCCGCTGGCCGCCGATCACGTGCGCGTGCACGTGGAAGACCGACTGACCGGCCTCCGCGCCGGTGTTGAAGATCAGCCGGAACTGACCGTCCCCCTCGTCCTCGGCGACCTCGTTGGCAAGTCGCACGACGGCGGCCAGCAGGCTCGGGTCCGCCGCGGCGAGCTGGGCGACGTCGGCGTGGTGGTCCCTGGGGACCACCAGCAGGTGCATCTCGGCCTTGGGATCGATGTCCCGGAACGCGATGGCGTCGTCGGTGGTCGCCACCGTGTCGGCCGGGATCTCGCCCGCGACGATCCGGCAGAAGATGCAGTCCGGGGCGGTGAGGGGCTCACGCTCGTGCGACATGCCGACAGGTTAGTGCCAGGCCAGTTCGGCCGCTCGGGTCCGGGCGGACCCGTCCCGCGGGCCCGCGAGGTCAGGCCCAGCGGCCCAGCCGATGGGCGAGCAGGGCCACGGCGACCGGACCGGCCGTAGACGTGCTCATGACGTGCGGCCCGAGCCGGACGGGGGTGGCACCCGCGGACTGGAGCGCCTCGTGCTCCTCGGCCGCGATTCCGCCGTCGGGTCCGACCACGAGGACCACCCGCGGGGTGCCCCCGGACCCGGGGAGCGGCATCCCGTCGAGGGAGGCACTCGCCGAGGCGTGCAGGACGAACGCCACTCCCCCGTCCGACACGACGGTCCGGACGTAGGCGGCGAGGCCCTCGGTGTCGACGGGTTCGGCGATCGCGGGGACGAACGCGCGGCGGGACCGCTCGGTGGCCTCCCGGACGACCGCGAGCCAGGCCGCACGACTGGTCGCCGCGCGCTGCCCGCGCCAGACCACCACCGACCGCCTGGCCTGCCACGGCACGACGTCGTCCACCCCGGCCTCCGTGGCGGCCTCGATCGCCAGCTCGTCGGGATGGCCCATGGTCAGTGCCTGCACGAGCACCAGCCGCACCGCGGGAGCCGGCTCGACGACCCGTTCCAGGACGTCGAGGACCAGGCGGCCGGGCAGCACCTCGGCGATCTTGCAGCGGAGCCGGACCCCTGACCCGTCGACCACATCGACCCGCTGACCGCCCCGGCGGCGTTGCAGCACGCCGACCCGCCGCACCTGCTCGCCCTCCAGCGCGTAGCGGGACCCGGCGCCGTGACCGTCGAGCAGCCCCGTGCCCGTGAGCACGACGGGGGGCGTGAGGACCACCTGCGTCGCCGGCTACCGGCCGGCCAGCCGGTCGCGGAGCCTGCCGAAGACCCCGGACTGGATCGGGGAGAGTCGGGAGGCCGGACGCTCCTCGCCGCGCAGGGCGGCGAGCTCCCGAAGCAGGCGCTCCTGCTCGTCGTCCACCTCGGTCGGGACCCGGACGTCGACGTGCACGTGCAGGTCGCCGCGGCCGCCGACGTGCAGGTGTCCGACCCCCAGCCCGCGCTGGACGATGACTTCGCCAGGTTGCGTGCCGGGCCTGATGTCGACCTCCCGCGAGCCGTCGAGCGTCTCCAGCTGGACAGTGGTGCCCAGGGCCGCCGCGGTCATCGGGATCTCGAGGGTGCAGTGCAGGTCGTCGCCCTGCCGCAGCAGTGTCGGGTGCGCCCGCTCCCGGACCTCGAGGTACACGTCGCCCGGCGGCCCGCCGGCCGGTCCCACCTCGCCCTGACCGGAGAGGCGGATCCGGGTGCCGTTCTCGACGCCGGCCGGGATGTCGACGTTGAGCGTGCGCCGGGTTCGCACCCGCCCCTCCCCGGAGCACTCGGGGCAGGGGTTCGGGATGATCGTCCCGAAGCCGTGGCAGGCCGCGCACGGGCTGGAGGTCATCACCTGGCCGAGGAACGACCGGGCCACGCGCTGGACGACGCCGGCGCCGCCGCACACGTCGCAGGTCTGCGGCGACGTCCCGGGGCGGCAGCACGAGCCCCCGCAGGTCGGGCACACGACCGCGGTGTCCACCGGGATCTCCTTGTGCGCGCCGAAGGCCGCCTCGGCGAGCTCGATGTCGATCCGGACGAGCGCGTCCTGACCGCGTCGGGCACGCGGCACCGGCCCGCGCCGGCCGCCCGTGGCGCCCGCGCCGAAGAACGTCTCGAAGATGTCCTGAAAGCCGAATCCCGCCCCGAAGCCGCCGCCATTGGGCGCGGCCGGGTCGACGCCGCGGTCGTACATCTGCCGCTTCTCGGGGTTCGACAGCACCTCGTAGGCGCGGGAGACCTCCTTGAAGCGCTCCTCCGCGCCGTCGCCGCTGGCGACGTCCGGGTGCAGCTGACGGGCCAGCTTGCGATAGGCGCGCTTGATCTCCTCGGCGCTGGCGTCGGGCCGGACGCCGAGGATCTGGTAGTAGTCGGTGCTCACGGGTGCTCAGGTGCTCGCAATCTTGGGGTCGGAATGGCGGGTCACCCGGCCAGGATCCGCGAAAGGTACCGCGCGACGGCCCGGACCGAGGTGATGGTGCTCGGGTAGTCCATCCGGGTGGGCCCCAGGGACCCGATCCGCGCCACCGGCTGTCCGTCGGCACCGTAGCTGGCGGCGACGATCGACGTCTCGGCGAACCCGGCGTGCGTGTTCTCGTGCCCGATCCGTACCGCCACACCTGCGGCGTCCTCGGCCATCTCCGACAGCAGGCGCAGGAGCACCACCTGCTCTTCCAGGGCCTCCAGCACCGGCCGGATGCTGTACGCGAAGTCGGTTCCGCTGCGCGCCAGGTTCGCGGTCCCGGCCATCACGATCCGCTCCTCGGTCGACTCGGTCATGGTGCTCTGCACCACATCGACCACCTGGCGCACGAACGCCTGGTCACCCACGGCGAACGCGTCGGCGACGGATCCGAGCGGCTCGGACAGCTCAGTCAGGCATCGACCGGCGACCGCGGCGTTGAGGCGCGCACGGAGCTCGGGGAGCACGTGCTCGGGCAGGGCGTCGACCTCGATCACGCGCTGCTCGACGCGGCCGGTCTCGGTAATGATGACCACCAGCAGGCGGTCCTGACCCACGGGGACGAGCTCGAGGTGGCGCAGCGCGGACCGCCTCAGGGATGGGTACTGCACGACGGCGACCTGGTGGGTGAGCTGGGCTAGCAGCCGGACCGAGCGATCCACCACGTCATCGAGGTCGACCGCGTCCTCCAGGAACGCCTGGATCGCCTTGCGCTCCGCCGGCGAGAGGGGCTTGATCGTGGACAGCTTGTCCACGAACACCCGGTAGCCCTTGTCGGTGGGGATCCGGCCGGCGGACGTGTGCGGCTGGGAGATCAGACCCGCATCCTCGAGGGCGGCCATGTCGTTGCGGATGGTCGCCGGCGAGACGTTGAGGCCGTGCCGCTCGACGAGGACCCGGGATCCGACCGGCTCCCGGCTGTGCACGTAGTCCTCGACGATGGCACGGAGCACCTCAAGCCTGCGGTCCTCGCTCATGGTGTGCTCCTCCCCTCCCCCGTCGCGGTTCGCGGACCCGGTCGCTTGATGGCACTCACGCAACCCGAGTGCTAATCCTACGACGCCGCCGACGGGGTCCGCCCGCCCGGGCCGGGGCGAGCCGCCGGTCGACGTCGGCCGGATCGCACCGCCGCGCGTACGAAGTTCACTCGCGGGGTGCTGCCCAATCAGCACCGTGTTCGCTATGTTCTAAGCGCTGCGGTGCAAATCGTGCGCAGCAGGTGTGCGCCCCCCTGGTGCGCGCCTGTTCAACGGAAAGGCCTCTGCGTGCTCGGTCCCACCATCGGGCGGTCGATGGAGCCGACGTCGTCGTCGGTCCGCATCGCCTCCGCGGCGGGCGGTCTCAGGCAGCGGTCCGGCGTACACCTATCCCTACTCTCGAACTGGTGACGTGACATGACGACCAACCCTCCCGAGCAGACGCCCGAACAGGGTCCTGCTGTTCCTCCGGCCCCCGAGGGAGCTGCTCCCCCGCCGCCCGCTCCGGGCTACGCCGCACCGGCCCCCGCCGGCCCGCAGCCGCCGCTGAGCGACTCCGACCAGCGCATGTGGGCGATGCTCGCCCACCTCGGCGGGATCATCCTCGGCTTCGTCGCACCCCTCGTTGTCTGGCTGATCTACAAGGAGCGCGGCCACTTCGTCGAGAGGCAGGCCAAGGAGTCCCTCAACTTCCAGATCACCGCGGCGATCGCCGGGGTCGTGATCTTCATCCTGACGCTGATCACGCTCGGCATCGCGTCCATCCTGTACTTCCTGCTCTGGATCGCCATCCTGATCTTCTGCATCATCGCGGGCATGGCTGCCAACAAGGGCGAGGACTACCGCTACCCCGTCTCGATCCGATTCATCAAGTGACCTGACGTACTCAGCACCGAGGGCCCGGCGATCCGCCGGGCCCTCGGTGCGTGCAGTCTCTCCCAGACGCGGATCGCCTACTACCGGCCACATCGCGGGTCGCCGATCTAGGCGATCCCTCCATAGGTGGGCGATCGGCGGCGGTGGCCCGTCCGGCGGGCTCAGGGGGTCAGGGCGCGGACGGCGCTGTCGGCGAGCAGCCGGCCCCGCCGGGTCAACAGCGCGCGCCCCCGGACCGCGTCCTCCCCGACCAGCAGCCCGTCGGCGATCAGCCCGGCGACGGCGCGCCGCCCCTCCGGGTCCAGTTGCTCGAGCGCAAGGCCCTCGCTCAGCCGCAGGCCGAGCATGACGCGCTCCAGCCGCACGTCCGGCGGATCCAACAGCTCGCGAGCCGCGGCGGGGCTGAGCCCGCCACCGAGCCGGTCGGCGTAGGCCCGCGGGTGCTTCACGTTCCACCAGCGCACCGCGTGGTCGCCCGCGGCCACGTGTGAGTGCGCCCCGGGGCCGATGCCCCACCAGTCGGCCCCCCGCCAGTAGCCCAGGTTGTGCCGGCAGGCGTCGTCGTCGGTGCGGGCCCAGTTGCTCACCTCGTACCAGCCCAGGCCCGCCTGCGCGAACAGGGCGTCGGCGAGCTCGTACTTGGCGGCCTGGTCGTCGGGGTCGGGCATCTCCAGGAGTCCGCGGGCCACCTGCACCGCCAACCGCGTTCCGGGCTCGACCCCGAGCGCGTATGCGGACACGTGGTCCACCCCGCAGCCCAGGGCGGCTTCGACCGAGGCCCGCCAGTCCGAGACCGACTCGCCGGGGGTGCCGTAGATCAGGTCGACCGACACCGCCAGCCCCGCGTCGCGGGCCCACCGGACCACCTGCGGCACCCGGGCCGGGTCATGCGTGCGATCCAGCGTGGCCAGGACGTGCGGAACCGCCGACTGCATCCCGAACGAGACCCGGTTGACCCCCGCCGCCGCGAGGCCCGCCAACGACGCGGCGTCCACCGAGTCGGGGTTGGCCTCGACCGTCACCTCGACCCCGGACGTCAGACCCCAGGCCGCCTCGACCGCGCGGAGCATCGCCGCCAGGTCGCCCACCGGGAGCACCGTCGGGGTCCCCCCGCCGATGAAGACGGTGTCCACGCTGCGCCCGCCGCGCCCGGCCCGTTCGAGCACCCCGGCGGCCAGGCCGATCTCGGCGATCGCCGTCGCGGCGTAGCCGTCCCGGGTCGCCCCACCACCGAGCTCGCTCGACGTGTAGGTGTTGAAGTCGCAGTAGCCGCACCGAACGCGGCAGAACGGCACGTGCAGGTACACGCCGAAGCCCGCGGTCCCGGGGGGCGAGGCCGCAACCCAGTCCGGCAGGGCGCCGTCGTCGGGCATCGGCACGCCCTCGGGAAGCTCATGCGGCACGCGGGCGCCTTCGGGGGGTGCTCACCCGACCATCGTCGCACTCCCGCGGATCGGCGCCGGCCGTGCCCGGGCCCGGCATCGCCGCGCGGGCCTCGCCGCACGCCGCGATCCGTGCCGAGACGAGTGTTGACTTCGAGTGCACTCCAACTCCTACCTTCGCAGCATGACAACTCTTCTGGATGCCGGCTGCAGCATCGAGGAGGCGTCGGCGCGGACCGGCGTCTCGGCACACACGCTGCGGTACTACGAACGGATCGGCCTGCTCGCCCCGGTCGGGCGGGCATCCGGCGGTCATCGCCGCTACACCGACGGCGATCTCGGGGCGGTCGTGTTCCTGACGCTGCTCCGCCAGACGGGCATGTCCATCCGGGACATGCAGCGGTTCGTCGAGCTGACCCGTGCCGGCGACCACACGATCCCGTCCCGGGTGGCGGTCCTCGTCGAGCACCGGGAACAGCTCGTGGAACGCCTCCGGCTGCTGAACAAACACCTGAAGGCCATCGACCACAAGATCAACATCTACCAGGGTGCGCTCCGGGCCGACGAGGCCGCGGGGGCAACCTCGAAGGAGATGGCATGAAGACCATCGAGCTGGGCGCCACCGACGAGCACGTGAGCCGGATCTCCCTCGGCGCCATGGGCATGGGCACCGAAGCCGACGACCCGGCGTCGTTCGCCCTGCTGGACCGGTTCCTCGCCGACGGCGGAACGTTCATCGACACCGCCGACTGCTACGCCTGGTGGGGCGCGCAGGGCACCAACGGCGGGCAGAGCGAGGAGCTGCTGGGGCGCTGGTTCGCCCGCAGCGGGGCCCGGGATCAGGTCTTCCTGTCCACCAAGGGCTCGGCGCGGCTGACCGACCCGGCCGAGGTGTGGCCGGCCGGCCAGGAGTTCCCCGACTGGGACCTGGCGCGCCAGCGCTACGTGGGGACCGGCGCCCGCGTGCTGCGGAAGTCCCTGGAGGGCAGCCTGCGCCGCCTCGGCACCGACCGCATCGACCTGTACTACGTGCACGTCGACGACACGTCCACCCCACTGGAGGAGACCCTGCAGACACTTGCGGGGTTCGTGGCCGAGGGCAAGGTGCGCTACCTGGGTTGGTCGAACGTGCGCACCTGGCGGCTGGAGCGGATCCGGCAGCTGTGCGCGCAGAACGGCTGGCCGGCGCCGGTGGCGATCCAGCAGCAGCACACCTACCTGCAGCGCAAGCCCGGCCTGCGGAACGCATCGATCGTCGACGACGAGCAGCTGGACTACCTTGAGGCGCACCCGGACCTGACGCTCGTGGCGTACTCGCCGCTGCTCAAGGGCCTGTACGACGCCCCCAAGGGCGAGCGGGAGAAGATCTGGATCTACGAGCCGTACGCGGGCGAGGCCGCGCAGGCCCGGCTGGCGGCGGTGACGAGGATCGCCGAGGAGGTCGGTGCGCTGCCCAGCCAGGTGGTGCTGGCCTGGCTGATGGCTCAGAAGTCGCCGGCGATCATCCCGCTGATCGGCACCACGAAGGTATCCCGGTACGAGCAGGCGGCCACGGCGCTCGACTTGAGCCTGAGCGACGAGCAGCTGGCCGAGCTCGAGAGCGCCTGAACCGGGACCAGTCCCGCTGGCCGGCGGCGCCGCGACGCGCCGGTCAGCGGGACTTGTCCCGATCGGACTGCTCGGAGGTCAGGGCGGCGATGAAGGCCTCCTGCGGGACGTCCACCCGTCCGATGGTCTTCATCCGCTTCTTTCCCTCCTTCTGCTTCTCGAGCAGCTTGCGCTTGCGGGTGATGTCGCCGCCGTAGCACTTGGCGAGGACGTCCTTGCGCAGCGCCCGCACCGTCTCCCGGGCGATCACCCGGGCGCCGACGGCGGCCTGGATCGGCACCTCGAACTGCTGGCGCGGGATGAGCCTGCGCAGCTTGCCCGCCATCATCACGCCGTAGTCGTAGGCCTTGTCCTTGTGCACGATCGCGCTGAACGCGTCCACCTGCTCGCCCTGCAGCAGGATGTCGACCTTCACCAGGTCGGCCGCCTGGTCGCCCGCCTGCTCGTAGTCCAGCGACGCGTAGCCGCGGGTGCGGGACTTGAGGTTGTCGAAGAAGTCGAACACGATCTCCGCGAGCGGCAGCGTGTAGCGCATCTCCACCCGCTCCGGCGACAGGTAGTCCATCCCCAGCAGGTCACCCCGCCGTGTCTGGCACAGCTCCATGAGCGTGCCGATGAACTCGCTCGGGGCCAGGATCGTCGCCCGCACCACCGGCTCGCGCACCTCGGCGACCTTGCCGCCGGGGTACTCGCTGGGGTTCGTGACGGTGATCACCGACCGGTCCTCCAGGGTCACGGTGTACACGACGTTGGGGGCGGTCGAGATCAGGTCGAGGTCGAACTCGCGCTCCAGCCGCTCGCGCACGATCTCCAGGTGCAGCAGGCCGAGGAAGCCGAGCCGGAACCCGAACCCGAGCGCGACGGACGTCTCCGGCTCGAACACCAGGGCGGCGTCGTTCAGCTTGAGCTTGTCCAGGGCGTCCCGGAGCGCCGGGTAGTCCGACCCGTCGATCGGGTAGAGCCCGGAGAAGACCATCGGCTTCGGCTCGCGGTAGCCGGGCAGGGACTTCGCGGCCGGGCGGGCGGCGTCGGTGACCGTGTCGCCCACCTTGGACTGGCGCACGTCCTTCACTCCGGTGATCAGGTAGCCGACCTCGCCCACGCCAAGACCGGCGGAGGGCGTCGGCTCGGGCGAGCTCACCCCGATCTCGAGCAGCTCGTGGGTCGCCCTGGTGGACATCATCGCGATCCGCTCACGCGGCACCAGGTGGCCGTCGATCACCCGGACGTACGTGACCACTCCGCGGTACGTGTCGTACAAGGAGTCGAAGATCATCGCCCGGGCAGGTGCGTCCGCCTGGCCCGTCGGCGGCGGCACCACGTCGACGATCCGGTCGAGCAGCACCCCGACGCCCGCACCGGTCTTCCCCGACACTCGCAGGATGTCCTCCGGCTCGCCGCCGACCAGCCCGGCTATCTCGTCGGCGAACTTCTCCGGCTGCGCCGCCGGCAGGTCGATCTTGTTCAGCACCGGGATGACCGCGAGGTCGTTCTCCAGAGCGAGGTAGAGGTTGGCGAGGGTCTGGGCCTCGATGCCCTGGGCGGCGTCGACGAGCAGCACGGCGCCCTCACAGGCCGCGAGCGAACGGGACACCTCGTAGGTGAAGTCGACGTGGCCGGGGGTGTCGATCATGTTCAGCGCGTAGGGGACCATCCGGCCGTAGGCGTCGTTCTTCGCCCAGGGCATCCGGACCGCCTGGGACTTGATGGTGATGCCGCGCTCCCGCTCGATGTCCATCCGGTCCAGGTACTGGGCCCGCATCTGGCGAGGGTCGACGACGCCGGTGAGCTGCAGCATCCGGTCGGCGAGCGTCGACTTGCCGTGGTCGATGTGGGCGATGATGCAGAAGTTGCGCAGCAGCGCCGGGTCGGTCGACGCCGGCTGGATCTGCGCGCTCAGCGTCGCGTTCGGGATCGGGGACAACGCGGATGCTCTCCGATGCTCGAGGGGTGACGGTCGGCACGGCTGACGGACCTGGTCCATCGTCCCACGAGCGGGATCGACCACGCGCACAAGAGGCCTGCACGAGCTGTCGGCGCACGACGACGACGCCCCGCGCCGGCGGCCCGGGCAGAACTCGCCAGCCTGCGGTGTTGCGGCCCCACCCGTACAGGCGGACGCTGGGATCGCGTGCCCCCTAGGGC
>CAYGGX010000075.1:0-8016 GCA_964349585.1 uncultured Actinotalea sp.
CCCAGGCCCCGTTCCCGACGATCCGCGCGGCGGTCGAGGCGCCCTCGCTCACCACGGTCCTCGGCCCGCTGGACCCGGATGCCCCGATGCCGTCGGCGGAGGTCCTCACCGCCGCCGCGACCGATCTCACCCGCGATCCGCGCATGGGTTCGTCCGTCGGCATCGTCGTCGCCGATGTGCTCAGCGGTCAGGTCCTGGTGGACATCGACGGGGGCACCTCGCGCATCCCGGCCTCCACGACCAAGCTGCTCACCTCGTTCGCGGCGATCACCGCGCTCGGTCCCGACCGGACGCTCAGCACCCGAGTGGTTCAGCCGGAGCCGGGTCGGATCGTGCTGGTCGGCGGCGGCGACATGATGCTCGGCGTCGGCGCCGGCGACCCGACGGCCGTGAACGGTCGCGCCGGCCTCCTGGACCTCGCGGCGGTGACCGGACGCGAGCTGCGTGCGGCCGGGATCAGCGAGGTCAGCCTCGGGGTCGACGACGGCCTGTTCAGCGGCCCGTCCGTGAACCCGGGTTGGCGGCCCGGAACCGGGATCTACGTCGCGCCGGTGACGGCCCTGGGGGTGAACCTGGCCAAGACCCGCGAGGAGCCGTACCCGCCCAGGCACGCGGACCCCAGCATGCACGCAGCCGAGGTGTTCGCCGGCCTGCTCGCCGAGCAGGGGATCACGGCGACGCCCCCGGCGCGGACGACCGTCGACGACGCCGCGCCGGAGATCGCGTCGGTCGAGTCGGCGCCGATGCGCGAGATCGTCCGCTTCACGGCGCAGACGTCGGACAACACGATCGCCGAGGTGCTCGGTCGCCTCGTGGCGGTGGAGCGCGGCCTGCCGGGCAGCTTCCAGGGCGCGACGACGGCGATCCTCGCCGAGGTCGGGGCGCAGGGGATCGACATGACGGGCACGGTGATCGCCGACTGCAGCGGCCTCGCGGACGGCTCGGTGCTGCGTGCCCGGTTGCTGGTCGACCTGCTGCTGCTCGCCGCCCAGCCCGGCCGGGTGGACCTGCTCCCGGTGGTGGTCGACATGCCGATCTCCGGCTGGCAGGGCACCCTGTTCGATCGCTTCACCACGGGTCCGGCGCAAGGCGTTGTCCGGGCGAAGACCGGGAGCCTGCCCGGCGTCACCTCCCTGGCGGGCACGGTGCAGACCGGTGACGGGCGGCTGCTCGTCTTCGCAGTGCTGGCCGACGCGACGCCGCCCGGCGGCCAGCCGGCACCCCGCGCCGCGATCGACGAGTTCGTCCAGGTGCTCGCCGGGTGCGGGTGCCAGCTAGCGTGATGCGATGACCGACGCCATCCGACTCCCCGACTGGGACACCGCGGGCCGCTGGGCGGGCCGGCTGGCGCCGGCGGGCCCGACGACCTCGCGCGCGGAGGCCTCGGCGCTCGTCGCGGGTCTGCGCGACGCCGCCGAACGCGCCCGGCCCCTCGCCCTGCGTGCCTCGGGTCTGGCCGGGGCGCTCGACGCCTCGGGGCGCTCGGACGCCGTCGTGCCGGTGCTCGTGGTCGACCGGCCCGGCTGGGCGGCGGCGGCGGGCGCGTCGTTCGCGGCCTTCAGCACGGCCATCGACACCCGCGACGCCGCCCCGCTGAACCCGGGCGTGACCGCGCAGGCGGCGGCGGTGCTTGGGCTGCTCTCCAGCAAGGTTCTCGGTCAGTTCGACCCGTACGCCCGGGGATCTCGACCGGACGGCCGGCTGATCCTGGTCGCGCCCAACGTGCTGAACAGCGAGCGCACCCTCGGCGTGAACCCGGACGACTTCCGGCTCTGGGTGTGCGTCCACGAGCAGACGCACGCCCTGCAGTTCGCGGCCGCCCCCTGGCTGGCCGAGCACGTCCGCGGCGAGGCCGCCGAGCTGCTCCGGGAGGTCGCGGCCACCGGCCCCACGCAGGAGGCGTCGGCGGTGCTCGCCGGCCTTGCCAGGGCCCTCCGCGGCGGCGGCGAGTGGTCGATGCTCGACGTGCTGCCGGAGGCCCAGCGGGTCCGCGTCGAGCGGCTGACGGCCGTGATGTCACTGCTCGAGGGCCACGCCGACGTGACCATGGACGCCGTCGGGCGCCGCGACATCCCGTCGGTCCGCACCCTGCGCTCGCGGCTCGAGGCCCGGCGGGGGACCACCAAGGGCCCCGCCGACCTGTTCCTCCGCCGGATCCTGGGACTGGACGCGAAGCTGGCCCAGTACCGCAACGGCGCCGCCTTCGTCCGGGCCGTCCGGGAATCGGGCCCCGACGCGCTGGACGCCGTCTGGTCCGGTCCGAAGGCGCTCCCGTTGCCCGGCGAGATCGCCGATCCGCAGGCGTGGGTGCGACGGGTGCACGGGGGCTCCTGATGCGGCTCGACCCTGCGCTCGCCGCGCAGCGCAGGGCCGTGCGCGAGGCCCTGGCCGACCTGACGCCCGGGGCGACGGTGCTGGTGGGCTGCTCAGGCGGCCCCGACTCCCTGGCGCTGGCCGCCGCCACCGCGTTCGTCGCCCCCCGGCTGGGCCTGCGGGCGGGGGCCGTCGTCGTGGATCACGGCCTGCAGCCCGGCAGCGCCGAGGTGGCCGCGCGGGCCGCCGACCAGTGTCGGGACCTCGGCCTGGACCCGGTCGAGGTGGTCGCGGTGGACGCCCGGGGGGCCGGCGGGCCCGAGTCCGCCGCGCGGGACGCCCGGCACGCCGCGCTGGCCGCGTCGGCGGACCGGCAAGGGGCGGCCGCGGTGCTGCTCGGCCACACGCTGGACGACCAGGCGGAGTCGGTGCTGCTGGGCCTGGCCCGTGGGTCGGGTGCGCGGTCGCTCGCGGGCATGGCGCCGCGTCGGGACCTGATCCGTCGCCCGTTCCTCGGGGTCCGCCGCCGCGAGACGCTGCGGGCCTGTGCCGCGCTCGGCCTGGAGCCCTGGCACGACCCGAGCAACGCCGGCGGGGGGAGCGGTGCCCCCGTGCGAAGCGCGGTCCGGCACGCCGTCCTGCCGGTTCTCGACGACGTCCTGGGCCCCGGGATCCCGGAGGCGCTCGCCCGGACGGCCGAGCTGCTGCGCGACGACGCGGACCTGCTCGACGAGCAGGCGGCGGCACTCCTCGGGGCCGCCCGGACGCCCGACGGCGACCTGGACGTGGCGGTCCTCGAGGGCGCGCCGGCGGCGCTGCGCCGCCGTGCGCTCCGCACCGCGATCCTCGGTGCGGGTGTCCCGGCGGGAGCGCTGACCATGGCGCACCTGGTCTCGGCCGACGCGCTGGTGACCGACTGGCACGGACAGCGCGGAGTCAGTCTCCCGGGTGGCCATCGCATGGTGCGGCGATATGGCAGGCTGACCGTCGGCGGAACGAGGCGAGGAGCGGCGAGCGGTGGATCCATCGGACCTGGGTGACGACCTCGAGCGGGTGCTGCTCACCGAGTCCCAGCTGCAGCAGCGGCTGGACGAGATGGCGGCGCAGATCGACGCCGACTACGCGGGTCGCGACCTGCTGCTGGTCGGGGTGCTCAAGGGCGCGGTGATGCTGATGGCCGACCTCTCGCGCCGGTTGCACGCCGCCGTCGAGATGGACTGGATGGCCGTGTCGTCCTACGGGGCGGGGACGTCGTCGTCGGGCGTGGTGCGAATCCTCAAGGATCTCGACACCGACCTGACCGATCGCAACGTGCTGATCGTCGAGGACATCATCGACTCGGGCCTGACCCTGTCCTGGCTGCTGTCCAACCTGCGCACGCGAGGGGCCGCCTCGGTCGAGATCGCCGCGCTGCTCCGCAAGCCGGAGGCCGCGAAGGTCGACGTGGACGTCCGCTACGTCGGGTTCGACATCCCGAGCGAGTTCGTCGTCGGCTACGGGCTCGACTACGCGGAGAAGTACCGAAACCTGCCGTTCGTCGGCACCCTCGCGCCGCACGTGTACCGGGACTGGCCGGTGGACTGACGCCCTGGGCGAACAGGCGGGTGGTGGTGGCGGACCGCGGGGTACCGTGCAGGCAACCACCCATGAGGAGGGATCGGGCGCTGCCCGGCAGCCATGAACGCCAGACGCTTCACCCGCGGGCCCGCCATCTGGATCATCGTGGCGGTGCTCTTCCTCTGGATCGGCGCGTCCCTGTTCGCGGGCACCGGGATCCAGCGGATCGACACGTCCGACGGGCTCGCCCTGCTCGCGGGCGGCACCGTCGAGCAGGCGAAGATCGTCGACGGCGCCCAGCGGGTCGACCTCGTGCTCACCGAGGAGTTCGAGGACAAGGGGATGCAGGTCCAGTTCTTCTACGTCGCGCCGCAGGGGCCGGGTGTGGTCGAGGCGATCGCGGCGGCGGACCCGGAGGGCGGCTACAACTCCGAGGTGCCGCAGACCTCCTGGTGGGTGAGCCTGCTCAGCCTGCTGCTGCCCTTCATCATCATCCTCGGCCTGTTCTGGTTCCTGATGACCCGGATGCAGGGCGGCGGCTCCCGGGTGATGCAGTTCGGCAAGTCGAAGGCGAAGCTGGTCTCCAAGGAGACCCCGCAGGTGACTTTCGCCGATGTCGCGGGCGTGGACGAGGCGGTGGAGGAGCTCTACGAGATCAAGGAGTTCCTGGCCGACCCGGCCAAGTTCCAGGCGGTGGGCGCGAAGATCCCCAAGGGCGTGCTGCTCTACGGCCAGCCGGGAACCGGCAAGACGCTGCTCGCCCGCGCCGTCGCCGGCGAGGCGGGCGTGCCGTTCTACTCGATCTCCGGCTCGGACTTCGTCGAGATGTTCGTCGGCGTGGGCGCCTCGCGGGTGCGGGACCTGTTCGACCAGGCGAAGCAGAACGCGCCGGCGATCATCTTCGTCGACGAGATCGACGCGGTCGGCCGCCACCGCGGGGCCGGCATGGGCGGCGGGCACGACGAGCGCGAGCAGACCCTGAACCAGATGCTCGTCGAGATGGACGGGTTCGACGTCAACACCAACGTCATCCTGATCGCGGCGACCAACCGCCCGGACATCCTGGACCCGGCGCTGCTCCGCCCGGGCCGCTTCGACCGGCAGATCACCGTCGACGCCCCGGACTTGCGCGGGCGCGAGCAGATCCTGAAGGTGCACGCCAAGGGCAAGCCGATGGCGGCCGACGTCGACCTGCACGCCGTCGCGAAGCGCACGCCCGGCTTCACCGGTGCGGACCTGGCGAACGTCCTGAACGAGGCGGCGCTGCTGACCGCCCGCACCGGTGGACAGCTGGTCGGCAACCACGAGCTCGACGAGGCGATCGACCGGGTCATCGCCGGGCCGCAGAAGCGCACCCGGCTGATGAACGAGAAGGAGAAGAAGATCACCGCCTACCACGAGGGCGGGCATGCCCTGGTGGCCGCGGCGCTGAGGTACACCGACCCCGTGACGAAGGTGACGATCCTGCCGCGCGGCCGGGCGCTGGGCTACACGATGGTGATGCCGACCGAGGACCGGTACTCCACCACCCGCAACGAGCTGCTCGACCAGCTCGCCTACGCGATGGGCGGCCGGGTGGCCGAGGAGCTGGTGTTCCACGACCCGACCACCGGCGCCTCGAACGACATCGAGAAGGCCAGCGCGATCGCGCGCAAGATGGTCACTGAGTACGGGATGAGCGAGCTGATCGGCGCCGTGCGGATCGGCCAGTCCGGCGGGGAGGTCTTCCTCGGGCGCGACATGGCGCACCAGCGGGAGTACTCCGAGGAGGTCGCCGCGGTGGTCGACACCGAGGTGCGCCGCCTGATCGACTTCGCACACGACGAGGCGTGGGAGATCCTCACCACGCATCGCGAGACGCTCGACGCGCTGGTCACCGAGCTGTTCGAGCGGGAGACCCTGAACCAGGCGGAGCTCGCCGAGATATTCGTGCCGGTCACCAAGCGGCCCCCGCGGGAGGTCTGGTTGTCCAGCCCGGACCGCCCGGTCTCGGACCGCCCACCGGTGCGCACACCGAACGAGAAGGCGGCCGGGAACGGTCAGCCCGTCCCGCAGGACGAGGCGGCCGCCGCAAAGCCCGAGCACCCCGCCAACCCCATCGGCGAGGTGCCACCCGGTAGCACGGTGGGGGGAGTCTGATGTCGCACACGCCCGACGACGTGGATGTGGTCGACGAGCTGGCCGGCATCGTGCCGCCGCCGTACGACGCCGACCGCGCTGAACGCGCGGTGCGTGAGCTGCTGCTCGCGGTGGGGGAGGACCCGGACCGGGAGGGCCTGCGGGACACCCCAGCCCGGGTCGCCCGGGCCTACGCGGAGACCTTCGCGGGCCTGTACCAGGACCCGCGCGAGGTCCTCAGCACGACCTTCGACCTGGGGCACGAGGAGATGATCCTGGTCAAGGACATCGCCGTGTACTCGACCTGCGAGCACCATCTGGTGCCGTTCCACGGGGTGGCGCACGTTGCGTACATCCCGGGCCCGGACGGCCGGATCACCGGGCTGTCGAAGATCGCGCGGCTGGTCGACCTGTTCGCCCGCCGGCCGCAGGTGCAGGAGCGCTTGACCTCCCAGATCGCCGACACCCTGTGCGAGCTGCTCAACCCGGGCGGCGTGCTGGTGGTGGTCGACTGCGAGCACCTGTGCATGTCGATGCGCGGGGTCCGCAAGCCCGGCTCGCACACCGTGACCTCGGCGGTGCGCGGGCAGATGCGCAGCGGCGCCACCCGCGCGGAGGCGATGAGCCTGATCCTCGGTCACTGACCGGTCGGTCCGGGCGTGGCCACCCGCACTACCCTTGTGGGGTGAGCGCGCACCACCCGGCGCCCCTGCCGACAAGGCTGAGGGTCGACCGCACCCTCGTCATGGGCGCCGTGAACGTCACCCCGGACTCCTTCTCGGACGGCGGGCTCTGGTTCGACCACGACGACGCCGTCGGGCACGGCCTGGCCCTGCTCGCCGAGGGGGCCGACATCCTCGACATCGGCGGCGAGTCGACCCGTCCTGGGGCGGCCCGGGTCGCCGAGGACGAGGAGCTGCGCAGGGTGATCCCGGTGGTGCGCGACCTGGTCGCGGCCGGCGCCGCGGTGAGCGTCGACACCATGCGGCCGAGGGTCGCGGCCGCGGCCGTGGAAGCCGGTGCGGTGATCGTGAACGACGTCTCCGGCGGGCTCGCCGATCCCGAGATGGCGGCCGTCGTCGCCGCGACCGGGGTGGTGTACGTCGCGATGCACTGGCGTGGCCACTCCGACGTGATGGACACCCTCACCAGGTACGACGACGTCGTGGCGGACGTGCGCGACGAGCTCGCCCGCCGCCTCGACGACCTGGTGGCGGCGGGCGTGGGAGCGGACCAGGTGGTGCTCGACCCCGGCCTCGGCTTCGCCAAGAGCGGCGACGACAACTGGCCGCTCCTGGCGAACATCGGGGTGCTCCAGGCGCTGGGCCGACCCGTCCTCGTCGGCGCGTCCCGCAAGCGCTTCCTCGGCCGCCTGCTTGCCGGGCCGGAGGGGGATCGGCCGCCCGCCGGGCGGGATCACGCAACGGCTGCCACGAGTGCCCTGTGCGCTGCGGCTGGAGTCTGGTGCGTCCGGGTGCACGACGTGGGAGGCTCGGCAGACGCGGTGCGGGTCGGTGCCGCCTGGTCGGCGGCCCGGGCCAGGAACGAATCCATCGGAGGCGAAAGTGGTTGAGAGCTCCAACGGCGGCTGGCCGGACCGCATCAAGCTGTCCGGGATCTCGGCGACCGGCTACCACGGTGTCTTCCCGCACGAGCGCCGGGACGGGCAGCCGTTCAGCGCCGACGTCACCCTGCACGTGGACACCCGCCCCGCCGCCGAGCAGGACCGGTTCGACCTGACTGTCGACTACGGGGCGCTGGCCGAGCGCGTTGCCGCGATCCTCGCCGGGGAGCCGGCCGACCTGATCGAGACCGTGGCCGAGCGGATCGCCGCCCTCGCGCTGAGCGACGACCGCGTGGGCGCGGTCGTCGTCGTCGTGCACAAGCCCCAGGCGCCCGTTGCGGTGCCCGTCGCCGACGTCTCGGTCGAGATTCACCGGGACCGGATCCGGATGCCGGCGACGCGGCTCCCGGGCGGCGGGTCGGGGACGGCGGTGTTCCCGATTGCCGGCTTCCCGGAGCCGGAGG
>CAYGGX010000075.1:8116-10697 GCA_964349585.1 uncultured Actinotalea sp.
CCGGCTTCCCGGAGCCGGAGGTCCCGGCGTTCCCGGAGCCTGAGCCGATGCCCGCGTTCGGTGGGACCGGGTTCCCGGAGGCCGAGGCCCCGGCGTTCCCGGAGCCGGAGGCTCCGGCGCCCGCGGAGCCGGACTCGCCCGAGTCCGAGCCGCCGTCGTTCCCGAGCGCGTCCCCGTCGATGCCGATCTGGGACCCGGTTCAGGTGGCGCCCGCGCCGGTCCCCACTCCGCTCCCGCCCCTCGCCGGGCCGGTCCCGCCGATCGCTGCGGCGCCCGTCCCGCCGATTCCTGCGCCGACGCCCACGGTGTCCGGCTTCCCGGAACCGGGCGGCTTCCTGGAACCGAACGGCCCACGCACGATCGACGAGGCGGCGCCCGCCGGGCCGGACTCACTTGTCGGTCCGCGAGACCGGCTGGACCTGGCGCCGGACGGCGAGGCCGACGTCGTGCTCTCGCTCGGTTCGAACGTCGGATCGAGTCAGGAGACCCTGCGTCAGGCGATCGAGGACCTGGCCGCTGTGGAGGGCCTTGCGATCACGGCCGTGGGGCCGCTGGCGCGGACCGCGCCGGTGAGCGGCCCCGAGCAGCAGGACTTCCTGAACACCGTCCTGCTGGGCCGCACCCGGCTCAGCCCGCGCGCCCTGCTGCGTGCGTGCCAGGCGGTCGAGGACCGGCACGGCCGGCAGCGGGACCAGCACTGGGGTCCGCGGACCCTGGATGTCGACCTGATCACCTACGGCTCCGTCGTGGCGGTCGCCGACGACCTGGAGCTTCCGCACCCGCGGGCGAACCAACGGGCGTTCGTCCTCCAGCCCTGGTCGCACCTCGATCCAGAGGCCGTGCTTCCGGGCCTCGGCGGCGGACCCGTGGCGGCGCTCGGCCAGACGGCGCCCGACGTCGCGGGGATCCGGTGGATGGCCCTCGACTGGTGGGCACCCGAGGCGAAGGCCTGATGCGGCGTACCTCGATCGCGCGGCTGGTCGCGGTGGCCGTGCTGAGCGCGGCCGTGGCGGCGGCCGGCCTGCGGATCGCGGAGAGCCAGGGGGTGACGCTCCTGCCCGTCCCGGCCCTGGCCTGGCTCGTGATCCTGCTGATCGCGGCCGTCGTCCTCGGCCTGGGCTGGAACGTGCGGCAGTACACCCGCGGCAAGCGGCCCGGCCTTGACGTGCTGATCGCCGCCCGGACGGTGGTGCTGGCGACCGCGTCGGCGTACACCGGCGCACTGCTGGCGGGCTGGTACGTCGCACAGGTGCTGGTGACCCTGGGCGACCTGCAGATCTCCGTGCGCCGGGAAGTCGCCATCGCGGCCGTGATCGCGGCCGGGGCGGCGATCGCGCTGGCGATCGTGGGCCTGATCGTCGAGCGCTGGTGCGAGATCCCGCCCGAGGACGACGAGGGGTCGACGGCGGAGGGCATCCCGGCCTAGAAGTCGTTCGGTCGGGGCGCACCCGGGTGGAAGGATGGCGGCATGACGAACCTGTCCGGCTCGCGTGCCGCGAGCCCCTTCGACCCGGTCGGCGTCAGCTGGCAACGGGTCTCGCCGCGACTGGTGACCGTGCGACTGATCTCTGCGGCTATCACGCTCCTGATCCCGGCGGTCGCCACGGTCGGGCTCGCGCTGGCGACGGGGCTGACGGGCCTCTGGGCGTTGCCGGCCGTCGTCTTCGCGATCGCGGCCTGGATCGCCTTCGTCGTTCCGCGGCAGGTGCGCGCCATCGGCTATGCGGAGCGTGACGACGACCTGCTGATCCGCAAGGGGCTGCTGTTCCGCAGCCTCGTCGTGGTCCCCTACGGCCGGATGCAGTCCGTCGACGTGCAGGCCGGGCCGCTCGATCGGTGGGGCGGCATCGCGCGGGTGCAGCTGCACACCGCGTCCCCGGGCAGCGATGCCTCGATCCCGGGTCTGGTCCCCGCGGAGGCGGACCGGCTCCGAGATCGGCTTGCCGCCCGCGGCGAGGCGCGACTGGCGGGGCTGTGAGCGCGAACGTCCCCGGTTCCTGGGAGCCCGGTCCGCCGCCGCCGGAGCAGTGGTCGCCCGGCTCGCCGCCGGCCCCTGCTGTCGGCCCGCGGGACGATCTCACCTGGCGGCGGTTCCACCCCGTGACCCCGTTCATCAAGGGCTGGAAGATCCTGCTCGCCCTGCTCGTGGTGGGGGCGTACCTGGGGGCCGAGAACATCGCGGCCGCGCGGGACGTGATCCTGGCGTTCGGGGTGCTCGGGATCCTCGCCGTGATCCTGCTCGTGGTCGCGATCGGGACGGGCTTCGCCGCGCCGGCCTGGTGGATGACCCGCTACGCGATCGACCCGCAGGGCGTGTACCTGAAGTCCGGGGTCCTGTTCCGGCAGCACCGCACCGCGAGGATGGACCGGATCCAGGCGATCGACGTGGTACAGCCCCTGCTCGCGCGGATCCTCGGCCTTGCAGAGCTGAAGATCGAGGTGGCCGGCGGTGGCGACTCGGCCGTCCGGATGTCCTTCCTGCGGGAGAGCGAGGCGCAGGCGCTGCGCAACGAGCTGCTTGCCCGGGCCGCCGGCATCCGGCTCGCCCGGCAGGACGCCCGGCCGGTCGGCCCGCCCGGCG
>CAYGGX010000076.1:0-10593 GCA_964349585.1 uncultured Actinotalea sp.
GAGCAGACCTCCGACGGCCTGGTGATCCATCCCCAGCCGATGCACGGCACGGTCTGGCGCACATACCACGACCACCGCATGGCCACCGCCGGCGCGCTCATCGGACTGCGCGTCCCGGGCATCGAGGTGGTGGACGTGGGCACCACGGCGAAGACCCTGCCGGACTTCACCGGCATGTGGACGCGGATGCTCGGGTGAGCCCCATCCGTCGGCACCCGGAGGAGCGGGACATCCGCCCCCGACCGAACCCGCGGGGCTCCCGGCCGCGCAGCAAGCGGCGGCCCGGCCACGCCGACGCGGAGCGGGCGATGGTGATCGGTGTGGACCGGGGCAGGTACACCGTGCTCGTCGCCCCGGACACGCCCGACGAGCGGTTGGTGATCGGGGTCAAGGCCCGCGGGCTGGGACTGGACCGGCTCGTCTGCGGCGACCTGGTCGACTTGGTCGGGGACACCTCGGGCGAGCGCGGGACGCTCGGCCGCATCGTGCGGGTCGCCGACCGGATCACCTCGCTGCGCCGAACCGCCGACGACACCGATCCGGTGGAGCGCGTGATCGTCGCGAACGCCGACCAGCTTGTGGTGGTCACGGCTCTGGCCGACCCCGAGCCGCGGATCCGGATGATCGACAGGTGCGTGGTGGCCGCCTACGACGCGGGCATGGACGTGCTGCTCTGCCTGACCAAGGCTGACCTGGGCGACCCGACCGAGCTGCGCGAGACCTACGCCCCGCTCGGGGTGGAGGTAGCGGTCACCTCGCTGTCCGTGCCCGACGACGGCGCGGGGCCCCCCGTGGTGCAGGGCGTGGACCGGGTGCGACATAACCTGGCCGGACGCATGTCGGTGCTGATCGGGCACTCCGGGGTGGGCAAGTCGACGCTGGTCAACGCGCTCGTGCCCGACGCGCACCGGGCCATCGGCGGGGTGAACGTGGTCACCCGTCGCGGCCGGCACACGTCGTCGTCGGCCGTGGCGTTGCGCCTGCCCGAGCGGGACGGCTGGGTGATCGACACCCCCGGGGTGCGCTCCTTCGGCCTTGCGCACGTTCGACCCGAGTCGCTGCTCGGCGCATTCCCGGACCTGGCCGAGGTGGCGGCGGAGCGCTGCCCGCGCGGCTGCACCCACCTGGCCGACGCCCCCGACTGCGCGCTGGACGAGTGGGTCGCCGAGGTGCCCGACGAGGGAGCGGCCCGGGCCGCCCGGCTCGACTCGATGCGCCGGCTGCTCACCGCCCGCGTCGGGGACTGACCGGGTTCCCACACGCGCCGGTCGCCGGGCGATACCGTGCAGCCATGATGCGCACCGGGTACGACGACGACCTGCGCCTCGCCCACGTGATCGCCGACCAGGTCGACGCGGTCACGATGTCCCGCTTCCGGGCCCTCGACCTGCACGTGGAGACCAAGGCCGACGACACCCCGGTCACCGACGCCGACCGGCAGGCCGAGGAGATCGTCCGGGCCCAGCTCGGCCGCACCCGGCCCCGCGACGCCGTGCTGGGCGAGGAGATGCCGGACACCGGGCACGGCCCGCGGCAGTGGGTGATCGACCCGATCGACGGCACCAAGAACTTCGTGCGCGGGGTGCCGGTCTGGGCCACGCTGATCGGCCTGATCGACAACGGCGAAGTGGTGCTCGGCCTGGTCAGCGCGCCGGCGCTGGGTAGGCGCTGGTGGGCGGCCGTGGGCTCCGGCGCGTGGAGCGGCCGGTCGCTGTCCGCCGCGAACAGGCTGCAGGTGTCCGGGGTCAGCCGGCTGTCCGACGCCTCGCTGTCCTACTCCAGCCTGGGCGGCTGGGCGGCCGACGGGCGCCTGGACGGGTTCCTGGAGCTCGCCCGCCGCTGCTGGCGCACCCGCGCCTACGGGGACTTCTGGTCGTACGTGCTCGTGGCGGAGGGCGCCGTGGACGTCGCCTGCGAGCCCGAGCTCGCCCTGCACGACATGGCCGCGCTGGTGCCGATCGTCACGGAAGCCGGCGGCCGGTTCACCTCCGTGCGCGGCGTGCCCGGACCGTTCGGCGGATCCGCGCTGGCCACCAACGGCCACCTGCACGACGACGTCCTGGGTTACCTCGACCCGCTCGAGCGCGGCTGACGCTCGACCTCGCCGCCCTCGCGCGACCGAGCGGCGGCTGGGCGCTCTCGTCGGCAGTCGCTCGACCGCGCTGGAACGGTCGACCGTCTCGCGCGACTCCGTTGCATGCGAACTCTGTTTCACGTAATCTAATTCTGCAGAGCGTCGCCGGTGAAAATCGGAGCACGGCGCCAGCGCCGGTCCCACCGATGGTCCTCGACGGGCACATGCACTGCCCGTCGAGCCAGGAGCACCATCGGCGACCACGATCTGATCGGAGGGATCGCCATCGACAGACTCCCGCAACAGAGGGGCCCCGCGACCGTGGACCCGTCGTCCGACCCGACTGCGACCCGGCCCGCACGGTCGCCCGCCGCGCACCTCCCCGACGCGCCCTTCGCCAACCTCCCCGAGATGCTGGCCGCGACCGTCGCCGAGCACGCCGGCGCGATGGCGTTCAGCACCTGCCTGCCCAATGGCATGAACGGCAGCCTCACCTTCGCCGATGTCGACCGGGCCGCGGACGAGTTCGCCGCCTACCTCCGCGAGGAGCTCGGCCTGGCGCCGGGTGACCGAGTGGCGGTGCAGATGCCCAACTGCCTGGCCTATCCGGTCGTGGCCTTCGGTGTCCTCAAGGCCGGTTGCGTGCTGGTGAACACCAATCCGCTGTACACCACGCCGGAGCTGCAGCGACAGTACGCCGACGCTGAGGTGGCCGCCGTCGTCGTGGTGGACATGTTCGCCGACCGGCTGACCCCGGCGCTGCCCGCGCTGGGCAACCCCCCGGTGGTGCTCGTGCGCGTCCAGGAGTTCCTTCCCGGCTACGTGGCGGGGATCGTCCGGCTCGTCCAGCGCTACTGGCAGCGAGCGCTGCCCGCGGTGCCCTACGCCGCCACGCCGCTGGAGGAGGCACTCCGCCGCGGCTCGGCGCTGCTCGTCGACGGCAACACCCGTCGGTACTGGCAGGGCCTGCGTCCCGACGACCTCGCGGCGCTGCAGTACACCGGCGGCACCACCGGGGTGAGCAAGGGCGCCATGCTCACCCACGGCAGTCTGCTGGCCAACTGCGAGCAGATACTCGGATTCGTCGGCGACGCGGTGCGCCCCGGCCGGGAGCGGGTGCTGACCGCGCTGCCGCTCTATCACGTCTTCGCGTTCACGGTGAACCTGCTGGGGTTCTACCGCCGCGGTGCGCACAACGTGCTCATCCCCTCCCCTCGGCCGCTGAGCAATCTCAAACGGGCGCTGGAGAACCACCCGATCACCTGGATCACGGGCGTGAACACGCTCTTCGACGGCCTGTGCCGGGAGCAGTGGTTCGTCGACCACCCGCCGGCGTCGCTGCGGGCCGCGGTCGCCGGCGGCATGGCCTTGCACGCCACGGTGGCGCAGCGGTGGGAGGAGGTGACCGGTGTCCCGGTGGTCGAGGGCTACGGGCTCACCGAGGCCTCCCCGGTGCTGACCTTCAATCCGCTGGACGGCCGCGGGAAGCCGGGCACGGTGGGTCTGCCTGTGCCGGGCACGGTGCTGCGCTGCGCCGACGACTCGGGGCGGACGGTCCCGGACGGCGCGGTCGGGGAGCTGTGCGCACGCGGTCCGCAGGTGATGGCCGGCTACTGGCGCCAGCCGGAGGAGACCGCCGCGGTGCTGCGGGACGGTGAGCTGCTAACCGGCGACGTGGCGGTCATCGACGGCGACGGCTACGTTCGCCTCGTCGACCGTAAGAAGGACTTGATCCTGGTCAGCGGTTTCAGCGTCTATCCGACGGAGGTGGAGGAGGCGCTCACCGCGCATCCAGGCATCCGAGAGGCTGCGGTCGTCGGCGTGCCGGCGGGTCCGTCCGGGGAGCGGGTGCGCGCGGTCGTCGTCCGCACCGATCCGGCCCTAACACCGGCGCAGGTCCGTGCGTGGGCGGCGGAGCGGCTGGCCGCGTACAAGGTGCCCCGCGAGGTGGCGTTCGCCGAGGATCTGCCCAAGTCGCCGATCGGCAAGGTCCTGCGCAAGGATGTACGTGCAGCCCAGGCCGCCGCGTCGGTCCTCACCGTGCAGTCCGGGGGCTGAGGACCATGGTCGGCCCGTTCGAGCAAGCCATTCTCACCGCCATCCTGGGGGTGGTGATGCTCGGCATGGGCGCGGCGATTACCTTCCGCGACCTCGGCGACGAGGTGCGCCGCCCCCGATACCTGGTTCTGGCAGTGGCCGGCCAGTTCACGATCATGCCGCTGATCGCCTTCACCCTCGCCAGGCTGCTGGAGCTCTCGCCGGCGCAGGCGATCGGCCTGCTCATCGTCGGATGCATGCCCGGCGGGACGACGTCGAACCTCTACACCTACTTCGCCAAGGCCAATCTGGCGCTCAGCGTGGTCGTCACCATCGCCACCACGCTGGCCGCGGTCGTGCTCACCCCGCTAGCCCTGCTGCTCTACGGCGGCGCGCTGGCCGAGGGCATCGACGTGCCGACAGCGAACGTCGTGGCCAGCCTGGCGTTGCTCGTCCTCCCGGTGCTTCTGGGCCTGTGGATCCGCCGGCGTACCGCCAACGTCGGGGCCACCCTCGAGCTGGTCGGCAGCGTTCTCGGTGTGCTGTTCATCGTGCTGCTGCTGGTGACGTGGGTGCCGCGCAACTGGCAGATGCTCGTCGAGTCGCCCTGGGAGGTGTACGCCGCGGCGATTGGGCTGCCGGTACTGGGCATGGCCGCTGCCTACGGCTACGCGAAGGCGCTCCGCATGCGGGTGCCCGACCGGCGGACGTTTGCACTGGAGATCGGCATCGTCAACGGACCGCTGGCGATCACCATCGTGCTGCTGTCGTTCGCCGGCGGACTGGAACAAGAAATTCTCCTGCTGCCGGCGCTCTACTCGCTGTTCGTGGTGATCACCGCGACGTTCGTGACGATAGGCTTCCGCCGGGCGCACAACCGCAGCCAGCAGAGGATCCCCGAGTTGCTGTGATCCGTCTTCTCCGAGTCCCCGGGACGCGCGAGCGATCCCATCCGTCCCCGTCTTCCAAGGCGCTGGACCAGTTGGCCAGCGCCACTCCGGACACGCGCGACCGGGTGGTGGATGCCGCCCGGGCGTTCAGCATTGTCGTCGTCACCGTGTGGCACTGGACGCTGTCGGTCACCCACCGCACCGCCGACGGCGGCCTGTCCATGCCCAATCCCATCGACGCCATCCCCGGCGGCTGGCTGGCCACCTGGGTGCTGCAGATCATGCCCGTCTTCTTCCTGGTCGGCGGCTACGCCAACCTCGCCGGCTGGGAGAGCGCGCAGGCGTCCGGGGGCTCCGGTGCGGCGTTCGTCGGCGTCCGGCTGCGCCGGCTGCTTACCCCCACCCTCCTCTGGGTCGCGGTGTGGCTGGCCGCGGAACTGGTCGCGGTGCTGCTGCCCGGCCCACACCGCTGGATCTGGGAATGGTTCCCCGGCTTCCTGGCGCCGCTGTGGTTCCTCGGCATGTACGGCTTGCTGATCGTCGCCGTGCCGGTCACCGCGAAGGTGCATGCCCGGGTCGGCGTCGGGGCGCTGGTCGGGCTGGCCGGCCTGATCGCCGTGGGCGACGTCCTGCACCGCGCTGCGGACGTGGCCTGGGCCGCCGGGGTGACCACAGTGGCTGTGTGGCTCTTCTGCCACCAACTGGGCTACTTCTGGCGCACCCACCGGCTCGGCGCCCGGCCGCTGGGACAGCGGCTGGGGGTCGCCGCCGTCGGCCTGGTCGCCCTGGCCACCCTGACGATGATCGCTGGCTATCCCCGAGCGATGGTAGGGACGGTGGGTGAGCCCGATTCGAACATGTTCCCCACGACCGCCGCGATCGCGGCGCTCGCCGTGTTCCAGCTCGGCCTGCTGGCGTTGCTCACGCCGGCTGCCGGCAGGCTGCTGCGCCGCGCGGCCGTGTGGAAGCTCGTCGTATCACTCAACCTCGTGGCCATCACAGTGTTCCTCTGGCACATGACCGCGCTCCTCGTCGTCGTACTCGCCTACGAGGGCCTCGGTCACACCCTCCTCCCGCAGCCCACCGGCGAGTGGTGGGGGCAGCGGTGGTTGTGGCTGCTCGCGCCCGCGATCGTTCTGGGGGCCCTCGTGGCCGCCTTTGGCCGGGTCGAGATCGCGGCGCGCCGCCCCCATCAGCAGATCCGGTGACGTTGTCCGGCCAGGCCACGCCGATCGGACGCTCGCGGCCATCCTGTCCCGGGTTCACCCCAACGACTCTCTGCCGACTTCTGGGCGTCGGACGCACACATCCGAGCGGAAACCGGTCAGGTTCCAGCCTCAGCGGACGCTTGCGGCCAGGCGCCCAAGCTCGGTGACGTCGTACCAGAGCAGGTCGCGCTCGGCCAGGCGCTCCGCCGCGGCCTCGTCCCCGGCCAGGGCCGCCAAGACGTCGGCCTCCGCGGCCGGCTCGTCGACGTGCGCGCAGGCGATCTCGTCCCACTCGGCGGTGGCGGTGAGCTGCACGACACTGGGCGCGTGCGCGTCCTCGACGGGGTCCACCACGCCCTCCGGGACGTCGGCCGCGACCACGACGCGACGTCGGCGGCCCGCGGCGGCCCCGGTCAGGCGCTCGAGCGAGTCGTCGGCGGCGAGCAACTGGGCGACGAACTCGAGACCCTCGTCGTCCTCCTCGGGAAACGCCCGGCGCAGGGCCGGCGTGACCGCGTGCACCAGGCGCGCCGTCAGGCCCTGGGCCCGGTCGAGCTCGGCCAGCGTGGCGGGCAGGTAGATCCGCATCCGCTCAGTGTGCCCCCGCCGGGACGTCTGAGGACAGCACCTCGGTGGCGAGCTCGACCACGGCCCGCCGGGCTGGTGAGCCGGGCGCATGCTCGGTCAGGGTCCGGGCGGCGAGCACTGCGCCGTCGCAACTCGGCTGGTCTTCCGGGATCAGGTGCGCGTCCACACCGGCGTAGCGCCGCAGCGCGTCCCGAACCACCTGCCGCGGCCTCGAACCGCTCGCCGAGGCGCGCACCCGGTTCACGACCACCCACCGGCGGGCGGCCGGGGTCCCGAGGTCGTCCAGGTCTCCGAGGCTCCGAACCAGGCGCTGCAGGCCGATCGGGTCCCCGCGCCCAACGACGATCACCAGGTCCGCCTCCGCGAGCGCCGAGAGCGTCGCGGCATTGCGCTGCGGCGCCCGGGTGTCGTAGCTCAGTGCCTCGTCCTGCTCGATGCCGAAGCCGCAGTCGATCACGGTCCAGGCAGCCAGGTCACGGGCGGCCGCCCAGACGAGGGCCAGGTGTGCCGCCGGCAGCTCCGGCCAACGGGCGGCGCGGCTGATCCCGGTGAGCACTCGCAGGCCGTTGCCCAGCAGCGGGGTGAGCGCGGCGAGCCCGGCGGCGTCGAGCCGACCGGTGGCTGCGGCCCGGGCGGCCGCGGCGATCCCCGGAGCCTCGTCCAGCATCCCGAGTGCCTGCGCGACGCAGCCGCCGTAGGTGTCCGCGTCGACCAGCAGCACCGAACCCGTCCGCCGGGTCAGCGCGCAGAGCTCGCTCGCGAGCGTCAGCGCGAGGGTGGTCCTGCCCGGGGCGCCGGTCGGGCCCCAGACGGCCACAACCCGGCCGGCGACGGGAATTCCGGGCGACGCTCCGGGGCCCAGGACGTCGGGAGACCCTCCCGGGCGCGAGGCGCCCGGCGGGCCCTCGGCGAGCGTTGGACCGGACGGGCCCCGGGCGCTCCCGGAGAGCAGGCCCTGCGCCAGGTCGACGATCGCATCCACCGGGTCGTCCGGTCCGGCGACGCCGTCGACGCCGAGTGCAACCACCCGCTCGGCGGGCCAGTCGTCGTCGCCAAGGCCCAGGACGAGGACGCCGGAGGCCCTCAGGTGATCAACCGCAGCCCTGTCGAGTCCGGGCAGGCTCGCGGACACCACCGCCAGGCGCCCGAGGCCCGCGGCGGCGGCGGCCAGGAGCTCGGCGAGATCGGCGCATCGCCTGGTGACCTCGAGCCGGGGACTGCCGCCGAGGGCTCGAACCAGGGTCGCCTCCCGGGCGCCACGCACCGCGGACAGCACCGTGGCGCTCACCCGGCGCCCCCCGGGACGTGCACCACCTCGACCGAGCCGGCCCCCGTGCGCGCGGCCAGCACGTCGGCCAGGTCGCGGGCGGGCACGAGGACGTGAACGGTTACCCCTGAGCCGACCGAGAAGCCGCCGCCCTCTGACGAGACCTCGCTCACGGTCAGCCCGGCCGCGAGCTGGAACGGGGCCGTGGCCACCGACTGGCCGGGATCCGGCTCCGGGACGAACCAGAGGTCGACCGTCGATCCCTTCACGACGCCGCTCGGGAGCGGCTCGGGCGACGAGATAGCGACCGGACGCAGACCGGTGTCGGGCGAGGACGCGATCGCCGATGCGGGCACCAGTTCGCCGGCCCCGATTGCGCGCACGACCACCGGGGCGTCGGGCAGGTCCCGATCGGCGCGCAGGTACCGGTCCAGGCTCTCGGCCAACCGGACCTCCCGCACCGCCAGCTCCGTCGTGTCCAGGACGTCGCCGGGCACCAGGGGCCCGAGCGAGACGTACACCGGCACCGAATCGGCCGCCGCGGCGACCAGTCCCGAACCCAGTGCGACCGAGCCCGCCACCAGGATCAGCCCCGCCAGCAGCCGAGGGTCGCGCCACCCCGGCCGACGCAGTCGAACCGCTGGTGGACTCACCAGATCCTGCGGCCGGTGCGACGTGCCCATCTGCCCACCCCCTGCGTCCAGACCCCGGATGTGTCCATATCATGCCGGTTTGCCGCATCCTCCCGCAGCGATGTGCACAACGGGTTCTTGGTCGGTCGGGCATGCGAAAATCGGACCATGGTTCACCGCTTCCTCACCTTGGCGGACGTCACCGAGGTCCTGAACATCTCCCCGCAGCAGGCCTACGCGCTGCTGCGCAGCGGTGAGCTGCCGGCGATCCAGATCGGCGTCAACGGGCAGTGGCGGATCGAGGCCGAGCAGCTCGAGGCGTACATCCAGCGGATGTACGAGCAGACCAGGGCCCGGATCAGCGGGCGAGAGCAGCACTCAGACGCTGCTCACGAGGTCTAGCGCGGCGAACGGCACGACCGTCAGCTCACCCGTGGGGCGAGCTGAGTCCTGGATAAGCGCCAGGTCGAGGTGATCGGCGCCGACGGCGTCGATCCGTCCGGACAGCCGCGCCGCTCCCACGCTCACTTCGACCACGCCCCGGTCTCGGGCGATCGCCCGCAGCGCGTGGCCGAGGCCGAGGCGCCGGATCACCAGGCTCGGCTCAGGCGCCGAGGCGACCCCGAGACCACCGATCCCCGTGATCGCCTGCATCGGGATCAGTCGCTCCCTCGCGTCCCGGATCAGCAGCCACCCCGCGCCCACGTCGCTGAGCGTCCCGTTGACCGAGCCCGAGCGCAGCATGATGCGCACCTCCGATCCGGCCGATCCGCGGAGCCGGTCCAGAAGCTGGATCGACGCCCGCTCAGCTCGGGTCAGGTCCGCGACTTCACGCGCCCACCCTTGAGCCTGAGCCGCCTCGATCTGGAGCTCCAGGTCTCCGAAGAGCGCGTCCCACCGCATGCGCCCTCACGGTAGGGCAGTCGTCGCGCCGCTGTGTCCACATTCGACCCCAGCACCTGGACATATCGGTCTTCACGCTCCAACATCTATGCATACCAACGCATATCGTTCGTCACTGTTCAACTAGGAGTGCCCGTGCGCCAGCAGTCGTCTCCCCCCGGCCGAGCGCTGCTCGCCGCGGGCACCGGTTCGGTCGCGACCCTTCTCCTCGGCGGCGCAGCCAGCGGGATGGTCGCCGAAGCCTCCGGGTGGGCGTCCCCGGATCGACTGGTCGCAGTCGCCGTCGTCCTCGTGGGTCTGGGGGCGGGCGTCGTCCTCAGCACGGGGTGCTGGCTGTTGGCGGTCGCGGCGCTCGCCCCGCGGCTCCGCCCCGCACTCTGGTGCGGCCGGCTCGGCGCACGACTGGTCCCCGGCGCACTCCGCCGGACGATCGGCCTGACCGTCGGCGCCGGGATCGGGGTCGCGATGCTCGGCGGAATCGCCGTCGCGGCCGAGACCGACCTCGGCTGGGAGGTGACGCCCGGCCGCAGCGTCTCCGAGGCGCGGGCGCCGCTCGATGCGCCCGCCTTGCCGGAACCATCCGGCGCTCCCGCCGAGCCCGAGGCGACCGACCCGCCCGCCGAGCCGGACGAGTCCGCCGGACCGATGCCCTTGGAGGGCCAGCCCGCTCCGGCGCAGCGGGCCTCGGGCGCTCAGCCCGAACCGCCCGCAAGCGTCCCGGGTGCGCCGACGACCGAGCAGGAGCCCGTCGTCACGGTCCTACCTGGGGACAGCCTCTGGCGGATCGCCGCCAGGGACCTGGGTGAGGCGTCGGACGCGCAGATCGCCGCCGCCTGGCCGCGCTGGTACGCGGCCAACCGGGCGGTGATCGGCCCCGACCCCGACCTGATCCACCCGGGCCAGGTCTTGACTCGGCCCGATGCGATCGAGGGTGCCCAGTGACCGCCACTGCCGTCGCACCGCCGCGCCCGGCGCGACTCCTCCCGCGCGGCGG
>CAYGGX010000077.1:0-10442 GCA_964349585.1 uncultured Actinotalea sp.
TCCCTGATCGAGAGCAGGCGGGACCTCCAGGAGCGTCGCCGGCGCAGTGACCGCGACCTCTTCCCGCTCTTCCGGGAGGCGATCGAGCCGGCCTACGGCATGCCGACCTACCGCGACGCCCATGACGTGCTGGTCAGTGCCTTCGAGATCGAGCCGCACTTCCGGGCCAGGCAGCGGATCCTCGTGGTCACGGGCGAGCCGTTGACAGAGCAGATGGCGGGCCCGGCCATCCGGGCCTGGGAGATCGCGAAGGCGTTGGCGCCGGACCACGACGTCGTCCTGCTCTCCACGGTCGGGGCGCGCACCAAGCATCCCGACTTCCGGGTGGCCGCGGCGGGTGGCGGCAAGCGGCTGCGCAAGCACACCGACTGGGCCGACGTGATCGTCTTCCAGGGCGCGCTCCTCGAGATGGCACCCTGGCTGTTCGACAGCGACACCATCCTGGTCGCCGACGTGTACGACCCGATGCACCTGGAACAGCTGGAGCAGGCCAAGGACCTGGGCCCCGAGGGCCGGGCCGCCTCCCTGACGCAGACCACCCGGGTGCTCAACGACCAGCTGCGGCGTGCGGACTACCTGCTCTGCGCCTCGGAGAAGCAGCGGGACTTCTGGCTGGGCCAGCTCGCCGGGCAGGGCCGCATCAACGCCTCCGTCTACGACGAGGACCAGAGCCTGCGCTCGCTGATCGCCGTCGCCCCCTTCGGGATCGACGACGTGGCGCCGGTGCAGACCCGGCACGCCATCCGGGGCGCCGTGCAGGGAATCGGCCCGGACGACAAGGTGATCCTCTGGGGCGGCGGGATCTACAACTGGTTCGACCCGCTGACGCTCATCCACGCGGTGGACCGGCTCAAGGAAACGCACCCCGAGGTGCGGCTGTTCTTCATGGGGCTCAAGCACCCCAACCCGGGTGTCCCGGACATGCGGATCGCGTGGGAGGCGCGTCAGCTCTCCGAACGGCTCGGCCTGACCGGGACCCACGTCTTCTTCAACGAGGGCTGGGTGCCCTATGCCGACCGCGCGAACTACCTGCTCGATGCGGACATCGGGGTCTCCACTCACTTCCTGCACATCGAGACGGCGTACAGCTTCCGGACCCGGATCCTGGACTACCTCTGGGCATCCCTGCCTATCGTCGCGACCGACGGCGACACCTTCGGCACGCTGATCCGCGAGCACGACCTCGGCCGCGTGGTACCGCCCGAGGACGTCGAGGCCCTCACTGAGGCGCTGCGGCAGATGCTCTTCGACGAGGGTGCCCGCGAGGCGGTCCGGGCCAACATCGGCAGCTTCGCCCTGGGGTACCGGTGGTCGCGCACGCTTGCTCCGTTGGTCGAGTTCTGTCGGAACCCGCGACGCGCACCGGACCTGGCGATAGCCCGGGCCGGCGCGGGGGCCCCCGTACTGCGGGGTTCCCGCCGTCCTCGGGGTTCGGTGCGCCAGGACCTCTCACTGGTTCGGCGCTACCTCAAGGCGGGGGGCGTCCGGGAGGTTGCGCGACGTGTGGGCGGTCGCCTGGGACGTGCCGCCCGGCGGGGTCGGGACGGCGGCTGAGGAGCCGGTCGGCCGTCCGGTCTACATCGCGGGCGGTCAGACGAAGAGAATCTGCCCCAGTCGTCGGGCAGCGGTGTTCTTCCAGAGCCCGTAGCGGCGAAGGGCTCGAAGGCGCCCGACCTTTCCCAACGTCGGGAGGCTGACGAACGCGCCGAGTGCCGCCACCTGGTCGGCGGTGAGTCGGTCGGCGTAGTGATCGAGGAACGCCCGGGCCTGCGGGTAGGCGTCGTTCAGGGACCTCCGCACTCCCTCGCCGTCGAGCAGTCGGTTCACCTTGTAGCCCAGGCCGCGCGACGGCCTGGCCCCCACGACGTTCTCCTCGTGCTGGCGGTAGCGCACCGTCGGAGCCTCGACGAAGCCGATCTCGCCCAGCGCGGAGGCGATCAGGGCCAGCCACCAGTCGTGCATCACGATGCCGTCGAAAGGCTCGCGTACCAGGTCGAGCAGCGGACGGTTCACCATCACGGTGCACCCGGTGACCATGTTCTGCACGACCAGCCGGCTCAGCCGCGACTCGGCGCCGTCGAGCTGTTGTGCCCGGGTCATCGATGCGGCGACCACCCGCAGGTTCTCGTCCGTGACCGTGAGATCGGTGTGCACCAGGAGGGGCGCCGGCGAGCCCGCCCTGGACTCCAGCCTGCGCATCTCCGCCAGGGTGACCGCGATCTTGTCGGGCTCCCACACGTCGTCCTGGTCGCAGAGCATGACGTAGTCGGCGGTTGAGGCGGCGACCATCTCCAGGAAGCTGCGTGCGGCCGAGCCGCTCGGCGTGGCACGGCGTAGCACGGTAATGCGGCCCGGGTGCTCGCGCGCGAGGTCCGTCACGATCCCGACCGTCCCGTCGGTCGAGCAGTCGTCGCGCACCGTGAGGGTCCAGTCGCCGTGGGTCTGCCCCAGGATCGAGGTGATCTGCTCCGCGACGTACCGCTCACCGTTGCGGGTCGCCATCAGGATCTCGAGCCGGGTGCCCGCTGGGCCGGGCGCCTCAGGCATCGACGGTGCTGTCCGAGCGGTTCGGTTCCCGGGCTTCGGTCCGCACCCGGCCGATCCACACCAGGACAGCTCCGTACGCGGCCGCGCCCATGGCCAAGAGCAGCACGGCGGCGGCGATGGGTACCGGGGGCAGCCACGCGTCCGGCTCGAGGGAGAACCACCCGCCATCCGCGCCGTTGACGTAGCGGTGCAGGTTCTCCGCTGCCGCGGCGAGCTGCACGAGCGCAGCCGCGGATGCGACGGTGACCACCAGTGCGCTGGTCGCGCGCGCTTCGACCGCACCAGCCGGACGCCCAGCCAGATGGCCGACAAGCAGGTACCCGGCCAGCAGGGGGATGCCGACTGCGACGGGCAGCATGTACCGACCCTGCCAGACCAGTCCGAGGTACTGGGCCTGAGACGCCTGGATCAGCACCGGTAGCCCAACGGTTGTGGCCGCGAGCGCCGCGAGCACGAGGCGCTCGCGTCGGGTGCCCAGGGCGATGCTCCCGATCACGGCGAGCCCGCCGACCGCGGCGAAGGCCATCAGGGTCAGCGGATGCAGGTTCGTGTCCATCCAGCCGAACTGACCCACCATGTTGATGACGTAGGTGCCGGTCGAGGCCAGGGTCGACCTGGCGGCGGCCAGGAAGTTGAGGTCGGCGTGCTGGGCGTCGCCGCCGGTCCCAAGTGAGTTGCTCACGAGCACCCACGTGGCCGCACCCACTCCCCCCAGGCCTAGGACAACGATGGCTGGCCAGGCGCGACGGGTGGCGAACACCGCACGGACGGCGGACCACGGGGAGACGAGCAGCACTGCCGCCACGATGACCGCGGTGAAGAGGAGAGATAGGCCCCGTGCGTTGACGAGCAGCACCGTTGGGAGCGCGATCCACCACATCCGGGCGCCCGTCTTCGCGGGATCTGGATGTCGCAGCAACGTCAGGAGCTGGCACCAGAGCGCGAATGCGGCGGCGATCTCGACGGCCGCGGGGTTGACCGACGAGAAGAGGAACACGGTCATCGGGGTGAACGCCCCGACGGCTCCGAGCACCGCCCATGCGGGAGCCGGCGTCTGCGCGATGGCACGCATCCCGAGCGCAATCAGGAAGGTGCACAGTGCGGCCGAGACCAGGCGCATCAGGTAGAGCACCCCGTCACCGGGCGGCAAGAGCGTGGGCAGGCCGACGAGGGCGTAGTACAGCGGGTTGTAGCGCCCGGCCATGGTTGCGGACTCGGTGGGCTCGGCGAGCGGTCGTGCCGCTCCGATCTCGCAGACGCCCGTCTCGTTCGGGTCGAACATGTAACAGGTGGGGTATGCGTTGACGAGGTGGTAGAAGTACGGGACCTCGACCCGGGTGCCCCAGTCGCCGTCGGGCTCGAGCAGCTGGCCACGAACCAGCGACGCGGCGCGGACCACGTGGGCCGGCTCGTCCGGTGAGGCCATCAGCGGGTTGGTGACCGCCCAGCCGCCGGCGAGCAGGAGGAGCGCGCCCCAGGACAGCCAGAAGACGCGCCACTCCGAGGGGCGGGGTGAGGTCATGGCGCGACGTCCCCGGCCTGATCCGGGGTGTCATCGGCCTGCTGCTCGATGTCGGACCTGATCAGGGCGATCTCCTCGGCGAGCGTGCGGGTCGTCTCTTCCAGGCGGGACACCTCGGTGGAGAGCTGGACACAGATCGCCACGAGCACCAGGAGGGCGATGGAGAAGACGAGGTTGGACGGCGTCTGCACTCCGAGCAGAGCGGACAGCCAGTACGCGAGCTGTGGGAAGACCCCGAGGATCACGACCGCGAGGGTGAGCAGCAACCAGATGGCGGCGTACTTCTCCCGGATGCGGCGGGTCCGGAGGAGGTAGATCAGTGCGACGACGACGACCACCACGACGACGACGACTGAGGCGTACAGGTTCATCGGGCTTCCTCGTCATCTCGCTGGGTGACGCTCTGCGAGCTGTTCGGGCGCGAGAGGGCTATCAGGAGGGCGAAGACGGCACGAACCAGGAACACGGCGGCCCGGACCGGCCCGTGCGACGGCCGACCACCCGCGCGGGGGCGCATGGCGACGCCCACCTGTCGCACCCTGAGCCCGGCGCGGGCGGCGATGACCAGGGACTCGACGGTGTCACCGAGGTACTCGGCCGGGTAGTTGGCGGAGAAGAGCCGGATAGCGCGACGGTTGCACGCCTTGAAGCCGGAGGTGCTGTCGGTGAGTCTCGTTCGGGTCACCCTGGACAGCGCCACTGCGAGCAGCCGCATGGACCATCGACGGGGCCCGCGCGCCGTGTAGGAGCCCACGCCGGCGAACCGGGCCCCGATCACGACGTCCGCCGCCTCCGCCTCCATCACGGCCAGCATGCGCGGGATGTCCGCCGGGTCGTGCTGGCCGTCGGCGTCCAGCTGGACCGTCCGGTCGTACCCGTGCCGCACCGCGTAGCGGTACCCCGCGCGCATCGCCCCACCGACCCCGAGGTTGATAGGCAGCGGGAGCACTCGGGCGCCGGCCGCCCGCGCCACCTCAGCGGTGGCGTCGGTGGAACCGTCATCGACCACGAGCACGTCGGCATCGGGTACGCATCCGCGCAGCTCGGAGACGACGGCCGGAAGAGTCTCCTGCTCGTTCCATGCGGGCACGAGGACCAACAGCCGCACGGGATTCGCGGAGGGCATGGGCGGCACTCTACAACTGGGTCCGCAGCGCGCGGCGGGCCCACACGATGTGCACGACGATTCCGACCGCCGGCCCAACGGCAAGGCTGAGGATGGTTCGCGAGGTCGTTGTCCCCGGAAGAAGAAGGGCGAGGGTTGCGCACGCCGTTGCTGTGAGCCAGCCGGCCGCGTAGGCGCCGTGGCCACCCAGGGCGAGGGTGGCGGCACCGGTGAGCGTGAGCAGTGCCAGCAGCGCGGCGGTGAGCGTGAGGCCCGCGAGGACGAGCGGGCTCACCCGGTACCCCTCCGAGAAGATGGTCTCCATCAACCAGGGGCCGACCAGGGCCGCGGCTCCCGCGCCGGCCAGCCCGACCGCGACGACGACGCCGGCCACTCGCAGCAGCGGCCGGGCGCCCTGGTCGCGGTTGCTGACGAAGTGCGTGATCGCCATCCCCTGGTAGGCGTTGAGCGGCATGAGCAGGGGGGCCCTGGTGAGCACGACGGCGAGTAGCAGGGGAGCCGCCAGGTCATACGCCTCCGCCGAGGAGGTGACCCGAAGCAGCACCGGGAAGCCGACGACGAGGGCGGCACTCGACGCCGCACCCAGCATTGCGTGTCCGCTCGCGGCGAGGAAGGCCGGTGTCGCCAGCTCGGCTCGCTGACGACCCGCGGACCGCACTCTGCCGACGATCATCATGAGCCCCCAGGTGGCCGCCGCCGCGGCCACTGCGGCCTCGAGCCCGAAGAGGTCGGCACCCGCTAGCACCGCGACCGCTACCGCAGCAACTCTCAGGATCGCCTCGGCGCCCACCAGCCGCGAGTAGTCGTTCCACCGCCCGAGTCCCGCGAGCGAGCCCGCGATGGCGGTTTGCCCGGAGAAGGCCAGGACGGCGACGACGATCAGGGCAACCCGCGGCCACGGGTCGGCACCGAGCGCCGCACGAGCCCAGAGCGGCGAGGAGACCGCGACCAGTGCGGCGAGCACCCCGCCGATGGCCAACCCGTGCGGGAGTACCGACGCCCCGGGGGCACCTCGCGGGAGCGCCGCGCCGGTCCGCTCCACATGTACCGATCGGGTCACAACGCTCTGCAAGCCGCCCAGGGTGCCGAAGAGGAAGAACAGCAGACCCCAGAAGGCGAGGAAGTCGGCGTTCGCCGCCTTGTCCAGCACGTTCCCGGCGATCACCAGCACCACGTAGCCGGAGGCGGCTGCCACGAGCGAGGCCATTCCGACACCCGTGAACCCTCGGGTGCTGATGTCGCTCACGACCCACCCTGTCTCGCTGCGAACGCGGAAGCGTACGCGTCCTCGTGCGCCGCAGCGCAGCCGGCCCAGGTGAAGGACCGCACCCGCTCCAGGCCGCGGCGTTGCAGGTCGGTGCTCCGTTCCATCGCCGCCGCGGCACCAGCGGCGATGGCCGACGGCTCCTTGGCGTCGAAGAGTACCGCCGCGTCGCCGCAGATCTCCGGGAGCGAGCCGGCGTCGGACGCGGCAACGGGACACCCTGACGCCATTGCCTCGAGCGGCGGCAGGCCGAATCCCTCGTACAGGCTCGGGAAGACCAGACAGGCCGCGCGGCGGTAGAGCTCACGCAGCTCCGCCCTTGGGACGACGCCGCGCACATCGACCCAGTCGGGGAGCGGAGCCAGGGCCGAGAGCTCGCCGCCGGTGAGCACCAGACGCAGGTCGGTGTGGTCGGCGCGGAGCAGGCCCACCGCCTCGATCAGTCGGGCGTGGTTCTTGTGCGGCCAGCCGCGTGCCGGATAGAGCAGGAAGCGCTCGCGGTCGCCGAGGTTCGGTTCGAAGCCGGCCCCTTCCACGCCCAGGTGGGCGACAGTGATCCGGTCCGGATCGATGCCGAGCCGCTCGACGATCCGCTGCTTGGCGAACCCGCTGATCGTCACGACCGCGTCGGCGGTGCGCGCTGCATGGTCGTAGTACCGGCGCCGATACAGCCGTTCCGAGCGGGAGAACATGTGCGGCAGATCGAGGTGCTGGACGTCAAGGAGGCTCACGGTGACCGCGGCGTCCTGAGCAGGCCAGGGGACCGGGGCGGTGAACGGGAAGTGGACTACGTCCATGCCGGCCATCTCCCGGCGGATCTGCTGCCGGTCGCGCCGTGCCTGGAGCATCGTCAGCAGCCGGGCCCCGGTGGAGGATCCTCCCCGAATGTCCACCACGTGCTCTACGAGGCCATCGCTGAACCCGATGCCCGCGCGAGAGACCCAGGTCTGAGCGGCGACCCGGGAGGAGTCGGCAAGGTTGCGGACAAGCTCCCGGGCGTACGTCTCGCTTCCGCCCATGCCGCCGGGCACGAGCGACACCATCGACACGGCCACCTTCAGATCTGTCAACGCAGCTTCCTGCCGAGCCTCGTGAAGTGCTGCAGGGTCTCATCCTCTCGCGAGCGCGCCCGGTCCGGAGCGGTGGGCCACGGGTTGACGGTTTCAGGACTGCAGTCTTGCTCATCGGAAGGCTCCGGCGTACCCGCCTACCTCGGCGTCCGTCGACGGCGCGCCTGCCCTCTCTTCACCTGCCGGTTACATTCGCGCGGATACGGGCCCGTTGCATTTACGGCGTTGGACGCCGGTTCTAATCCAGGAACAACGCCACCCTAGTCGGGCAATTCGGGCATGGAAACGGCCAATGTCGATCGATTCTGAAGGGTGGATGCCCGCACTGCGGAGTCGATGCGAGTACCTTGTGTCCCATTTCGCGAGTTTGTGATTTGGGGCCGTCCGTTGGCGACGAGAGAGGCCTCTTGACCTCCCGGGGGCCGCTCTGACCTGCCCTTCCGCAGCCGGAGCGATGCTGACGCCGCCTGCCGGTGCCGGAGGTGTCCACAACTAGACCCTGCCAAGATCCATCCCCTTTGAGCACGAATCGGGCATAAGCGGACCATCGAGGGCATACCCCAGTAGGCGCCTAAAGTTCATCCACCGTGGGTCGATGGATTGATAGCGCGCACAGCCGAGAAAGCGACGCTCCGGGTCTTGGTGGATGGGGAAGAATATGTACGTCGCAGACGCTGGGTGTAGCGGATCGGACCAATTGCGGCGACGTGTCGTGCCGCTCCTCGTCGCGCTGACGCTGCTGTTCGGGTCCTGGTCGGTGACCGGTGCCTACGCCGGCGAGCTCGACGACCTGCCCGATGGGATCTCACAGTCCGACCCCGCCGCCGACGCCGGGCTCGCGGATGTGGCGGGAGAGTCGCCGGACCAGCCGGGCGAGCCTGCTGCGCCGGACCAGCCGGACGAGTTCGCTCCGCCCATCTCCGAGGTGTCGGAGGGTGCTCCGCCCGTTACGCCGGACGAGACCGAGGAGCTGCGAACAGTCGAAGGCACGATCCAGAACATCACCAACGAGACCGAGGTCCAGGCTCAAGGAGAGCCGCTCCCCGTCTTCACTGTCGTGGACGTGGACGGGCAGTTCTACGAGATGCCCGCCGAGGAGACAGAGACCCTGCAGACCGGTGACGTCGTCGAGGTGACCGTCAGCTCGGCTCCCGATCTGCCGATCGCGGAGGCACTCGAGCTTGCGACGGGCGACAGCGATCAGGCGAGCATCCTCACCGTCGAGGGCACGGGCGAGGTGGACGAGGGCCTCGTGCTCGGCGAAGCGGCCGTTGCCCATTCGCTGACGGTGCTCCCGGTGTACTGGTCCGGGGGAGCCAGCACGAGCACCGCGAGCCTGACTACCCTCGCAAACAGCACGCGTGACTACTGGAGCTCGCAGACCGGCGGGCAGCTGACGATCCCGACGATCAGCGTACGCAACTGGATCAGCGTGGCCGCGCCGGCGTCGTGTGACACCACCGCGATGCTGGACCTACATGCCAGGGCCCGCGCAGCCAACGGCGTCGGGAACCCCACGTCCACCAGCCACGTGCTGGTCTACTTCCCCCAAGCGAGCTCCTGCGGCTGGGCCGGGATGGCCACGGTCGGCGGCGGCACTATCTGGGTCAACGGCACTCTTGTGCCGGACGTGCTCGCGCACGAGTTCGGGCACAACCTGGGACTCGGTCATGCGAACACGCTGACTTGCACGGTGTCCGGCTCGCGGGTGCCGCTCACCCTCCCAACAAGCGGCTGCACCGCGCGGGAGTACTACGACTACGCCGACGTCATGGGCATCGGGATGAGCGGGAAGCCGACCGGGAATCTCAACACCGCGTTGGCCGACTCGCTGGGTCACGTCGTGCTCACCGACGTCACCAGCCCACCGGCCAGCGGCTTGACCGCGGACCTGTCGCCCCTGGGCAGCGTGTCCGGGCACCGCGCGCTGCGGATGTCGATTCCTGGCGGGCAGCTCTACGTCGACTATCGCCCCGCCGCCGGAGCCGACACCCGGTGGTCCGGCTGGGCCGGCGTCCAGGTGCACCTCAAGATCGTGGACAGCAGGGGGATCCCGAGCAGCTACCTACTGAACATGCAACCCGCCAGCGGGGACTTCAGCAGTCCCTCCTCCGTCCGCCCGCAGATGCCCGTCGGGACGTCGTGGCAGATCCCGGGCACCGCCCAGACCGTCGGTGTCGTCAGCGCCGGCTCCGTTGCCCGCGTGACCGTCGGGTCCGCTTCGGCGGTCACCGGCACGCAACAGACGGTGCTGGAGCGGTACGTGACGCGGGTCTACACCGACCTCCTGGGCCGCGGCGTCGACCCGACGGGTCTGAGCGGCTGGACCGCTGCCCTCAGTGCTGGCTATCCACGGGTCACGGTCGCGAACTCGATTACCTACTCCCGTGAGTACCGGGCGCGACTGATCACCGGCTCGTACAACCAGTTCCTGGGCCGCGCCCCGGATCCCGTGGGGCTGGAGGGCTGGATCGGCGCCATGCAGTCGGGCGTGACCATTCAGCACATGGAGTCCGGGTTCCTGGCATCCCCCGAGTACTACAACAAGGCAGGCGGGACTGACGCAGCCTGGATCACCAAGCTCTATGGGCACGTTCTCGGGAGGAGTCCCTCGTCAGCCGATCTCCAGGCCTGGACGACCGCACTGGGGAACGGCGCGAATCGCCAGAGCGTGGCTCGCGGGTTCCTGATGTCGACGGAGCACCTCGCCGATGTCGTGAACGGTCACTACCTGCACCTGCTCGGTCGCGGCATCGACCCAACAGGGCGTCAGGGATGGGTCAGCGCGATCCAGGGCGGCGTGCGGGTAGAGGCGGTCATCGGCGGGATCATCGCCAGCGACGAGTACTTCAACAAGCCCTAGTGCCCCGTGTCTGAAGTTGTCTTGCGGTTGGCTTTCTTGAGGATGTCGTC
>CAYGGX010000078.1:0-10409 GCA_964349585.1 uncultured Actinotalea sp.
GCCCCGCGCACGATCCCCACCCCCCGGACCGGGCCGACCCTCCGCGCCACCGATCCGGCCCGGAGCTCCGCGATCGGCGGCGCGCCGCGCTGGGTCTCCGGGCTGCTGGCCGGCGCTCAGGCGGCCCTGCTGTCGGTGGTCGTGATCGTGACGCCGGCGCTCGCCGCCTACGTCGCGACGTCCGCGGATCCGGCCAACGCCGATGTGGGGTGGCCGCAGTCGGTGGCCGTCGGCGCGGTGTTCTGGCTGCTGGGGCACGGCGCCGTCGTGCAGGCGGCAGGGGCGACGATCTCGATCGTGCCGCTCGGACTCACCGCCCTTGCCCTGTTCGCGGCGTTCGCCTCGGCGCGCCGTTCGGCGCACCCGACGCTCGGTGCGTGGCTGGCCGGCATCGGCGGGTACCTGGCAGTGGTCGCTACGGTGGTCCTGCTGGTCGGGGCGGCCGGGCCGCTCGGCGCCGGCGCCTGGGCCACTGCCCGGACCGGGCTCGGCGCGATGGCGGTCGCCGCGCTGGGGCTCGGGCTCGGGCTGGTCCGCCCGGGGGGGATGCGGGAGATCACTCGGCCGGTCTGGTCGCGCCTGCATCCGCTGATCCGCCTCGCGGGCGCCGCCGGGGTGCTGGTGGCCGCCGTGCTCGTCGCGGCGGCGTCCCTGGCCACCGTCGGCTGGCTGGTCTCCGGCCGGGCCGCTGCGGGTGACGTCATCGACGGGCTAGGGCTGGGCGCGCTGGACGGCGTCCTGCTGGCGGGCGCGCAGCTCGCCCTGGTGCCGAACCTGGTCCTCTGGGTTGTGGCGTGGGTGGCCGGTCCGGGGTTCGCCGTCGGCGAGGGCACCGTCTTCTCGCCGACCGAGGTGATCGCCGGACCGATGCCTGCGCTGCCGATGCTGGGTGCGCTGCCGACCGAAGGGGTCCAGGGCGCGGTCATCGGGTGGATCCCGGCGGCGGTGATCGGCGCGGGCGCGGTCGCCGGCTGGTGGCTGCACCGACGGATCGAGGCCCGGGAATCCAGATCCGGTCACGAGCCGTTCGTCGCGGCGGCGGGGGCCGCGGTGGCGGCCGGGGCCGTCATCGGGCTGCTCAGCCTGCTGGCCGCGGGCTCGGCGGGACCGGGCCGGCTCGCGGTGGTCGGCGGCGCAGCGGGCCCGGTGGCGCTGTCGGTCGCGGGTCTCGCCCTCGTGGGGCTCCTCGTCGCAGCGGTACCGACGGATCACGTTGTGCGCGCGCGATTCGTGCACGGCTGCCGGACGATCGCGGCGATGCTGCGCGGAGGCGCCGTCGTGCCGGATGGGGAGGCGCGCGTCAGCCCCGGGGACGAGGGATGAGCTCCTCGAGGCGTCGCTCGATCGACTCCTGATACTGCACCTCGCAGGCCTCCCGGGCGCCGATCGTCAGGGCCCGGCGCAGGCACACCTGGTGGTCGAGCTGCACCTGCCACATGCTCAGCATCACCGAGGTCGACACCACGAGGAGCGCCGAGAAGGCCAGGCCGAGCAGCAGCAGCGGCGCGAGCCGTTCGCGCAGGCCCGGCCGCCAGACCACCCGGAGCGCCCGGACCCCGACGATGATCGCCGCGATCGAGAAGATCAGCGCCGCGACCTGAAGGGGCAGCGGGAGCGTCGCCGTGACCAGGGCAGCGAGGACGAGCAGGACGAAGTGCAGCACCAGCCGCTGCGCGGTGCGCGCGATCTCCGGGTCGATCGGCGCGACGGGCGCGCCGCGACCCGACCGGGGCGGGGGGTTCGTCACGGGCGCCAGTCTGGCACCCGGCGGCCGGCGGGGACCCGACCGCCCGAGGGCCGACCCGTGGAAACGGACCGGCCGGCGCTCCGCTCGAGCGCACCCTCAAGGCACCCGACGATAGGGTCGGCGCGTGCCCGCCGCCCCGCCCGAGGACCGCATAGTGGTCCCCGAGCGCTCCCGAGTCGTCGTGCTGATCTCCGGCACCGGGTCCAACCTGGCGGCCCTGCTCGACGCCCATGACGACCCCGCCTACGGGGCGCGCGTGGTCGGTGTGGTCAGCGATCGCGGCGGGATCCGCGGCCTGGAGATCGCGCGGGCCGCCGGCGTGCCCACCGCCGTGGTCGAGCCCGGCGAGTTCCCGGACCGCCAGGCCTGGGACGCGGCGCTGGCCCGGGCCGTCGGGGTGTTCGAGCCCGGCCTCGTCGTGAGTGCCGGGTTCATGCGCATCCTTGGGGCGGCGTTCCTGGCAAGGTTCGAGGGACGGGTGATCAACACGCACCCGGCGCTGCTCCCCGCCTTCCCGGGCGTCCACGCCGTGCGCGATGCGCTCGCCCATGGGGTGCGGGTCACCGGGTGCACGGTGCACGTGGTCGATGCCGGGGTGGACACCGGCCCGATCATCGCCCAGCGGGCCGTCGAGGTCACCGAGGACGACGACGAGGCCGGTCTGCACGAGCGGATCAAGGTGCTCGAGCGGGCGTTGCTCGTGGACGTGGTGGGCCGGATCGCCCGGGGCGGCCTGATGATCGACGGGCGCCGCGTCCGCATCGGCGCAGCCGCCCGCGGTCGGTAGACTCGGTCCCGGTCGTGACTGGCGTCGGGTGGAGAACCACCGGGGAGCGGCCGTAGCAGACATGCAGCGCACCGCCCGCCTGGGTGCCTGGGTCAGGACTCGACGACCCAGGAGGATCCAGTGACCGACGGTCAGATCCCAGCCCCAGCCCCGACCTCAGCCCCGGCGGACCCGCGCGCCCCCGAGACCCGCCGACCCATCCGGCGCGCGCTGATCAGCGTCTACGACAAGACCGGCCTTGCGCGCCTGGCCGCGGCCCTGCACGCCATCGGCGTTGAGATCGTCTCCACCGGGTCGACCGCCGCCCGGATCGCCGAGGCCGGCGTCCGGGTCACCCCGGTCGAGCAGCTGACCGGCTTCCCCGAGTGCCTGGACGGCCGGGTCAAGACGCTGCACCCGCGGGTGCACGCCGGCATCCTCGCCGACCTGCGTCGCAGGGAGCACCGCGCCGAGCTGGCCGAGCTGGGCATCGCCCCGTTCGACCTGGTCGTGGTGAACCTCTACCCGTTCGCGGCGACCGTGGCCTCGGGGGCCGGGCCGGACGACGTCGTCGAGCAGATCGACATCGGCGGCCCGTCGATGGTCCGCGCGGCCGCGAAGAACCACCCGAGCGTCGCCGTCGTCGTCGACCCCGCCCGGTACGACGACGTCGTCGCCGCGGCCACGGTGGGCGGGTTCACCCTGGCCGAGCGTCGGGCACTCGCCGCCGCCGCGTTCGTGCACACCGCGACCTACGACGTGCACGTCGCGTCCTGGCTGGGCAACGTGCTCGCCCCGACGGACGACGGGACGGGCTTCCCCGCCTGGGTCGGTGCCACCTGGGACCGCGCCGAGGTGCTGCGCTACGGCGAGAACCCGCACCAGCGCGCGGCCCTGTACCGAAACGGGCACCAGCCGCACGGTCTGGCGACGGCCGAGCAGCTGCACGGCAAGGCGATGAGCTACAACAACTATGTGGACGCCGACGCCGCGTGGCGGGCGGCGCACGACCACGCAGAGCCCGCGGTCGCGATCATCAAGCACGCGAACCCCTGCGGCATCGCCGTCGGCGCCGACGTCGCGCAGGCCCACGCCAGGGCGCACGCCTCCGACCCGGTCTCGGCCTACGGCGGCGTGATCGCCGCCAACCGGACGGTCACCCGGGCGATGGCCGAGCAGGTGGCCCCGGTCTTCACCGAGGTCGTCGTCGCGCCCGGGTTCGACGACGACGCCCTCGCGGTCCTCACCGCGAAGAAGAGCGTCCGGCTGCTCGTCGTCCCCGGTCGGCCGACCGCCGCCGTCGAGCTCCGGCCGATCAGCGGCGGCCTGCTGATGCAGAGCGCGGACCGGATCGATGCGCCGGGCGACGCCTCCGCCGACTGGCAGCTGGCCGCGGGCGAGCCCGCGGATGCCGCGACGCTCGCGGACCTGGAGTTCGCGTGGCGGGCGGTCCGGGCGGTGAAGTCCAACGCCATCCTGCTCGCCGCCGACGGCGCCTCGGTGGGCGTCGGGATGGGTCAGGTGAACCGGGTGGACTCCTGCCGGCTCGCGGTGGAGCGGGCGGGCGCCGACCGGGCCCGGGGGGCCGTGGCCGCGTCGGACGCGTTCTTCCCGTTCGCGGACGGGCTGCAGATCCTGATCGACGCCGGGGTGCGGGCGGTGGTGCAGCCGGGCGGCTCGATCCGGGACGACGACGTCGTCGAGGCGGCCCGGGCGGCAGGCGTCACGATGTACCTCACCGGCACCCGGCACTTCGCGCACTAGCGCTAGCGCTGGGCGTCGCGGAGCTGCCGGCCGGCGTCGGCGGCGACTGCCCGGTCCAGCCGGGGCAGGTCCGCCCCGCCGAACAGCCGCCGGGCCGCGGAGACGTCCCGGGGGTTGTCCACGGCCAGGGCGGCGGTGAGCACGTCCGTTCCGGCCCGGAACCACAGCGCCCCGAACGCCCCCGCGGGATCTCCCCGCACGACGACGTCGTCGTCCGGCCCGGGCTGCCCGTGCAGGGCGAGCTCGTGGCCGAGCTGCGTCGAGAACACGTAGGGGACCGGGTCCGCCGGCTCGGCACCGGGGTGCAGGAGCGACCGGACCGCGGTCGCCGGGCCGCGCAGCGCCCCGTCCCAGTGGCCGCCGGGCACCCAGCCGTGGCGAGGGGAGCGGCGCCGGGCGACGTCGCCCACCGCGAGCAGCCCGGGCGGCCCGTCCAGGACGCGGTGGCCGGCGTCGACCGGCACCGAGCCGTCGGACGCGACAGGCAGCGCGGCGGCCCACCCCGAGGACGGCCGCGCGCCCACCGCCGCGAGAACCAGGTCGGCGCGCAGCACCTCGCCGTCCGCCAGCTCGGCGCTGGTCGCCGTGACGCTCGCCACCAGCGCCCCGGTGATCAGCCGGACACCCGCGGCCGAGTACCAGGGGGCGGTCAGCGCGCCGACCCCGCCGAGGGCACCGGCGAGCGGGGCGCCGGCCGCCTCCACCACCGTGACCTGCACGCCGGCGGCCGCCGCGACCCCGGCGACCTCGGCGCCGATCCACCCGGCACCGACCACCACGAGCCTCGCGCCCGGCGCCAGGGCGGACCGCAGGCGCTCGGCGTCGGCGGCGGTGTGCAGCGTCGCGGCGGTCTCCCATCCGGGCGGCACCGCGGCGTGGGCACCGGTCGCCAGCACGACGGCGTCAGCGGTGACGGCGTCGCGGGCGGTTCGGACAGTCAGCCCGCCGGCGTCGGCGGCCAGGTCGACCGCGGGTTCGGCGAGGCGCACGTCGTCGGCCAGGAAGACGTCCAGCTGCAGGTCGTCGGCGAGCCACACCGGTTCCGGGCGGGTGAGGAGCTCCTTGGTCAGCGGCGGCCGGTCGTACGGGGGCAGGCCCTCGGCGCCGAGCACGGTGATCCGTCCGTCGAAGCCCTCCGCGCGGAGCGCCGCGACCACGCCGGCCGCGGCCAGTCCCGCCCCCACCACGGTCACCGAGCGCGGTGCGTCCGAGGGAGCTGTGATCGGGGCCGGCACGCGGCCCACGGTAGCCTGACCGCCGTGAACCCCGAGGGCCCGGAGCGCCACCGCGCTCCCGCGCTGTGGCTCGTCCTTGCGGCCGCCGTGGCGACCGTGGTGACCGCCTACCTCGTCGGCCCGTACCCCGCCCTGGCGGTGCTCGTCGCGACGCTCGCGATCGCCGCGGTCGCCCGCGCCGTCGGACGCGGCCGACGCCCCGAGGGGATCGCTGTCCGCGCCGTCTGGGTCGACCTGCTCATCCTGGGCGGGCTGAGCGTCGCCCTGGCGATCCTGATGCACGCCCCCGGCGTCGACTGAGCGAGGGGCCACCGGGCGCCGCCGGACCGGGCGACGCCCGGGCCGGGCCTGCCTACAGGCGGATGTCGGCGTCCTCGTCGTCGTCCTCGTCGTTGTCGAACTCGACGACCTCGACGACCTCCGCCGTCGGCGGCCCGAAGGCGACGTACACGAGGCCGGCGATCGCCGCTCCGAGAAGGGGCGCCAGCCAGAACAGCCAGAGCTGACCGATCGCCGCGCCCTCGGCCCAGAGCGCTACCCCTGTGGACCGGGCCGGGTTGAGCGACCCGCCCGTGATGGCGGTGGTGAGCATGAGCAGCGAGCCGTAGGTGAGGCCGACGGCGAACGGAGCGCCGCCCCGGGATGAGCCGCGGAGGGTGGACCCGAGCCACACGGCGACGAGGATCGCGACGGCGACCGTCTCGAAGACCAGCGCCGCCCGCCAGTCGAAGGTGACCTGGCCGCCGGCGAGCACCGACAGCGGAGCCTGCTCGTCCCAACCGTTGGCGGCGTTGTCCATCAGACCGCGGGCGCCCTCGACGCCGAGCAGCGCGGGAAGCTCCGACGGGACCGTGGCCCACAGGATCAGCCCGGCCACGATGCCGGCGACGATCTGCGCGGCCCAGTAGAGCGCGGCGTCGAGCCAGGCGATGCGTCCCGCGAGCGCGGCGCCCAGGGTGACGGCGGGGTTGAAGTGACCGCCGGAGACGTGCCCGAAGGCGAACATCAGCCCGACGAGGACCAGACCGGGGGCCAGGACGGCGCCCAGCGGGTCCACGCCGAACAGCGGCAGGTAGAGCGCAGTGGCCAGGGTCACGAGCACCAGCGCGAAGGTGCCGAACGCCTCGATGGCCGCCCGGGCCAGCAGAGTTGGACCCTCCGGGATGGTGATCTCGTACAGGTCGTCGTCCGCGTTCGGATCGACGATCTCCACGACGTCGTCGTCGCGGTTGGGGGTTTCGGGGGTGGGCAGGTTGGCGGACATCTCGTTCCCGTCGTCGTGTGTACAGCGTGCGTGAGCCGTCCCGAGGCATCATGCCACCACACGGGGCCGGCGCCGGATCCCCGAGCGCCCCGATCTCTTGACGTCGAGTAACCTTGCCGAAGAGCAGCAGCGGGGAGGCCGCCGAGTTCGTGCGCGCCCCGGCCACCGACCGACAGACCTGGGAGTCGTTCATGGGCAAGATCAGGGTCGCGGGTCCGGTCGTCGAGATCGACGGCGATGAGATGACCCGGATCATCTGGCAGTTCATCAAGGACCGGCTGATCCACCCCTACCTCGACGTCGACCTGCGCTACTACGACCTCTCGATCACCAACCGGGACGCCACCGACGACCAGGTGACGATCGATGCCGCGCACGCGATCGCCGAGCACGGCGTCGGCGTCAAGTGCGCGACGATCACCCCCGACGAGGCGCGCGTCGAAGAGTTCGGCCTGAAGAAGATGTGGCTGTCGCCCAACGGCACCATCCGGAACATCCTCGGCGGCGTCGTCTTCCGTGAGCCGATCATCATCGGCAACATCCCCCGCCTGGTGCCGGGCTGGACCAAGCCGATCGTCATCGGCCGGCACGCGCACGGCGACCAGTACCGCGCGACGGACTTCACGGTCCCCGGTCCCGGCACGCTGACAATGACCTTCACGCCGGCCGACGGCGGCGCACCCATCGAGCACCACGTCGCGACGTACCCCGAGGGTGGCGGCGTCGGGATGGGGATGTACAACTTCACCGACTCCATCCGCGACTTCGCGCGGGCGTCGTTCGCCTACGGCCTCCAGCGCGGCTACCCCGTGTACCTGAGCACCAAGAACACGATCCTCAAGGCGTACGACGGCGCCTTCAAGGACCTCTTCGCGGAGGTCTTCGAGACCGAGTTCAAGGCCGACTTCGAGGCGGCTGGCCTGACGTACGAGCACCGGCTGATCGACGACATGGTGGCCGCCGCGATGAAGTGGGAGGGCGGCTACGTCTGGGCGTGCAAGAACTACGACGGCGACGTCCAGTCGGACACCGTCGCGCAGGGCTTCGGCTCGCTGGGCCTCATGACGTCCGTCCTGATGACCCCGGACGGCCGCACCGTCGAGGCCGAGGCGGCGCACGGAACCGTCACCAGGCACTACCGCCAGCACCAGGCGGGCAAGCCGACGTCGACCAACCCGATCGCTTCCATCTACGCGTGGACGCGGGGGCTGGCGCACCGCGGCAAGCTGGACGGCACGCCGGAGGTGACGGACTTCGCCCAGACGCTGGAAGATGTCGTGGTGGAGACCGTCGAAGGTGGCGCGATGACCAAGGACCTGGCGCTGCTCATCGGCCCCGATGCACCGTGGCTGACGACAGAGGGGTTCCTCGCGGCGTTGGACGAGAACCTGGCGGCCCGACTGGCCTGACCCACCGGCGACATCGAAGGAGCGCGAATGACCCGGACGCCGTCGCCGGTCACCGTCACCGTGACCGGTGCAGCGGGCCAGATCGGGTACTCCCTGCTCTTCCGGATCGCCTGCGGCGACATGCTGGGCCCCGACACCCCGGTGCGGCTGCGCCTGCTCGAGATCCCGCCGGCCGTGAAGGCCGCGGAGGGCACCGCGATGGAGCTGCACGATTGCGCCTTCCCGCTGCTGAGCTCCGTTGACGTGTTCGACGACGCCAAGGCCGCGTTCGACCGCGTGGGGGTCGCCCTGCTGGTCGGCGCGCGGCCCCGTGGTCCGGGGATGGAGCGCGGCGACCTGCTCGAGGCCAACGGCGGGATCTTCGGGCCGCAGGGTGCCGCGATCAACGCGGGTGCCGCCGACGACGTCCGCGTCCTGGTGGTCGGAAACCCGGCCAACACGAACGCCCTGATCGCGGCCGCGCACGCGCCGGACGTGCCGGCCGACCGGTTCACGGCGATGACCCGCCTGGACCACAACCGGGCCCTGTCCCAGCTGGCCGCCAAGGCCGACGTCGCGGTGAACGACATCCGGCGGATGACGATCTGGGGGAACCACTCGGCCACCCAGTACCCCGACGTCTTCCACGCGACGGTCGCCGGGCGACCCGCGACGGCGCTGGTCGACGAGCGGTGGCTCGAGCGCAGCTTCATCCCGACGGTCGCCAAGCGCGGCGCGGCCATCATCGAAGCCCGCGGGGCGTCGTCGGCCGCCTCGGCAGCCAACGCGGCGATCGGGCACATCCGGTCCTGGGTGCTCGGCACGCCCGACGACGACTGGACGTCGGCGGCGATCGTGTCCGACGGCTCCTACGGGGTGCCCGAGGGACTGGTGTCGTCCTACCCGGTGGTCTCCCGGGACGGCCGCTGGGAGATCGTCCAGGACCTGGAGATCAACGAGTTCTCGAGGCGGCGGATCGGCGCGTCGATCGCCGAGCTCGCCGACGAGCGTGATGCGGTCCGGGACCTCGGCCTGCTCTGACCGGCACGGCGCCCCGCAGGGCCGGGGGTCCGGCCTGCCGGGCCGTCCATGATCGCGGCATGATGGGGGCATGACGGAGCCGGAGCTTCAGCCACCTCGCTCACGCGTCGCCGGTTGGCTGGTGACGGCCGCAGTCCTGTGCTGGGTGGTGGCCGGTTTCGGTCTCTTCCAGCTGGCGCTCATCGCTGGGAGCGAGAACGTCGAGGCGGTGTTCGGGCAGTCGACCGGCACGCCCCTGGGCATCTACGTCGCGGGGGTGGCGGGGAGGCTGGCCCTCGCATTCGCCTTCGTCGTGTGCACCGTGATGGCCGGACGCCGGTCCCGGGCCGCCGCGCGCACCCCGTATCTCCTGGCCGGCGGGGGGCTGATGACGCTTGGGCCAAGTGCCTGAGCTGCGGATCCCGATCCGGGTCAAGCCGGGTGCCTCGCGCGCCCGGGTCGGCGGGACTCACGGCGCCCGCCTGGTGGTGGCTGTGAACCCCCGGCCGGTCGACGGCGCCGCGACGGAGGCGGCCCTCGCGGCGGTGGCCGACGCGCTCGGCGTCCGACGGCGCGACGTGCGCCTGGACACCGGCGCCACCAGCCGCGACAAGGTGGTCGAGATCTCCCAGCCGGACGCCGCCCTCGCGGCGGCGCGGGCGAGGCTCGCCACCCTGCTCGGCGGCTGAGTGTCAGGCGATAGTCCGCTCCAGCAGCACGACCGAGTGCCAGGGCGCGGCGTAGGCGACCCGTCCCACAGGGCGAAAGCCCTGGCCGGTGTAGTACTGGCGCAGTCGAACGTTGGTCTCCACGCAGTCCAGCCGCAAGGTCTCGGCGCCGACCCGCCGGGCATGGTCCGCCGCCCAGGAGAGAAGTCTTGCGCCCAGCCCGGTGCCTTCCTGGCTGCGGTCGATCATCAGGCCGTGGACGTAGCAGGCACGTACGCCGTCGGGCGGCCACTCGTTGTCCCAGGTCAGCAGGCGCAGAGCTGCCCGGACGGCGCCTCGTGCGACCGCGACTTGCCACTCGCCCCTTTCGACCTGCGCTTCGACGGTCTCCAGCGGAGTGTCGTCTCGCCGCCACTGCTGGATCCCGCGGCCCTCTAGCCAGTCGGCGGCGGCCTGCCGAAGCGCGTGAACGGCCGCGACGTCGTCGGGCACGGCTGGTCTGATAGTGAGGTCCATCTGGTCCTCTCGGACGGGATCGTCGGCGCGATGCTCCATTC
>CAYGGX010000079.1:0-10395 GCA_964349585.1 uncultured Actinotalea sp.
GGCCGAGCCAGGCCTGGACGGTCGTGAGCGGGACCCCCCGCAGGATCCACTCGCACGCCGCGGTGTGCCGCAGGTCGTGCAGCGTCCGGCCGCGGCCCGCCTCGCTCCAACCGGTCTGCCTGACGAACGTCGAACGGTGGATCTGCCCACCGCCGGGGCGGGTCAGCAGCAGGTCGTCTGGGCCCTTACCTTCGGCGAACCGCCGCAGCACCGGCACCAGCGTGTCCGGCACGGGCACCCGCCGTCCCCGGCCCGACTTCGGGGCCTTGGCCGCAGTCGTCCCCTCAGGCTGGTTGCGCAAGACCTGCACCATCGGCATGGGCACCTCGATGAAGTCGCGGACGAGCATCGCTCTGGCCTCGCCCCACCGGATGCCGGTTTGGCCCAGGACCCGCACGAGGTCGGCGTAGACATCGCTGGCGGTAGCGACGTCGTTGACAACGGCCTCGAACTCGAGGGCGGGCAAGGGGCGCATGACGTCGCGCGCGCGGCGGTCCTTCGGCGGGGCCGCGGCCTTGACCGGATTGGCGGCGATGTAGCCCTCCGCTGCGCACCAGGCGAAGAACGCCGACAACGACTCGCGGTGCCGCTTCACCGACGTCGGTGCCAGCCCGCGTGCGAGCAGGCCGTCCTGCCAGGCGACGACTGCCGCACTCGTCACCTTGCCGACGTGGAGCTTGCGGAACCAGGTCGGGAGGACAGTCTCCGTCTCGGATCGACCGGACCGCTGGCCACGGGTCGGCAGCAGGAACCGGTCGGTGTTCAACGTCGTGCGGCTGACCCGATCTGCCCGCTGCTCCAGCCAATCGGCCAGCAGAGCCTCCACGGCAACCTTGCCCCGGCTCGGGTCGTAGCCGCGATCATCGAACGCGCCGCGTTGCCGACGCTCCCACTCGGCGGCCGCACGCTTGGTCTCGAAGCGCCGGGTGGTGACGACCTGGCCGCCGATCTTGAGACGGCCCTCCCACTTGTCACCGCGCGCTGGCACGTGCACCCGCTCGCCGCAGCGCGCGCGGCCGGGCTGCCGAACGCCCGGTCAGCCACCGCTCCACATCCGACGGCCGGTAGCGCGGCACGCCGTCGGCGAGCCAGTAGACGTCAGGGCCCTCGAGCGACTGGCGCCACCGCACCAGAGTGGACTTGGAGACGGCCAGCCATCTGGCAACCTCCTCCGTGCGCAGGAGGCGCTCCGCGGTGTCAGCCATGTGCGCTTCACTCATCGCCACACCTCATGTTCTTGCGGGTCCATGCGATTAGATCACAGAGAGGGCGTACCGGCAAGTACATGAGAGAAGGCACGTTCTTCGCGTAGCGTGGCCTCCATGTCGACAGCTCCCCACCGGCCCGGCGATCAGACCTACGACGGGCTGCTGGTGCAGGACGACCTGCCGGTCGGCTGGTACCTGCCGAGCCGGTTCCCCGGCGAGCGTCCCGATGACGCCAGCGATGCGATCGACGCCGTGCTCGGCTACGACGATCAGGCCGTCACGGGTGAGGAGCGCGAGGCGGAAGTCGACTCCGAGCAGAACGAGACGATCGACGGCCGGTGGCGCTACATCGAGCACGCCACGACGCACACCCGCGTGTTCATCAGACTCCAGCGCCAGCTCTACGCGATCCCGGAAGAGGTCCGTATCACCGGCGTCGTCTACCTGCCCTGGCGACCCGGCGACCCGATCACCAGCCAACTCCTGCGCGAGCTGCCGACCGCACGCATCGAAGCAACGATCAACCGGCGTCTCTTCGCCATGACACGCACGAGCCCCATCACCGGCGGCAAGATCGCGCTCCCCAGCGGTCGCAAGATCGCCGAGCGAGACCTGCTCAAGGGGCTCGGCGACCCGAAGCGGACCCCCGACTTCTACGAGCTCGTCGCCCTCCAGCACGGCCGGCTCGCTGCGAACGGCGATCCGAACCCCTCAGCAACCATGGCCGAGATCAGTGGCGTCGCACTCAGCACCGCCCAAGGCTGGGTCGCGAAAGCCCGCGCCCGCGGTCTCCTCCCACCCGGGCGGCGGGGACGCGCCGGATGACGACTCGGGTCAGGTCACCTGCCGCACTCCACACGGCTGCCTCCCCGCGGAACGCCCGGGCGACGGCAGATCCTGGCGAGCGGAGCCGCCCTTTGGGCCAAGTCCCAGGCGCGCCTGATCTGAGGGCTGGAGGCCCAGAGATCGAGCCACAAGGGGCCGAGGCGCAGGCTGGCCCTGCGTATGGAGTCTGCGGCCTCAACACGGTCGCGCCGGTCGCTGCCCCGCGCGTCGTTGGCTCAGCGGTTCCGCGCTGCAACGCTCAGAGAGGCCCGCGGGTCGTGGCAATCGATGCGCACGGCGTAGACGTACCAGGATCCCTTGTGCGGCAAGGAACTGAGTGCCAAGATCGCCTCGTGGGCGACGTCGCCTACCAAGTCTGAGGGGGCTAACATGCGCAAGCCAGTTCGAAACCTGCTCGTTATCGCAAGTGCCAGCATGCTGACGTTCGGTGGCCTGGTGACCGCGGGCCCAGCCATTGCCGCCGACTTCGGCGGAAACCTCAGTTGTCCGTCTAGCACCGCGGTGAGCGCTAGGGGGACCAAAGGCCTCCCCTATTACTTCAAAATGGGGGTGCCCGGGCGCTCCTACGAAGACACCTCCGCCCAACTCTTGGTCGTTACCCTCCGCGGCTCGTCGTCCGCTGGGAGTTGGTACGTGAAGGGTACCGGGGCGACCGCCGGTAACGGCTTCTGCGGTTGATTAGCCGCTGCGCAGATACTGGCCTTGCCCATCCGATCGGGGTGCTCGCACTCGGTGTCACCCTTCTCGGGGGCTGCGCGGCACCAGCGGTCGATCCGGATCTTCCGCACGGGTGGGAGGAGCCGGGGTGGATGGCACAGGTGCGCCAGCAGGACGAAGCGTACGCATCTGCGATGATCTCCTGCTACGCCGAGTACGGTCTAGATGCGACGCAGATCATTGGTGGTGCCGTCGGGTTCGTGGATCTCGCGGACGACAATGGCCAGTTGCCGCCCGGACTGGAGGAGGTACTGGAGACGGCCTCGGAGGACTGCAACGCCCGCGTGCCGCTTCCGGACCACCGGGGCTCTCGGACCCTTGATGACGCGTCGTACCAGCGGGTGCTTGAGCTGCGCGAGTGCATCATCGCTCACGGATACGAGGTGCCGGAGGCGCCCAGCGAGGACACGTGGAAGGACTCTGCACCGTACTTGGCCTGGAACCCGTACGTAGCAATGTTTGATGGGTCACCACTTATGGCCCAGGATGAGTTGCGTTCGTTGATGGAGGCGTGTCCGCAGAGCGGGCCGAACTTCTACGTCGAGGTGCCGACCGATCGTGATTGACGGCGTTGATCCTCGTGCTGTTGTCGCGCGCGTCCCTTGTACGGCAGTGCTCTCCGTGCCAAGGTCATGTCGCGGGCGCTGTCGCCCCGCAGTTCGGGGGGATCGTTGATGTGGCACAGGTTCGGCCCTGGTCACGCCAGTCTGACACTTGCGCTCGTTCTCGGTCTTTTCGTGCTGGCGGGCTGCGCCGCACCTGATGATGACGGGGAGGCGGTGTCGGGGTGGGAGGAGCCGGCGTGGATGGCGCAGGTGCGCCAGCAGGACGAGGCGTTCCAGTCCGCGATGATCGCCTGCTTTGCCGAGTACGGCCTGGAGGCGACCAGGCAGATCGGGGGCGGAGACGTCGGCATCCACTTCACCAGCGATGACGGTTCGATTCCGGAGATTCCGCCGGGCGTTCAGGCGATCATCGACGAGGCTGCGGAGGACTGCAATGCCCGTGTGCCGCTTCCCGACCACCACGCATCCAAGACGCTCGACGGCGCTGCGTACGAGCGGATGATCGACCTTCGCGAGTGCATCGTCGCGCAGGGGTACGACGTCCCCGAGCCTCCCAGTGCGGAGGTGTGGATCGACTCGGGTCTGATGGCGGCCTTTAACCCGTACGTGGCGACACTCATGGGCCCGTCGGCGATTCGAGTTCCGCAGGACGAGTTGCGGTCCCTGATGGAGGCGTGCCCGCAGAGCGGCCCCAACTACTACTCGGAGGCGTCGACCGGTGGTGGCGATTGATGGGGCCCTCAGGGCGAGCCCCATGACGACCTCGGGGAGCCCTGAGGTGACCGCCCGCCGCCGTGGCCCCGGGCCATGGCTGTGGGCGCTGGCACTCGTGGTCGCCGTCGGCGCCGGGAGTCTGTTTGGTCGCTGGGCCTTCGCGCCACCGCAGGTCATGGACGCGACGGACGCACCGGCGACGGTCGACGTCGCTGAGATGACGGTGGGTAGGTCGTTGCCATTGGCGGTCTCGGCGGCGTGGGAGGCGCGCCCGTTCGGGGTGGGTGGGGCGTCGGGCGTGTTGACGTCGCTGGATGTCGCCGATGGCGACACGGTCGGTGTCGGCGACCGAGTGTTCAGCGTGGAGCTGCGGCCGGTGGTGGCGGCTGTTGGCGAGGTCCCGGCGTTCCGGGACCTGTCCCAGGGCGCCCGGGGGGCGGACGTCGCCCAGGTCCAGCAACTGCTGATCGACACGGGCTTCCTTACCGGGTCGGCGGACGGGGTCTTCGGTGCTGCGACGACGCGTGCGGTGCGGGCCTGGCAGGCCAGCCTCGGGCTCGAGAAGGACGGCGTCGTGCGCGCGGGTGACGTCGTCTTCGCCGCGAGGTTGCCCGCGAGGGTCCGGGTCGCCGAGGACGTCGCGGTGGGTACGCGCCTTGCTCCGGGCGATGTCGTGCTGTCGGTGCTGGACGGCGCCCCGGAGTTCGTCGCGACGATCCCGCAGGCGTCCAGCGCAGACCCGTCGTTGCCGATCGAGGTGACGTTCGGCGAGGAGATCGTCGCCACAGTAGTGGCCGGATCGCGCAACGACATGTCCGGCAACACGATCTGGACGTTGACGCGCGTGGACGGGACGTCGGTGTGTGCGGACCGGTGCGAGGAGGTGCCGCTGGACCAGAACGACGCCGTTTATCCCGCCCGGCAGGTTCTGGTCCCGGAGGTGACAGGCCCGGGTGTGCCCGCCGCGGCGGTGTGGTTCACCGCCGGGGGCGACCCCTACGTCGTGCTGCCCGACGGTACGCAGGTCCCGGTGACCATCCTCGGGCAGGGGCAGGGCGGCGTCGTGCTCGACGGGGTGGAGATCGGCACCACCGTGGTCCTTGCTGACCAGACCGGACAGCCGACGTCGGCGCCCGCGGTGGGGCGTCCGTGAGCATCGCGCCCGCTGCTGCGACTGGTCTGTCGGCGGTCGGAGCGCAGGGGCTGACGTTCGCCTACCGGTCGGACGCCGCCCGGGTGATCGAGGACCTCACGGTGGACGTGCCCGCCGGGGCTATCACGGTGCTGACCGGCCCGTCGGGATCGGGCAAGTCCACGCTGTTGTACCTGCTCGCGCTCATGATCCACCCCACCGCCGGGGAGGTCGTCTGGGACGGTCGGCCCGCCTCGCGCCTGCCGGACGCCGTCCGCTCGCGTTTGCGCGCCGCGCAGGTCGGGTTCGTGTTCCAGGACGCCCTGCTCGACCCATCCCGCAGCGTGCTGGCGAACGTGTGCGACTCCGGGCTGTTCGCAGGCATGCCGCGCTCCGCGGCCGCGGCGCGGGCAGTGGAGCTGATGGCCCGGTTCGGCGTCGAGCATCGGGCGGACCACCGGCCGGGGGAGATCTCCGGCGGGCAGGCCCAACGTGTCGCGATCTGCCGGGCCCTGCTCACCGACCCGCGGGTGGTGTTCGCCGACGAGCCGACCGGGAACCTCGACGAGGACTCCGCCGAGGTCGTCTGGCGCGCCCTGGCCGACCACGCGGCCCAGGGGGCGACGGTCATCGTCGCGACGCATCACACCGACCTTGCGGGCCGGGCCGACAAGGAGATCCACCTCATCGGTGACGGTGCGGCGGTCGTGCACTCCCGGGCGGGCGGATGAGCGCCACGCCTGGCCCTCTCGCCACGGCTGCGCGCAGCTCGTGGCCCGGTGTCCCACGCCTGGGCGAACTGGCCCGCGATGCCGTCGTCGGCGCCCGTGCCCAGCTCCTCGCCACACTGACACTCGTCCTTGTGTTGGCGACCGTGTGCTTCGCGATCCTGGTCACGACCGGCCAGGCGGCAGCGAACGAGGCCCGCGTCGTCGCCCAGATCGACTCGGCCGGCACCCGGCTGATCGCCCTGTCCGACGACGGCGGCGTCGCGGGGATCCTGCCGACCGCACCCGGGGTCCTGGCAGGGATCTCGGACGTGAATTGGGCGCTCGGTCTGGGCGCCGCCTTCGACGTCCAGAACCCGGCCCTGCCCGAAGGGCGCGCGGCCTCGCGCCCAATGATCGGCGAGCTGCCGGCCGACGTCGGGCTCGTCCAGGGCCGCCGTCCCCACGCGGGGGAGGCCATCGCCGGGTCCGGGGCGGCCGCCGCGCTCAACCTCGGCCCAGGGCTGGGACACGTCCAGGCCATCGACCAGCCGGACGGCGACCCGATCGGTGTCGTCGGCGTCTTCGAGGCCACCGGGCCGCTCGCGTTTCTCAACGACACCGTGCTCATCGCTGTGGCGCCCGGTGATGTCGAGACGCTGCGATACGTGTACGTGATGGCCGCCGACGTAACCCTCGTCGACCGGCTCGAATCGGTCCTGGCCACGTCGACCCCCGCACTCGACCCACGCGTGCTTACCGTCGAGACCCCCCAAGGTGCGATCGCCCTGCGCGACGTCATCGCCGGCCGACTCGGCGCGGCCTCCCGCCAGCTCATGGCCGTCGTCATGGGCATCGGCGCGGTGATCATCGGCGTCACCGCGCTGTCGGCCGTCATCGCCCGCCGCCGCGACTTCGGCCGCCGTCGAGCCCTGGGCGCCACCCGCTCAGCACTCGTGGCCACGCTGCTCGCCCAATGCGCCGTCGGCGCCGTCATCGGCATCGTGGCGGGCACCGGCGCCGGGCTCGCGACCCTCACCGCGACCACAGGGTCGCTGCCCACCTGGCGGTTCGTCACCGGCGTCGCCGGCCTCACCCTCCTGCTCACCCTGGTGACCGCAACACCCATCGCCACCTACGCCGCCCACCGCGACCCCCTCCGCATCCTCCGTGTGCCGTAAGCAGGCCCGGTTCATTGACCCCACGGAAGCCAGACCCGCGCTTGAGCCTGAATGGACGTATGCTACCTTCGGTAGTTGCAAGTACACGCGATGACGGGAGTCGGTGTGCGTGGCGGTGTGATCCTGTTCCGGGGGACGGGGACTGCCGCACGCCGCTACCTCGAGACGGATCGCTCGCAGGCTGACGAGTACTACCTGGAGGCCGGCGCTGCGCGGGCGGAGCTCTCCGTGGTCGACGGCACTGGGAGGACGATCGATGAGCGCGCCCTGACGCCCGTCGAGTACGCGGGCTGGGTCGACTGGGTCGACCCGATTAGCCGAGAGCCGATGGGCAGGCCCCGACAGGCCGGCGAGGCTCGACAGGGCTCGCCGCGGTTCGCCGAGATGGTCGTGAACACCCCCAAGTCCCTGTCGATTGCCGCCGCCCTGCACCCGGACGTGTCCGCGGCCCTGGATGCGGCGCAGCGGGACGCGGTGGCCGAGATCCTGTCCTGGCTCAGCCTGCACTCGGTCACCCGGATAGGCCCCCGCGGGCAGCAGGAGGTCGTGCCGGTCGAGCGGCTGGAGACGGTCGGCATCTCGCACAAGACCTCACGGGCTGGTGATCCCCACCGGCACATCCACTTCCAAGTCGGAACTCGGGTCTGGGCGGGCGGCGCTTGGCGCGGGCTGGACACCGCGGCGCTGTTCCGGCAGCAGGGCGCTATCCGCGCGCTGGGCACGGCGGTACTGGCGGCGCACCCAAAGCTCGCCGCGGCACTGGACGTGCACGGCCTGACGCTTGATCCGGTGACCGGGGAGGTGGCGGAGCTGCGACCGTTCAACGCGGTGATGAGCAAGCGCGCCAGCCAGGTTGCGCGCAACCTCGCGGCGTTCGAGGCGCAGTGGGCGGCCGCCCACCATAGCCAAGAACCCGGTCCGGTCATCAGCGCCCGGTTGCAGGCCAAAGCCTGGGACCACGAGCGCCCGAACAAGAAGCCGTCACGGCTCGGCAGCGAAGTCGGCTGGCGGCGCGAGCTGGACGAGGCCGGCTACACCCCGGACCTGCCCCGGGCTCATCGGCGCGACCCCGTGGCGCTCGACGAGCTGCGGGTACAGCAGGTGGCGAGCCGCGCGTTGGACCGGTGCGCCGCCGGCGGGTCGACGTGGACCGTGCACTACGTCCAGGAGCATGTCACCCGCATCATCACCGAGACCGGTGTACGGGCCGAGCCGGGCGAGCTGGGCGACCTCATCGCCATGACGACGCGACTGGCAGCGGAGGACTGCCTGTCGGTGCTGCCGCCCGGCGACGCGCACCCCGAGCATGTCGCGCATTTGACCAACTTGCGCGTCGTACAGATCGACGCGCGGCTGCGCGACCTGCTGACTGCGCGCGCCGCTCAGCCGTCCCGTGGCGCGCCCGACGTGACCAGCCTGGCGCGTGATCGTGGCTTGGACGACGAGCAGGCGCGCGCGGCCGCGGCGGTCGCCTCGGGTGATCCGCTGGTGGTGGTCGAGGGCGCCGCGGGTGCGGGCAAGACCACGATGCTCGGTGTGGCGATCGCCGCGGCGCAGGCCGAGGGTCGAGCAACCAGGATCGTGACGCCGACGAAGAAGGCCGCCGACGTCGCCGCGCGCGAGCTCGGCGTGCCGACCGACTCCGTCGCGAAGCTCGTGCACGACCACGGGTGGCGGTGGAACCAGGACGGCGTGTGGACGCGCCTTGCCGTCGGGGAGACCGACCCGCGCACCGGCGCCACCTACACCGGCCCGCCGGCGTCGGCTCGGCTGCGCCATTGGGAGCGAGTCGTGGTGGATGAGGCCGGGATGCTCGACCAGGACACCGCGGTCGCTCTGCTGCACGTCGCCGATGAGGCAGGTGCGAGCCTGGCCCTGGTCGGGGACCGCGCGCAGCTGCCCGCCGTCGGCAGAGGCGGCGTGCTCGACATCGCGGCTCAGGTCGCCCGGCACACGTTCGACATGGCGACGGTCCACCGGTTCACCGACCCCGAGTACGCCGACCTCACCCTGCAGATGCGACGGGGGGCGAACCCGGCGCTGCTGTTCGACCGTCTGCACGCTCTGGGCCTCGTCGTGGTGCACCCAAGCATCGAGGACGTGCAGGGCGCGATCGCGCGCACGGCACGTGACGGCGACGCGATCAGCGTCGCGACGAACGACGAGGCACGCGCCTTGTGCTCGAGCATCCGGGAGGCGCGCGTGCGCCGCGGCGAGGTCGACGATGTGCACACCACCTACGGCAGCGACGGCCTGCCGATCGGGGCCGGCGACGTGGTCCAGACCCGCCGGAACCACAGCGGGCTCGGCGTGGCGAACCGACAGACCTGGACCGTCCAACACGTCAGCATTGACGGCGAGGTCTGGGCGAGGGAGACCGGTGCCATCGGCGGGCACGGGCGCAGCGTCAGGCTCCCGGCCGACTACGTCGCCGAGCACACGCACCTGGCCTACGCCGCGACCTCCTACGGCTTCCAGAGCGCGACCGCGCCCAGGGCGCACACGGTCCTCAGCGACGCCCTTGATGGGTCCGGGCTGTACGTCGGCATGACCCGCGGCAGACACATGAACACCTTGCACATCGTCGCCGCGGACCCGGACGACGTTCGCGAGCAGGTCATCGCTGCGCTGCAACGCGACCGCGCCGACCGCGGACTCACCGATGCAACCCGGGCTGCACAAGAGGCGGTCAACGGCCTGGTCCCCAGCGGCCCGGTTTCGTTCGTGAACGCCGAACGGGCCCGACTCCGCGAGTCGATCGAGGCCGCCGACCGCGAGGCGGCCCGGTGGGAGCACGCCCTGAGCGAGATCACCCGGCAGAGCGCCGAGCACCATGCCGAGGACGAGCGGCAGGCCCAGGTCGTCGCCGCCGTCGACGCGCACCTCGCGGACGTGCGGGTCACGGTAGGCGCACCGCTGATCAACCTGGCCACCGCCGATGGCGCTGGCTACCTGGCCGCGCAGGAGCGGATGTGGCAGGCGAACCGCGCCCTGAGCACCACGAGTCGGTTCGGCAGGGGGCCAGCCGCCCGCACCGCACGCGAAGCCATGGAGGCGCACGCCAGGATGCAGGACGCAGTGCGCGATCGGTGGGGCGATGTCCCGCTGTCGACGACTCACCTCCCGTTCTGGGCCGAGGCCGTTGCCGACCAGGTGCTCCACGCCGACCCGCGGGTGATCGCAGCGCAGCAGGCGGCCGAGCACGCCCATCTCGAGCAGCGCGAGCTCACGGCGACCCACACGGCCGCTCGGTCGGCCCTGTGGCAAGGCATCGGCGGCGGATACCTCCCCAGCAGCCTCAGGGCGCGCGTCACCGAGCTGCGC
>CAYGGX010000080.1:0-10079 GCA_964349585.1 uncultured Actinotalea sp.
GCCCCCGCCACCGCCGGCCGATCTCATCGTCGCGTCCGGCTTCAGCGGCTCCACATTCGTCGCGGGCGTGCCACAGACCATCGAGACGCAGATCGAGAACCCGGGCTCCAGCTCGGCGGGACCCGTGCACACGGAGTTCTCGTTCCCGAGCGACAGCGGAGTCGCGGTGAGCGCCCTCTCGGCCGCCTCGCTGGGCGGACCGGGCGCGATCCTTGCCTTCGCCGCGCCCGAGTGGACCTGCGACACCACCGTGACCGCCGAGCTCGAGACGGTGACCTGCACGATCCCGGAGATCGGCCCCGGCTCGAAGAGCACCCTACGGACCACCATCACGTTGAACGATCCGGTGATCGACGGTGAGAACGAGATCGAGATCGGGACCAGGGCCTGGGCGGAGCCGGCCACGCCGCCCACCGCGACCCAGATCCCGGTGCGCGTCGCCTCGGCGCCGGCAGCGCTCTCGGTCGCTGGTCCCGCCGGCTTCGACTCCTACCTCTCGACCGCATCCCCCCGCAACCTGAAGTTCGTCGTGACCAACACGGGCCATACCACCGCGACCGGGCTGACTGCTGAGATCGATCTCCCCGCAGCCGTGTTCTGGGCGGGCGCGGTGTCGAGTTCCGAGTGGTCCTGCGCCGGGTCTGCGGGTTCGAACGACGACGTGGTGTGCGCGCTCAGCCCGACGGTGGCGCTGGGGCCCGGGGCGGCGAGTGAACTGCTTGTCCGGGTGAGGGCAGAGGGGTCGTCGGGGCCCCGCGACATCGCAGCCACGGTCGAGGCGGCCAACGGTCGCGGTGGAGTTGCGAGTGCGGACACAAGCACCGTCGTCACCGTGGTGACCCACTCGGTCCTAGTCCTTGTCACGCCGACCACCATCGCGCCCAGGACGGCGGCTCCGGTCCCGATCACCATCCTGAACCTGGGCGACGCGCCGATCACGAACCTCCAGGCAGACATCTTCCTGCAAGGCGGAGCGCTGCGGTGGCAGGCGGGGAGCTCGGGGGACGGTTGGACCTGCTGGACGGCTGGCGGCTCGATCGACATCTCCTGCCAGCCGACCGACCGCACGCTGGCCCCCGGCGCTACGACCATGCTCTACCCCCAGGTCCTCACGCCGGCCAGCCCTGATGGCCAGCAGTGGTGGTCCACGGTGCGCGTCATGGGCGCGGGGATGTCGGTCGGCAACCAGGTCGAGGAGACCTTCGCGGTCACCATCCGCAGGACCGTTGGCGCGGACGGGGCGGTCGCCGCCGCGTACCTCGCCGTCTGAGCGAGGCTTCGCGTCGGATCGGAGCGAAACGGTCGCTATGTGACGGTAAGGCTCCGGGTCGCCGGCCGGCTCAGCACCGCGCCCGCACGGTTAGGTCGCCGGCCGTGCGGCCGTGAGCAGGCGAGGAGGAGGTTGCACTGCCGGGCCGGCGACTCTAGCCCCCTGGTCAAACCGACCCGGCAGTGCAGGTCCTCAGTCAGCATCCCCCGAGCCGACGAGGACAACCTCGGGGGTGGGGTCACAGCGGTAACCCACACCCCTCACGGTGACGATCTGCAGGCAGCCCCCCAGCTTGTCCCGCAGGCGTCGGACATGAACGTCTATAGTACGCGTTCCGGACTTCCATGCTCTCTTGCGCCAGACCGTAGTCAACAGCTCTTCGCGAGTTATCGCACGGTGGGGCGCACGCAGCAGGTACTCCAGCAGCGCAAACTCCTTGAAAGTGAGGGGGACCGCGGTGCCGCCGAGGGTGACCTCCCGGGCCGCCGAGTCGACGATCAGCTGCCGGCGGGCGAGCGGCTCCCGCAGTAGCCGCTCCGTGCGCTGGGTGACGGGCCAACGGGCGTGACCAGGGATGACGGTGGCCGCAGCGAGCTCGTTCCGGATCTGGTTCACCAGCCCGCGGTGCGGGCTCCGGCTGCCCAGGCTCAGCGCTGAGAGTGTCGTTGCGCCCGGCGCGTACTCCGCGACCCGCGCGGCAACGGCGTGCGAGAGCTCGATCAGCAGCTCGTGGTTGTGGGCCCCGCCCTCAGCTCCGAGCCCGACGTAGACGGCGAGCCCGAACTCCGGGGCAGGGCGCGACTGCTCCTCGACCAGCGCGGGAGCGCGAGTCACAGCGAGTGAGACAGCAGTCATAGTTGGAGTGTGACTGTCGCCATCGAGAGCACCAAGTCCCCGCGAGTGCTGTCTCAGCATGCGGACAGAGATCACCCGCTCCGACCGCCATCAGTCGGGCAAATAGGTACGGATCGGGCACCGGGAGAGGGTCACAAGCGACCGGGAGCGGCCGCGGCCCCGAGTCACACCAGGCCGTAGAGCCGGTCCCCCGCATCGCCGAGACCGGGGACGATGTAGGCCTTGTCATTGAGCCGCTCGTCGAGCGCCGCGACCACGACCGTGACGTCCGCCCGGTCGCCCACGTGCTGCTCGACGAGCGCCAGGCCCTCCGGGGCCGCGATGAGGCAGATGCAGGTCACGTCCCGCGCCCCCCGCTCGAACAGGTAGTCGATGCTCGCGATCAGGGTGCCGCCCGTCGCCAGCATCGGGTCGAGCACGTAGCACTGCCGGCCGGACAGGTCCTCCGGCAGCCGGTTGGCGTAGGTGATCGCCTGGAGCGTCTCCTCATCACGCTGCAGCCCGAGGAATCCGACCTCCGCGGTGGGCAGCAGCCGGGTCATGCCCGCGAGCATGCCCAGCCCGGCCCGAAGGATCGGGACGACGATCGGCTTCGGATCGGCCAGCTTTGTGCCGACGGCCTGGGCCACAGGTGTGACCACGTCGACCTGCCGGGTGCGGACGTCCCGGGTGGCCTCGTACGCGAGGAGGGTGACCAGCTCGTCGACCAGCAGACGGAAGGTGGGCTGGGGAGTGTCCTGGTCGCGGAGCACTGTCAGCTTGTGGGAGATGAGCGGGTGGTCCGCGACGTGCAGGCGCATGGGTGCACCGTACTGCCTGGCGCCGGGCTGCCACTGGGCTAACGTCACCCACCGGGAGGACAGATGCGCACGCACGACGACGACGCGCGGTACATGACCGAGGCCCTCGCCGAGGCGCGCCTCGCCCAGGGCGCCGACGACGTGCCGGTCGGCGCCGTCGTCGTCGGGCCGGATGGGCAGGTCGTCGGCCGGGGACACAACGCCCGGGAGGCGACGGGCGACCCGACCGCGCACGCCGAGATCGTCGCCCTGCGCGCCGCCGCGGCCACGCTCGGCCGGTGGCGCCTGGACGACTGCACGCTCGTGGTGACCCTCGAGCCGTGCGCGATGTGTGCCGGCGCGATCGTCCTGGCGCGGGTGCCACGGCTCGTTCTGGGCGCGTGGGACCCCAAGGCGGGCGCCGCGGGCTCGGTGCACGACCTGGTGCGGGACCGGCGCCTGAACCACCGCGTCGAGGTGGTCGGGGGGGTGCTGGCCGACGAGTGCGGCGCCCTGCTGACGGAGTTCTTCACCGATCGGCGCTGAACCCGTCGGGGGGCCGCGGCGTGCCCAGGTGCTCGGCTCATCAGCATCCAGTGCCCCGCGACCGGGCCGGGATCGATGCGGCTGCTGCGCACCTCGGCGAACGGCGCACCCGCGATGGCGGTGTACATGCGGGGCGCCGACGGCGTGCACCGCGCGTTCCAGCTGCAGCACCTCACGGTCACGCCCGGGGGCGTCTCGGCGGTGACCGCGTGGTTCGACACCGGGCTCTTCGCCCGGTTCGGTCTCCCGGACGTGCTGCCGGCGCCCGACGTTGCGGTGGCTGGGCAGCACGGGCCCTGAGCCGCGGACGCCCGACGGCGATTGGGTCCGCCCGACGTCGGCCGGGTATCCTCGGGCGACTGGGTAGCGTGTCCGAGCGGCCTAAGGAGCACGCCTCGAAAGCGTGTGTGGGTGAGAGCCCACCGTGGGTTCAAATCCCACCGCTACCGCCAGCCAGCAGTCGACCGGGCCCCCGGACCGCGCGTTCGGGGGCCTCGTCGTTCCTACTCCGGGGTCTGGTAGACGATCTGACCGCCGGGCCAGACGACCCGGGCGATGCCCGCGCCCGCCAGGAAGCGCTGGCAGTTCGGGCACGGCTCGTCCGTGACGTACACGGTCGCGCCGAGTCGCGAGCCGCCCGGCAGGTGCAGCACCGCGTTCTCCTCGGCGTGCAGCGCCTGGCACGGCTCGTCGACGTCCACGTACGGCGACGACGCAGGGAGGTCGTCGTACGTCAACCGTCCGCGCGGGCACGCGCCGTCGGTGAGGCAGCCCGGCTGGCCCGGCGGGTAGCCGTTGTAGCCCGTCGCCAGCACCCGGTGGTCGGGCCCGAGGATGACGGCGCCGACGTGTCGGCGGGTGCAGTCGGCTCGCGTCGACACCGCCTCGGCGATGCCGAGCGCCCAGGCGTCCCAGGACGGGCGTGGCGCGGGGCGGCCGGCGACGACGGGGGTCACGTGGGTTGCCGTTCGAGCACGGCCCGACCCTACTGACTGCGCCGCCCCGCGGACAGGGCGGCGCTAGCCTTCGCGGGTGGCCATCGGCGAGCCGGACCGGATCCGCGGCACGGTCCTGATCGTCGCGGCGCTGAACCTGGCCTACTTCGGGGTCGAGGCCGCCGTCGCGCTCGCGATCGGTTCCGTCGCGCTGCTCGCCGACAGCGTCGACTTCCTCGAGGACACCGCGGTCAACCTGCTGATCTTCCTTGCCCTGGGCTGGTCGCTCCGGGCGCGCGCGCTGATGGGCCGGGTGATGGCCGGCGTCATCCTGCTCCCCGCGCTCGCGGCCGTCTGGCAGATCGTGGCGAAGGTCGGCGAGCCGGTCGCCCCCGAACCGGTCCCGCTGATCGCCGCGGCGTTCGGTGCGCTCGTCGTGAACGGTGCGTGCGCCCTGCTGCTCGTCCGGATCCGGCACCACGGCGGGTCGATGACCGGTGCCGCCTGGCTGGCCGCCCGGAACGACGTCGTCGTGAACGCCGCGATCATCGTGATGGGCCTGATCACCGCGTGGACGCTCAGCGGGTGGCCGGACATCGTGCTCGGCGCCGTGATCCTCGTGCTCAACGCCACTGCCGCCCGGGAGGTCTGGCGCCTCGCCCAGTCCGAGCGCTTGGCTGCCCGGGTGCTCGCCGGCGAGTACGTCGACTAGGACGGCTCGCCGGCCGAACGGTCAGCCGACCGGCCAGTCGCCGTCGTCCACGCCGCCGCCCGCCCGGACGACCTCCTCGATCCGCTCGGTGACGTCCCAGACGTTCACATTCATCCCGGCAAGCACACGCCCCTTGCGCACCCAGAAGGCGATGAACTCGCGAGCGGCCAGATCACCGCGCACGACGACGTCGTCGTACCCGCCCGGTTCCACGAAACCCACGTACTCCATCCCCAGGTCGTACTGGTCGGTGTAGAAGTGCGGCAGCCGGTCGTCGGAGGCCGGGATGCCGAGCAGGGTCCGGCCCGCGATCTCGCCGTGCCGCAGGGCATTCGACCAGTGCTCGACCCGAAGCCGCCGGCCGAGCGTCGGGCGCCACGACTCGGCGACGTCGCCGGCGGCGAGCACGTGCGGGTCGGCGGTGCGCAGGTGCTCGTCGACGATGACGCCAGTGGCCACCTCCAGGCCTGCCTCCCGGGCGAGCTCGGTCTCCGGGAGGATCCCGATCCCGACGATGACTACGTCGGCCGCGAGGCGGGTCCCGGCACCGAGACGGACGCCGTCCACCCGGCCCTCGCTGCCGGTCAGCTCCGCGACCGACTGGCGGGTCTGGCGGCGGACGGCAGCCAGCGCGTCTACCTCCAGGTGCTCGACCTCCGAGACCTGGACCACCTCGACCTGGTCGCCCGCGAGGTCGTGAGTCAGCTCTGATCGATTGTCGCAACCGGTTGCGGACGCGCGAGGCGGGCCAGTCCCAGCACGGCGAGTGCGAGGAGTGCGACGAGCAGGAGGTTGCGCACGACCAGGACCGAAGTGACCGCGGGATCGCCGACCAGCAGGCGCTGGTACCCCCACGGGAACACGAGCTGCGTCAGCCCCGCGACGACGAGCACGAGCACGGCAACGGTCCGTACCCATCCGGCGCGCGCGGTCCGGAGCGCCTGCCACCCGCCGGTCAGCAGCACGGCGACGGGCGCCGCCAGCCAGGTGATGAACTGCGGTGACCCAACCTTGTTCGCCACGATCAGCACCACCAGCAGCGCGAGCGCACCGGGCAGCAGGGCGGACTCCGCGCGACCCTCCTGGCGGGCCCGCCACAGCAGTGCCGCGACGACGCCGACACCCAGCACCAGGACGAGGTCGAGCACCCGGGCCGCCGCGACCGTCCCGGGGCCTGCGACCTCCCAGGTGACCAGCTCCTGGTTCAGCCCGATCGCGACGTCGTCGTGCCATCTGGCGGCCACCACCCACGGCGTGGCCGTGACCGACTCCACCTGGAGGCCCCGCGCCTGCTGCGCCGACAGGAACGAGAGCAGGCGCCGCCCTCCGCCCATCGCCGAGACCGTGGCCGCGACCACGGCACTCACGGCGACCGCGGGTACGACGACATCGCGCAGCGGACGGCGCGCCGCCACGGCGAGGGGGAGCAGCAGGGCGCCGGGGGCGACCTTGACCCACGCCCCGACCGCCAGGAGTGCCGCGGCGACCCGCGGGTTCCTGGTCCCCGCCACGAGCGCGAGGATCATCAGCGGGGCGATGATCGCGTCCAGCCGGCCGATCGCCACCGGGCCGAGCAGCAGGAGGAAGCCGAGCCACCACCACGCTCCTGCAGTGCGGGCGCCGTCGTCGTGCCGGTGGCGCAGCAGCGCGGCGACCGCGACGCCGTCGAGCAGCGTCACCAGCACGCACCAGCCGATCGCGTACCCGGCGGTCGTGGTCAACCCGGCGAGGGCCGGGAGCAGCATCGGGACCAACGCGCCCGCGGGGTAGACCCATCCGCCGTCCAGGACCGGCCACTCGCCGGTGTACAGGCCGAGGAACGTCCAGTACCGGTAGAGGTCGACGTCGTGAAAGGACTCCGCCGGCACGACGACGACGCCCAGGTAGGCGAGCCAGGCGTGCACAAGGCCGAATGCGACCCAGATCCAGACGAGCTCGCGCTGAACGCGGTGCGAGCTCACGCGTGGCTCAGTAGGTATAGCTCGTGCCGATCGCGGCCGCGAAGAACACCATCGCGACGATCCAGATGATGATGCCGACGGCGCCGAGGCCGATGCCGATCCAGCCCATGATGATGCCGGCCGTCGCCATCCCGCCGCCCTCCTCGCCCGTCTGCGCGATCTGCTTGCGGGCCATCGGGCCGGTGATGACCGCGACGATCGACCCGACGAAGAAGAAGATCGTCAGCCCGGCGATGCCCGCGATGAGCGACACAACCGCCATGGAGTTCGTGGGCCGGCTGGGGGCGTAGGGCTGCGGGGCGTACTGCGGCGAATACTGCGGTGAGTACTGCGGCGAGTACTGGTGGCCGTAGGGCTGCTGGTACGGCTGGCCGTAGGGCGGTTGAGCGGTCGGCTGCTCGGGTTGGGGCTGTCCCGACGGGTCCGATGGGGTCGGGTTCTGCTCGCTCACGGTTCCTCCTGGACGCCGGTGTCGGTGAGATGCCCGACACTCGCGATTCAGCATCCCATACGCCCCCCGACGCGAGTTGGGGATCGCTAGTCTTCGTCCGGGTCACCGGTGGCGTATCGGATGCGCCACGCGCGGCGAGCCCCGGACCGAGGGAGCGAGCATGAGCAGTATCGGCTGGCGGGTGCACGGAGACGGACGACGGGTCGGTGTCGGCGAGGTCGTGGCGCCGGAGGAGCGGCTCAGCTGGCCCCGCACCATCGGCATCGGCATGCAGCACGTCGTTGCCATGTTCGGGGCGACCTTCCTGGTCCCGATCCTGACGGGCCTGCCGCCCGCGACGACGCTGTTCTTCTCCGCGATCGGCACCGCGCTGTTCCTGGTCATCACCCGGAACCGGCTGCCCAGCTACCTCGGGTCCTCGTTCGCCTTCATCGCCCCGATCCTCGCCGCAACGGCCTCGAACGGGATCGAGGCGGCGCTCGGCGGCGTCGTCGTCGCCGGCGCGCTGCTCGCGGTCGTGGGCGTGATCGTGCACCTTGCCGGGTACCGCTGGATCGAGATCGTGATGCCACCCGTCGTGACGGGCACCATCGTCGCCCTGATCGGTCTGAACCTGGCGCCGGTCGCCTGGTTCAACTTCGAGCAGGCTCCCATCACGGCCCTGGTGACCCTGTTCTCGATCATCCTCATCTCGGTGTTCTTCAGAGGCATCCTCGGCCGGCTGGCAATCCTGGTGGGCGTCGTCGTCGGTTACCTCGTGGCGATGATCCGCGGCGAGGTGGACTTCAGCTCGGTGTCGGACGCGAGCCTGATCGGCCTGCCGCACTTCACCACCCCGACGTTCAACTGGGCCGTCCTCGGGCTGTTCGTTCCCGTGGTCTTCGTCCTCATCGCGGAGAACGTCGGCCACGTGAAGTCGGTCGCCGCGATGACCGGCCAGGACCTCGACCCGGTGATCGGCCGTGCACTGTTCGCCGACGGCGTCGCGACGACCCTCGCCGGCGCCGGTGGTGGCTCCGGAACCACGACCTATGCCGAGAACATCGGCGTGATGGCCGCGACGCGGGTCTTCTCGACGGCGGCCTACTGGGTGGCGGCCGCGACCGCGCTCGTGCTCAGCCTGTCCCCGAAGTTCGGGGCGCTGATCGCGACGATCCCGGCCGGTGTGCTCGGCGGCGCGACCACGGTGCTCTACGGGATGATCGGCATTCTCGGCGCCCGGATCTGGGTGCAGAACAAGGTCAACTTCTCCGACCCGGTGAACCTGACGACCGCGGCGATCGCCCTGATCATCGGGATCGCCAACTTCACCTGGCTCGCCGGCCAGCTGGAGTTCGGTGGGATCGCGCTGGGCACCGCCGCGGCGATCGGCATCTACCACCTCATGCGGACGGTCGCCCGGTGGCGCGGCACCCACCAGGAGCCGGCCAGCCCGGCATCGGTGCCCGGTGGGGTCGAGCTGGAGGGTCAGGACGTCGAGCTGAAGGCTGACCCGGAGCCCGAGGGCGCCGGTTCCGCGAAGGCCTGAGCCTCAGCCCTCGGTGGCGGCGTCCCCCTCAGGGGGGGCGTCGCCACCTTCGCTGTCCTCCTCGGTGCCCGGGACCACAGGCGCCGCAGTCGGCCCGGGCACCGCAAGCACCCGGGCCTGCTCGAGCGGCAGGCACCCGGGCAGCGGCAGCAGTGGGGACGTCGCATCCAACGTCACGGCACCGACGTCGATGAGCTGGGTCCAGGTCGAGCCGAGGACCAGGTCGACGCTCCCGTCGGCCCGGGTGTCGAGGACCAGCGCGGCGACGCCCGGCTCCAGGTGGGCAGCGAGGGTGTACGCGGCGGCGATGCCCGCCTCACCGAACGAGATCCGGGCACCGGTCGTGATCTCGATCGGGTAGTTGGCGGTCTCCGCGATGACGAACCCGCGTTGGGCGAGGCCATCTGCCGTCTGTCCTGCGATGCCGATGCGCGTGGTCGCGTTGTAGACGCGGATCGTGACCGTCTCGGGGGCCGCGGGGAGCGTCTCCGGCGGGATGCACGGCGGGAGCGGGATCGCCTCGACCTCCTCGGGCGGCGGGGAGGTGAACTCGCGAGCGAGGAACGGGGCGTCCATCGCACCCGTGTAGATGGCCGTCGCGCCGAGGCCGGCCAGCGCGAGCGCGGCGATCAGGGAGCCGAAGACAACCGCCTGGCGCTCATGCTTGCGGCGGCGGCGCAGGATGCGCTGCTGCTCGGGGCTCAGCGGGGCCATCAGGAGTCCACGACCAGGACGCGGGCGTGCAGCACCGGGCGCTGCTGAAGTGCGGCGCGGACCGCGCGGTGCAGCCCGTCCTCGAGGTACATGACGCCTTTGTACTGCACGACGTGGGCGAACAGGTCCCCGAAGAACGTCGAGTCGTCCGAGAGCAGGGAGTCGAGGTTCAGCGTCCGCTTGGTGGTGACGAGCTCGTCGAGGCGCACCTGACGCGGCGGCACCTGCGCCCAGTCCTTGGGCGTGGACAGCCCATGGTCAGGGTATGGTCGCCCCTCGCCGACGGCCTTGAATATCACGGGCCGAGTCTAGTGGGGAGGGCGGGTGG
>CAYGGX010000081.1:0-10046 GCA_964349585.1 uncultured Actinotalea sp.
GTCCTGCTGCTCGGGCTGGTCGTCGTCGGCGTGGTCGCCCTGGTCCTGGTCCGCTACGCGCCACGGACCATTGGCGCCGCGCATCCCGCGGGCACGCTGACCGTGGCGGCCCCGCTGCTGGGCCTCGCGCGCGCCGTCGCCGCGCCCCTGCACGCCCTGAGCCGCGCCGAGCGCAGGCCCGCCGGCGCGGAGCTGCGCGAGATCGTGGACCAGGTGAGCGAGTCGGAGCTGATCGAGCCCGACGAGCGGCAGATGTTCCGCTCGGTCCTCGAGCTCGGCGAGACGATCACCCGCGCCGTGATGGTGCCGCGGACGGAGATGATCACGCTCGCCCGCGGAACGCGGCTGCGCACCGCCCTGTCGCTCTTCCTTCGCTCCGGCTACTCCCGGGTGCCGGTGGTCGGAGCCTCGGTCGACGACCTGATCGGCGTGCTCTACCTGAAGGACGTCGTCCGGCGCCTGCACACGGTCGCGGGATCGGACGACACGCCGGTCGACGACCTGGTGCGTACCGCCGTGTTCGTCCCGGAGTCAAAGCCTGTCGACGACCTGCTGCGCGAGCTGCAGCAGGGCGCGACGCACATGGCGATCGTCGTCGACGAGTTCGGCGGCGTCGCCGGCCTGGTCACGATCGAGGACGCACTCGAGGAGATAGTCGGTGAGCTGACCGACGAGCACGACCGGTCCGGGCCCGAGGTCGAGGACCTGGGCGACGGCGCGTACCGGGTGCCCTCCCGGCTTCCGCTGGACGAGCTGGGCGAGCTGTTCGGCATCGAGATCGACGACGACGACGTCGACACGGCGGGCGGCCTGCTGGCGAAGGCGCTCGGCAAGGTGCCGCTGGCCGGCTCCGGCGCAACGGTGGACGGCCTCGACCTGACGGCGGACCGGGTCGAGGGCCGGCGCAAGCAGGTGGCGACGCTGATCGCGCGGCGCGCGCCCGACCAAGCGGAGCCCGGCGCGACCACGGGGGGCGGCGCCCGATGAACCAGACCAGTTCCCGTCCCGGTGCGGACGCCGGCGAGCACCGGTCGGGGTTCGTGTGCGTCGTCGGCCGACCGAACGCGGGCAAGTCGACCCTCACGAATGCGCTCGTCGGGCAGAAGGTCGCGATCACCTCCGGGCGGCCGCAGACCACGCGGCACGCCGTCCGCGGGATCCTGCACCTGGACCACGCCCAGATCGTCCTCGTCGACACCCCCGGGCTGCACCGCCCCCGCACGCTGCTCGGCGAGCGGCTGAACGACATGGTCCGCGGGGCCCTGGCCGAGGTCGACGTCGTGGTGTTCTGCCTGCCGGCCGACCAGCGCGTCGGCCCCGGTGACCGGTACATCGCTGCACAGCTCGCGGGCCTGCCGGGTCTGCCGGTGGTGGCCGTGGCGACCAAGGCGGACCTGGTCGGCAAGGCGCGGTTGGCCGAGCACCTGATGGAGATCGCCGACCTTGGGGACTGGGCCGAGATCGTCCCGGTGAGCGCCGTCGACGGGTACCAGGTGGAAACCTTGGTCCAGGTCCTCGTCGGACAGCTGCCCCCGGGGCCGCCCCTGTACCCGGCCGAGGAGCGCACCGACGAGCCCGACGAGGTCATGGTCGCGGAGCTGGTCCGGGAGGCCGCCCTCGAAGGGGTGCGCGACGAGCTGCCGCACTCCCTGGCGGTCGTCGTCGACGAGATCGTGCCGCGGCCGGGCAGGCAGGACGCCGACGGCCGGCCGTTCCTGGACGTCCGGGTGAACCTCTTCGTCGAGCGAGACAGCCAGAAGGCCATCGTGATCGGCAAGGGCGGGTCGCGGCTGCGCGAGGTGGGCAGTGCCGCGCGCCCCGCCATCGAGGCGTTGCTCGGCGCGACGGTCTTCCTGGACCTGCACGTGAAGGTCGCCAAGGACTGGCAGCGCGACCCCAAGCAGCTGCACCGGCTCGGGTTCTGAGTCGGCCGCCCGCCGCGCCGGGCGGATCTCACGGCCGCGCGGCCTCTGGTTAGACTCCCCGCGTGCGCTATCGGATCGCCGCCACCAGCGCCGTGGCCGTCCTCGGCCTCGGCATCCTCGGGGCGATCTCCGGGCCCACCTGGGACCCGGTGCCGATGACCGAGCACATCGACGTCACGACCCCCGACACCCGGATCGGCGGAGCGCAGGGCGCGGACCCGGTCGGCAGCTATGAGGTCGCGACCTCGATCGTGACGGTCGAGCTGGCGGGGGCTCGGGTGGAGGCGCGGGTCAGCGAGCCGCTGGGCGCGGAAGGGCTCAGGCCCGGAATGGTCTTCGTCCACGGCGCCGGCACCGGCCGGTACGAGGACGCCTTCGTAGCGCAGGCCGAGGCCCTGGCCAGTTCGGGCGTCGTCGCGATGGTCCCGAACAAACGGCTCGACACGTACACCACCCGGAACCGCAGCTACACGGCCATGGCCAACGACTACCTGCGCAGCGTCGAGGTGTTGCGCAGTCTGCCGGGCGTCGATCCCGATCGGGTCGGCGTATACGGCGAGAGCGAGGGCGCGTGGGTAGTGCCGGTCATGGCAGCCGACAATCCCTCGGTGGCGTTCACGGTCCTGGTGGCGGCGCCGGTGGTCCCGCCGCGCCAGCAGATAGCCTTCGCCGTGGACTCCTACCTTCGCAACACCGGGGTTCCGGTGGAGATCCTGCGGGCCGTTCCCAGGTTCGCCGGGATGGAGTTCCCCGGCGGCGGCTTCGACTACCTGGACTTCGACGCCCAGCCGTTCCAGCAGCGCCTGCGGCAACCCCTGCTCATCGTCTTCGGCACCGGGGACGTCGCCATGCCGACGGTGCAGGGCGCCCTCAAGGTGATCGACGACCTCGCGGTGGCCGGCAACGCCGACTGGACGGTCAGGTACTACGAGGGTGCCGATCACGGCATCCGGATCGGCGGACAGCTCGTCCCGGAGTTCGCCCGGGACCTCTCCGCCTGGATCCAGGGGCTGCCCGGATCCGCGTCTGCCGAGCCGCGGGTGGCGGGAGCCGAGCCCTACCAGCGGTTCCTGGCCGCCCCGGTGGAGCGTCCGCGGTGGTTCGCGGAGGGCGACATGCTGTTCGCCGCCCTTGGCGCGGCGCTGCTGGCCCTCCTCGTCGGACCGATCCTGTGGGTGTTCCGCCGACTCCGGGGCCGCAGGCAGGCCGCCCTCGTGCCCGACGTCCGGGCCCCGCTGGCCGTCACGACGGTTGGCGCGACCCTCTCTCTGATCATGATGGTGACCTACCTGGGAGTCGTGGCGAACCTCGCGCAGAACTACCGGACCAGCCCGGTGCTGGTCCAGGGCGGCTGGGTCCTCGTCCGGCTGCTCGCCTGGACGAGCGTCGTCGCCGGGACCGTGCTCGTCTTCCGGATCCTGGATGGCCGGCGCCGCGGGGCGGTCCCCGCGGCGCGCAGCGCCGCCGGTGCATGGACGCTGGCCAGCACCGTCGGGTCGTCCGTGCTGATGCTCCTGGTCCTGGCCTACTTCGGGGTGTTCCCGACCCTTTGGTGATTCTCACCCGGAGGTACTCCCCACCGGTGCCCCAGCAGCGCTACGTTCATCCCGGCTGCCCGCAGTGCCTTGGCCTCGGACGGTCCCGAACCGCCGGGGCTCCCACCCCCGGGAATGAGGCACAGGAGGAGCAGATGAGCGATCCCCAGAACTACACCTCGGCGCAGGCTTCCGACCCCCAGACACCGGGTCAGGTACTCGCCGACATCGCGGCCCTGCGGCCGGACCTCCGGCCCGCCGTGGCGGCGAACCCGTCGGCCTACCCCGGCCTGCTCGAGTGGCTCGGCAGCCTGGGCGAGCCGTCCGTCAACGCGGCGCTGGCAGCCCGGCAGGCCGCGCCGAGCGCGCCGGCCGCCCCGCAGCAGCCGGCCCCGTCGATGCAGATGCCGGCCCAGGGGTACACCCCCGCCGGTGCCGCGCCGGCCGCGGCGTACGGCCAGCCGGCCGCGCCGGGCGGCTACGGCCAGCCGGCCGCGCCGGGCGGCTACGGCCAGCCGGGGGCTCCGGGCGGGTACGGCTACCAGGGCACTCCGCCGGCCAAGAAGTCCCATCGGGTGCTGTGGATAGTCCTCGGCGTCGTTGGGCTGCTCATCGTGCTCGGGATCGTGGCGGTCGCCCTGATCTTCAACGCCGCCCGCAACGCCATCGCCGAGTACGGCACCTATGGCTCGGACACCTCGCTCGACCCGCTCTGGGACAGGTGTGAGGGCGGCGACTGGCAGGCCTGCGACGACCTGTACTGGGACGCCCCGCTCGGGTCGTCGTACGAGACGTACGGTGACACCTGCGGCAACCGCCAGCCCGCGAACACGAACATCAACTGCGTGGACGCCTTCGGGGGCGGCACCGACGTCGACCCCGGTACCGAGGTCGACCCCGATACCAGCAGCAGCGGCGGGGCGTTCACCTACGGTGACGACGCCTACCTCGACGGCCTCTGGGACGCCTGTGCGGGCGGCGATCTCCAGGCCTGCGACGACCTGTACTTCGAGTCGGACTTCGGCACCGAGTACGAGACCTTCGGGGACACCTGCGGTGGCCGGCAGGAGGAGGGCACCGGGGACTACTGCGCTCCGTGATCTGAGCGGATGAGGGTGCGTCCCAGGTCCACGTTGTGGCAATGACCTGGGACCCACCCGTGCGCCGGGGTACAGTGTCGCTCGTGCGCGCACGTGGACTCCTCCTTCGTCGCCGCGACGAGGTCTGACAGACCGGTCCCTCGTCGCGGTGGTCGGTATGCCGGTCAACGACAACCCGACCCGAAGGAACCAACGATGACCCACGTCGAAGGCGCCATGGCGCCGCCCAGCAACCATCCCGCCGATCCGGCCCCGCCCCGCTCCCCAATGCGGGTGCACAAGTACCGGCCTTTCCACGAGCAGTTCACCGTCGACCTGCCGGACCGGACCTGGCCGTCCAAGCACATCACCGCACCGCCGCGCTGGTGCGCCGTCGACCTCCGTGACGGCAACCAGGCGCTGATCGAGCCGATGAACCTGGAGCGCAAGCTCCGGCTGTTCGAGCTGCTCGTCACGATGGGCTACCAGGAGATCGAGGTGGGCTTCCCGTCCGCCTCGCAGACCGACTTTGACTTCGTCCGGATGCTCATCGAGACCGAGCGGATCCCGGACGACGTCGTCATCCAGGTGCTCACCCAGTCCCGCGAGCACCTGATCGAGCGCACCTACGAGGCGATCGCAGGGGCCAAGCAGGCCATCGTGCACCTGTACAACTCGACCTCGGTGCTGCAGCGCGACGTCGTCTTCCGCGCCGACCAGGACGCAATCCTGGACCTGGCGGTCTCCGGCGCCCAGCTGTGCAAGAAGTACGCCGAGCTGGTCCCGGACACCGAGGTCTACTACGAGTACTCCCCGGAGTCCTACACCGGCACCGAGCTGGAGTACGCCGTCCGCGTCTGCAACGCGGTCCTGGACGTGCTGGAACCCACTCCCGAGCGCAAGGTGATCATCAACCTCCCCGCGACCGTGGAGATGGCCACGCCGAACGTGTACGCCGACTCGATCGAGTGGATGCACCGGAACCTGCACCACCGCGACTCCGTGGTGCTCTCCCTGCACCCGCACAACGACCGCGGCACCGCCGTGGCGGCCGCCGAGCTCGGCTTCCTGGCCGGCGCCGACCGGATCGAGGGCTGCCTGTTCGGAAACGGGGAGCGGACCGGCAATGTCTGCCTGGTCACGCTAGGGATGAACCTGGCCAGCCAGGGGATCGACCCCGGCATCGACTTCAGCGACATCGACCACATCCGCCGGACCGTGGAGCACTGCACTCAGATCCCGGTCCACGAGCGTCACCCCTACGGCGGGGACCTGGTCTACACCGCCTTCTCGGGCTCCCACCAGGACGCCATCAAGAAGGGCTTCGAGGCGATGGATGCCACCGCGTCCGCCAACGGGGTGTCGGTGGACGACCTGATCTGGTCGGTGCCCTACCTGCCGATCGACCCCCGCGACGTCGGTCGCTCCTACGAGGCGGTCATCCGCGTCAACTCGCAGTCCGGCAAGGGCGGGATGGCCTACCTGATGAAGGCGGAGCACCACCTCGACCTGCCCCGTCGCCTGCAGATCGAGTTCTCCCGGGTCGTGCAGGCATACACGGACGCGAGCGGTCAGGAGGTGACCGCGGACGACCTGTGGCGCGCGTTCACCGACGAGTACCTGCCGGCGGGACCGGACAGCGGCCTGGCGCCCTGGGGCCGGTTCTCGCTCCGCGGCAGCCGAGAGACCTCCACCGAGGGCGGCCCGGCGCGGCTGAGTGTCGACCTGGTCGACGCCGGTGAGCCGGTGACCCTAGAGGGGGAGGGCAACGGGCCGATCGCCGCGTTCGTCGCCGCGCTCGCGTCGCACGGGGTGCACGTGGAGGTGCTCGACTACGCCGAGCACGCCCTCTCGACGGGCGAGGACGCCGTGGCGGCCTCCTACGTGGAGTGCTCGGTGGACGACGACGTCCTGTGGGGCGTCGGGATCGACCCCTCCATCACGACGGCGTCCTTCAAGGCGATCATCTCGGCGGTGAACCGGGCGTATCGCTGAGCGCCCGCGCAGCACGGTCGAGCCCGCAGAGGGTGCCCGATTTACTACGGTCCAGACCGGTTTAGCGGTGTCGTCGCGCTCTCGATTCGATCACGCGGGAGGCGCGGATGGACATGACGACAACCCTGATCATCGTCGGCGCGGTGGTCTTCACCCTCGTCGTCGTGGTGCAGCCGATCCGATCCATGGTCCGGGCTATCGGCCCGGTCCGGAACGGCATCGCCGGGACGGCACTGCTGCGGGGATTCCGCGAGGCCGGCACGACGATCAGCGCGCCCAACATCGGACCCCAGGCACCGGTGTATCGGCTCGACCTGTTGGTCTCGACGCCGGCGCCGCGCGTGCGCAGTCGATGGGCGGGTTGGCTGCCGGGGCCGTGGGCGGGATGGCTGCCGGGCCAGCCACGGCCGGCCCGGGAGGCATGAACATCTCCTTCCAGGACGGCAAGCCGGTCGGCGATCTCGGTGACGCTGCCCGGTCAGGCGCCCTTCCCGGCGGTCTTCGGCCACCGGGTGCCCCAGGACCGGCTGGCGAACCTGGCGCCCGGGGTGACGTTGCCCGTCGCCGTCAACCCGGCCAACCCCAACCAGGAGTGCGCGATCGACTGGGCCACCGCCCCGCGCCGACGCTCACCGCTTCTTGTCCGGCCGGCGCCGGTACGCGCGAGTACGCGCCTTCCACACCTGGGTCATCTCCGCGCGCAGCCGGGCGTCGCTCCGGGCGGCCTGGTGCCGGGCCTCGCGGACCAGCCGGCGATAGCTGTCCAGGCGCCGCTGGGGGAGGTCGCCCGACTCGACCGCGGCGAGGACGGCGCAGCCGGGCTCCGTGCGGTGCTCGCAGTCGGCGAATCGGCAGTGCGCTGCCAGGTCCTCGACCTCGGGGAACACGTCGTCCAGCGCGTCTGCCCCGGCAAGGCCGATCGTCCGCATCCCCGGGGTGTCCAGGATCACCCCGCCGCCCGGCACCAGGTGCAGCTCCCGGGTGACGGTGGTGTGCCGGCCCTTGCCGTCCGCGCGCAGGGCCCGCGTGCGCATCAGGTCGCCGCCGACCAGCGCGTTCAAGAGGGTCGACTTGCCGACGCCCGAGGCGCCCAGCAGCGCGATGGTCGACCCGTCCGCCAGCCAGGCGCGGAGCTCGGGCAGTCCCGAGCCGTCCGTCACCGAGGTGGTCACCACCTCCGCGCCCGGGGCGAGGCGGGCGACGTCGTCGGCCATCGCGTCCGGGTCCTCGACCAGGTCGGCCTTGGTGAGCACCACTACGGGCCGGGCGCCCGACGACCAGGCCAGCGCCAGCAACCGCTCGATCCGGCCCGGGTCGGGGTCCGGGGAGAGCCCCTCGACGACGGCGGCGATGTCCGCGTTCGCGGCGAGGGCCTGGCCGTGCGACGAGCCGTCCACCTGCGCGCGCACGACGGCGCTCCGCCGCGGCAGCACGGCCTCGACGAGCAGGGCTCCCGGCGCCGGCTCGGTGATGACGACCCAGTCGCCGGTCACGGGCGCGGAGGTCGGGTCGGCGCGGTAGGCCCGCTGCAGTGCACCGCTCCAGCCGGCGGTGGCGGTGCCCAGGCCGTCCGGGGTGGCGATGAACAGGTCGCAGGCCTCGCGGTCCGCGCGGCAGACCCGCGCGGGGAGGTGTTCTTCGGTGTCGGTCAGGGCGGCGAGCGCGGCCGTCCAGGAGTTGTCCCAGCCCAGTGGGGCGAGGGTCCGGTCGAGCATGATGGGGAGTCCCTTGTGCGGGTCCCCGGGACCTCAGCGGAGGCCGGGGACGTGGACGGGTGACGGCGCGGCACAGCTCTGGACCGCCATGGTCGCCACCTCCTCACGTCTGGTCCGCCCGGTTCCCCGCGCGGCGAGCCAAGGCTAGGGCCCGACGACGGCGCCGCGCACCGCCTTTTCGGGTGGTCGCCCGGCGCGGGCGCGGGCGGAACCGGGTCCCGGTACCCGGCCCGGCGGCGGCGTAGTCGTCGGGGCCGTGGGGGACAATGTCCCGGTGAGCCTGTACCGCGACGAGGCGATCGTGCTGCGCGCCCAGAAGCTGGGCGAAGCCGACCGGATCGTCACCCTGCTCACCCGGGAGCACGGGAAGGTGCGTGCGGTCGGCAAAGGGGTCCGCCGGACGTCGTCGAGGTTCGGGTCGCGGCTGGAACCGTTCATGATGATCGACGTCCAGCTGTACACGGGACGCAACCTCGACATCGTCACCCAGGTGGAGACGATCGGGCCGTTCGCCAGGTCGATCTTCGCCGACTACGCGCGGTACACCTCGGGGACCGCGATGCTGGAGACGGCCGAGCGGCTGGTCGAGGCCGAGCGCGAGCCGGCGCTCCAGCAGCACCTGCTGCTCGTGGGCGCGGTGCGGTCGCTGGCGGACAACGCGCACTCGCCGGGCCTGATCCTGGACTCCTATCTGCTGCGGGCGCTCGCCGTGGCCGGCTGGGCGCCGTCGTTCACGGACTGCGCACGGTGCGGTGCCGCGGGCCCGCACGGCGCGTTCGCCGTCGCATCCGGCGGCGCCGTGTGCGGCTCGTGCCGGCCGCCCGGATCGCCGTCCCCGGCGCCCGAGACCTTCCTTCTGCTGGCCGCCCTGCTCTCCGGGGACTGGCCCGTTGCGGACGCCAGCGACGACCGGCACCGGCGGGAGGCCAACGGGCTGGTCGCCGGGTTCCTGCAGTTCCACCTCGAGCGCGGCCTGCGCTCCCTGCGGATGGTGGAACGCGCCTGATGAACGCCGCAGCGCGCGTCGTCGTCCCGCCACCGCCGCACCGCTCGGGATCGCGGCCGCCGGACATCCCGCGCGAGTTCGTGCCCCAGCACGTGGCGATCGTGATGGACGGCAACGGCCGGTGGGCCAACGCCCGCGGGTTGCCGCGGACCGCGGGTCACGAGGCGGGGGAGGCGGCCCTGCTCGACGTCGTCGCGGGTGCGATCGAGGTGGGGGTGCGGCACGTCTCGGCCTACGCCTTCTCGACCGAGAACTGGAAGCGGTCGCCGGAGGAGGTGCGCTTCCTGATGGGCTTCAACCGGGACGTCCTGCGCCGCCGGCGGGACACGATGCACGCCTGGGGGGTACGGGTGCGGTGGGCCGGCCGCCGGCCGCGGCTCTGGCGGTCCGTCATCGCCGAGCTGGAGACCGCCGAGCGGCTGACCCGGCACAACGAGGTCTGCACGCTGACCATGTGCGTGAACTACGGGGGGCGCGCCGAGGTGGCCGACGCCGCCCGCGCGATCGCCCGGGAGGTCGCCGCCGGGCGACTGGACCCGGAGCGGGTGACCGAGCGGACCGTCGCCCGGCACCTGGACGAGCCCGACCTGCCGGACGTCGACCTGTTCCTGCGCACCTCCGGCGAGCAGCGGACGTCCAACTTCATGATCTGGCAGGCCGCGTACGCGGAGCTCGTGTTCCTCGACGAGTACTGGCCAGACGTGGACCGGCGGCACCTGTGGCGGGCCGTGCAGACCTACGCGGAGCGCGACCGGCGGTACGGCGGAGCGGTGGACCGGTCGAAGTCCTAG
>CAYGGX010000082.1:0-10017 GCA_964349585.1 uncultured Actinotalea sp.
CGCCTGGCTGCTGATCGCGTTCCCGGAGCCGACCGAGGTCAATGGCGTCGTGCTGCACGACCGGCCGAACCTCGCCGACCAGATCACCGGCGCCGTGCTGCACTTCTCGGACGGGAGCACCGAGGCGGTCGGTGCCCTGCCGAACAACGGATCCGGGTCGAGCCTGAGCTTCCCCGCCCGCACGACGACCAGCGTGCGGCTCGAGATCGTGTCGGTTAGCGAGACCACCACCCGCACCGGCCTGGCGGAGATCGAGGTCTACGCCGTCATGCCGCAGTGGTGAGGGCGGCGCGGGTGCGTCGTCCTCGCCGCGTGCACCGGAACGGGCTCAGCGCAGGGCGTTGACCAGCGACCGGAGCCTGGGGTTGTCGAAGAGGCCCTCCACGGTGACCAGGCGCTGCGCCGAGTCCGCGAGCGGGACCTTCCAGTTCGGGTACTCGGTGTCCGTGCCGGGCTGGTTCTGGGCTCGCCGCTCGCCCACGGCGTCCGCCAGCGAGACGCCCACCAGGATCGATGGCGAGGCGAGCAGCAGCCGGTGCATCGCCTCGACGACCTCCCGCTCCGAAGGGTCGTCCCCGATCAGGCCGCGCGCCGCGAGCAGCGCCCGCATCTCGGCGCGCTCCTGCTCGGCCGCCGCGCGCACCGCGGCCACGGGCTCGTTGAGCAGGCCCAGCCGCTCCCGCAGCTCGACGTGCTCGCCCGCCAGGTAGCCGGCGGTCGGCGGCAGGTCGTGCGTGGTGATCGTCGCGAGGGCGAGCCGCCGGTACTGCTCCGGCGGCAGGAACCCGCCATCGGCGCGCTCGAACCACAGGACGGAGGTGCCGAGCACTCCCCGATCGGTTAGGTAGTCGCGGACCCACGGCTCGAGCGTTCCTAGGTCCTCGCCGATCACTATCGCGCCGGCCCGGTGCGCCTCGAGGCACAGGATCCCGATCAGGGCCTCGTGGTCGTACCGCACGTACGCGCCGGCCTGTGCACCCATGCCGTCGGGGATCCACCAGAGCCGGAACAGCCCGATCACGTGGTCGATCCGGATCGCGCCCGCGTGCCGCAGCACCGTGCGCAGCATGTCCCGGAACGGCCGGTACGCCGCCCGGGCCAGGGCGTCGGGGCGCAGCGGCGGCTGCGACCAGTCCTGGCCCTGCTGGTTGTACATGTCGGGCGGCGCGCCCACCGTCACGCCCGAGGCGAGGATCTCGGGCATGGCCCAGGCATCGGCGCCGTCGGGGTGCACTCCGACGGCGAGGTCGTGCATGATGCCGATCCGCATCCCGCCGTCGACGGCCGCCCGCTGCGCCGCCGCGAGCTGGGTGTCCGCGACCCACTGCAGCCAGCAGTGGAAGGTGATCCGGTCCGTCAGCAGCTCACGCAGCTCCCGGGCGGCCGGCGAGCTCAGGGGCGGCACCGCCACCGGTCCCGGCTCCTCGCCCTCCTGGGCGAGATGCTCCCGGATCGCGCACCAGGCGGCGAAGTCCTCCAGGCCCTGCCCCTGCTCGGCGCGGTAGGTCTCGAACGCGAGCTGGCGGGCGGGTGTCCGGGGGGCGGCGTGGATGACCTCGAGCGCGACCCGTTTCGCGGCCCACACGGCGTCACGGTCGATCGGCCCGGGATCCGAGCTCAGTGGCCGGGCGACCTCCGCCTGCCACTCCACTAGGGTTCGCTCGGCCACCGGCAGGTACGCGGTCTCCGGGATGTCCTCCACCCGGAGGTAGATCGGGTTCACGAACCGGCGCGTGCTCGGCAGGTACGGCGAGGGGGTCAACGGTCCCACGGGCTCCGAGGCGTGCAGCGGGTTCACGAGCAGAAAGTCGGCCCCGCACCGCCGCGCGGCCAACCAGCCGACGTCACGCAGGTCGGCGAGATCGCCGATCCCCCAGGACTGCTCGGAGCGAACCGAGTACAGCTGGGTCATGAAGCCCCAGCCGCGACGCTCGTCCAGGCCATGGCCGACCCCCAGCCGGGCGGGCGTCACGACGACCGCGCACGACGCCGTCGTCTCCCCGCTCCCGGCGACCAGGTCGTGCCAGCCCAGCGGCAGATCGGCGGGGACCTCGAACGTCGCCCGGCCGACCGTGCGCCCGTCGACGACCCTCGGCTCCACGACGACGTCCAGCTGGGTTGCGCGGCGGCGACCCCCGCCCGACTCGGCATCCAACTCGAGCCAGACGGTGACCGGCGCGCCGTGCTCGACGTGCACGGGGACCTGGGCCGACGTCCCCTCGCGGAGCACGACGACCGGCGGGACCATGTGTCGCCACGGGTCCTCGTCGGCGTTGGTCAGCTCCACAGCCACCCGCTCGGGACTGCTCGCGTCGACCCCGAGCGAGGCGAGGACCGCCACCAGGGTGGCGTCCGACACCAAGTGGTGCCCCCCGTGGTAGTCCCAGTAGTCGGGAACCACGCCATAGCGCGCGGCGAGGGCGAGCAGGGGTCGAGGAGGACTGGAGTTGTCGGGCTCGGCCACGGCTCCGATCCTGCCAGAGCCGCTCGCCGTCGCCAGCCACGCGCGCTGACGCCGACGAGTCGCGACCCAGTAACCTGCCGGGATGCAGCCCCTGCTCCGGGTATCGCTCGAGGAGTCCCCCGCCCGCTGGTTCGACTGGATGCTCGGCCCGCCCCTGCAGACGTTCGTCGCGATCCTCGCCGGGATGCTCGCGATCGTCGTCGCCCGCTGGCTGATCACGCGGGGGGTCCGCTCCGTGGTCAGCGGCGGGGCGGCTGTGCGGCGCGGCGCCCGGCGCCTCGCGGGCCGCACGCCCGTCGGGGCGATCATCCCGGAGAGCGACATGCTCGCGGTCGCCCGCCGGGCCCAGCGCGTCGAGACGATCGGCTCGGTCCTGCGCTCCAGCGCCGCCCTGGTGATCGCCATCGTCGTGCTCACGATCATCGCCAACATCTACAGCTGGAACCTGGGGCCTCTGCTCGCCTCGGCCGGGGTCGCCGGAGTCGCCCTCGGGTTCGGGGCACAGACCCTGGTGAAGGACGTGATCTCCGGCCTGTTCCTGCTGGTCGAGGACCAGTACGGGGTGGGCGACGTGATCGACGTCGGGGGGGTCTCCGGGTCGGTGGAGGCGGTCGGGCTGCGCGTCACCCAGATCCGGGACCTGTCCGGGACACTGTGGTACGTGCGTAACGGTGAGGTGATGCGCGTCGGCAACATGACCCAGGGCTGGTCGCGGGCGAAGGTCGAGGTGCTCGTGTCCCCGGACACCGACGTGCCTCGTGCGGTCGAGCTCGTCCGCGAGGCCGCCGCGGATCTGGCCGACGACCCGGACCTTGTCCGGCACCTGCTCGCCGACCCGGAGGTGACCGGCTTCGATGACCTCAGCGCCGAGTCCGTGCGCCTCCGGGCGGTGATCAAGGTCACCCCGGCGAAGCAGCGGCTCGTCCAGCGGGAGCTCCGGGCCCGAATCGTGCGCCGGTTCGGGGCCGAGGGGATCACGCTCGCGCTCCCGCGGCGCGAGATCGTCGAACGGCGGGGCGGCGAGGCCGCGGAGCGCTAGGCGTCAGGTCCAGGACAGCAGGACCTGTCCCTCCGTGACCCGGTCGCCCGGGGAGACCGCAAGAACCACGTCGTCCGCCTCCGCCTGGAGCGCGACGATCGGGCAGAGGGTCGACCGACCCGCGGCGCGCACGCACTCCGGGGACCAGGCGAGCAGCGGCTGGCCGGCGTCCACCGTGTCGCCCTCCGCCACCGCGACGTCGAAGCACGCCGGCGCGAGGTCCTCCGTGTCGACGCCCAGGTGGACCAGCACGGCGCGCTCGCTGTCCACCCCGACCACCACGGCGTGCGGGTAGACGCTGAGCAGCCGCCCGTCGGACGGGGAGACCACGACGACGCGCATCTCCGCCTCGGCCTCGTCGGGCAGGATCGCCAGGCCGGGACCGATCACGGCGCCGGCGAACACCGGGTCGGGCACCTGATCGAGCGGCACCACCGTTCCGGCAAGTGGTGCCACCACCTGCCTCGTCGTGCGAACCTGACGGCTTCTCACGCGACCCCCCGTTGCCCGCTGCGCACCGCCCACCCTAGTCTCTCGGCGCGTCCGGCGAGGGGCGGGGGAACCACCGGCCGGCGCCCTAGACCCACTCCAGGATCGGGTCGCCGACGACGACCGTGGCGTCCTTGCCGACGAGCCACCGGACGGCCTCCGAAGGGGCTTGCAGCGCGACGACCGGGCACAACACCCCCAGGCCGGCGGCCGCGACCGCGGCCACGTCCCAGCGGAGGACGACGTCGCCCGCGCTGACCGCCGCGCCCACCTCGAGCTCCCCGGCGAAGCCGACCCCGTCGAGGTGGACGGTGTCGATCCCGAGGTGCACCAGGACGCTCCGCTCCCCCGCCTGCACCACGAAGGCGTGCGGATGCAGCGCGGCGAGCACCCCGCTGACCGGCGCCGCGACCCCCGACTCAGCCGGGTCCGGGTCGATCGCGCACCCCGGGCCGAGCATCCGAGCGGCGAAGACCGGGTCGCCCACCGCGTCCAGCGAGGCCAGCACACCACTGACGGGGGCGGTGATGGTCAGCGGCCCGGCCACGGGCGCAGCGCGTCGATGTCGGCCGCGAGGGCATCGGCCTCGGGTCCGACCACCACCTGGATGATCCGGCCCGAGCGGACCACCCCGAACGCCCCGGTGGCCCGGAGCGCGTCGTCGTCCAGGAGCTCGGTGTCGTTCACCCGCACCCGCAGCCGCGTGATGCACGGCTCGAGCTCGTCGATGTTGTCCGCGCCGCCGAGGGCGGCCAGGATCTGCTCTGCCTTGCTCATCGGATTCCTCTCGCGTGAGCACCAACCGTCCAGGGTAGCGTGCCCTAGGAGATGATCTCGGTCGCCGGGGACGGGAGACGGATGACGCCCAGCAGCGCTTTGATCGGGGTGGGGGTGAGCCCTGGGCGTGGCGCGGGCCCGGTCGTCCTGATCGTCCCCGTCGCCCCGCCCGGCTCGGCCGGGTCCGCAGAGCCGCCCGAGCTCGCCGAGCAGCGAATCGCGGCCGCGGGCGCCGAGGTCCGGGCCCGGCTCGAGCGGGCCGCCGCGACCACGTCGGGGCCCGCCCGGGACGTGCTCGAGGCGAGCGCGCTGATGGCAACGGACCCGTCGCTGCACACGGCCGCCCGCAGCCTGGTGCACGACGGCGTGGGGGCGGCGCGGGCCGTGTGGGAGGCGGCGGCGCGGATCGTCGACGACATCCGGGCGCTGGGCGGCCCGATGGCCGAGCGCGCCACGGACATCGAGGACGTGCGCGACCGCATCGTGGCGGTGCTCCAGGGCGTGCCGGGTCCCGGGCTGCCCGAGCAGGGTCACCCGTTCGTGCTGGTCGCCGCGGACCTGGCGCCGGCGGACATCGCGCTCCTCGACGCCCATGAGGTTCGCGCCCTGGTGACGGTGCGCGGCGGACCGATGTCGCATGCGGCGATCCTGGCCCGGACCCTGGGCATCCCAGCGGTCGTCGGCGTCCGCGGTGCCACCGAGATCGCACCCGACACCGTGGTCGTCGTGGATGGTGGCGCCGGGACCGTGACCGTCGACGCCTCGCGCGACGAGCTCTCCGACGTCCGCGCGCCCTCGCCGGGCCGCCGGCTCACCGGGCAGGGGCGGACCGCGGACGGTCATCACGTGCCCCTGATGGCGAACGTCAGCCGCCCCGAGGAGGCGGAGGCCGCGCTCCGGGCCGGCGCCGAGGGGATCGGCCTGCTGCGCACCGAGTTCTGCTTCCTGGGTCGGCGGCGGGCGCCGGGGCGGAGCGAGCAGAGCCAGGTCTACCGGCGCATCCTCGAGACCTTCGCGGGACGCACCGTCGTCATCCGGACCCTCGACGCGGGCACCGACGTCGCCCTGCCGTTCCTGCCGGCCACAGACGAGCCCAATCCAGCCCTCGGGGTCCGTGGCTACCGTGCCTTCGCCGCAGAACCGGGCCTGCTGGACGTCCAGCTCGCAGCGATCGCCGATGCCGCCGAGCGCAGCGGGGCGGACGTGTGGGTGATGGCGCCGATGATCACGACCGCGCAGGACGCCGAGCAGCTCGTCGCCAGGTGTGCGGCGCACGGGCTGACCACTGCGGGGGCGATGCTCGAGGTCCCCGCCGCCGCGCTGCTGGCGGACAGGATCCTGGCCAGTGCGGCGTTCGCGAGCGTCGGCACGAACGACCTCACCCAGTACGCGATGGCCGCGGACCGGTTGGCGCCGGAACTGGCGCACCTGTGCACCCCCTGGCAGCCCGCCGTGCTCTCCCTCGTGGCCACGGCATGCCGGGCCGGGTCGGCCGATCGTCCGGTGGGGGTCTGCGGGGAGGCCGCAGCCGACCCCGCACTCGCGGCGGTGCTCGTCGGCCTCGGCGCGGCCAGCCTCTCGATGGGCTCGCGCGCCCTCGGCGACGTCGCAGCGGTGCTGGCATCGGTGACCCTGGCGGAGTGCCGCGACCTGGCCGAGACGGCCCTGGCCGCGCCGAGCGCCGAGGCGGCAAGATCCCTGGTCCGCGCCCGGCTGCCCGTCCTGGCGGACCTGAACGGAGCCACGCGTGCGACCTGACCCGCTGCGCACAGTGCTCGACGCGCTCGACCTCGAACGCCTCGACGCCGACACGTTCACCGGGAGCAACCTGGCGCGCCCCGGTGGGCGGGTGTTCGGCGGCCAGGTGCTCGCGCAGTCGCTGCTGGCGGCCGCGCGGACCGTCGATGGCGAGCGACTGCCGCACTCCGTGCACGGCTACTTCCTGCGCGCCGGCGACGTCGACGTGCCGATCACCTTCGTCGTGGAACGGCTGCGCGACGGCCGTTCGTTCACCGCACGCCGGACGCACGCCCTGCAGGGCGGCGCGCCCATCCTCGCGATGACGGCGTCGTTCCAGGAGCAGCAGGCCGGCCTCGAGCACGCCGACTCGCCGCCGACCAGCGCCCCACCCCCCGAGGCGGTGCCCAGCGCCGTCGACGTCCTCGGCTCGATGGCGCACCCGCTCGCTGAGTTCTGGACGCAGACCAACGCCTTCGACCTGCGGCACGTCGAGGAGTCCATCTACCTGGACCCGTCGGCCTCGGCCACGGACCGGCAGATGGTGTGGATGCGGACCCGCGGTCCGGTTCCCGACGACCAGGTGCTGCACCGGGCCCTGCTCGCCTACGCCTGCGACCAGGTGATGCTCGAGCCGCTGCTCCGTCGGCACGGGCTCAGCTGGGCCACGGAGGGCCTGTCGATCGCGAGCCTCGACCACGCCATGTGGTGGCACCGGGACGTGGCCGTCGACCAGTGGCTGCTGTACGTCCAGTCCGCGCCCAGCGCCCAGGGCGGCCGGGGCCTCGGGGCCGCCCGGGTGTACGACCTCGAGGGGACCCTGGTCGCGAGCATCGCGCAGGAGGGCATGCTCCGCGTCCCGGCCCGGTAGGCGCTATCGCGCGGCGACGGCGGGCCCCGGTCGATCCGTCTGGCCGGGCGCTCCGGGCCGCCCCGCCGCAGACTGTCCGCATGCCGCGACTGCGCCGGGTGCGACCCACCGACCCGGGGTGGGCCAGGCGGCGGCCTGGCCTGGCTCGAGCTTGCGGTTCGTCCGGAGCCGGGCGGCGGCAGCACGCTGCGGCAGGTGGCCACCTTCCACCCGCACGGTCTCGCCGGCCAGCTCTACTGGTGGGCAGTGGCGCCGTTCCACGGCATCGTCTTCGGCGGGATGCAGCGCGGGATGCGGGCCGAGGCCGAACGCCTCTCCCGGGCCCCCTGAGGCGCGCCCCGCCGGATGGACGTCCCAGTGCCCGGACGGGATCGCGTCAGCCCGACCCGCCGACCCGTCGCCGCATGGCTACGGGCTCGTCGAGGAGCTGCTCCCAGAACGCACGCTCGGCGGGCGTGATCCGTCGGGGCCGGGAGGTTGCTGCGTCGATCAGCACGATCGTCGTCGACGCCTGGACGAACACCGACCGCGGCCCGAGGTCGTCGCCGGTCGCCAGAACCGCTGCGGCGTCCCCGGCCACAGCGACTTCACCCGGCACCGCGGCTCCGCGACTGAGCGCGTCGGTGAGCTGGTAGCACACGTCGAGGCTCGCGCCGCCGAGGCGTCCCAGCCAGATCTCGACCGTCAGCGGTTGGCGCCGGTAGCCGATCGGGAGCAGGTACTCGATCTCCTGGCGGGCCACGAAGGTGTGCGTCCCGGCGCCGGGTCCTGCATCGAGCACCGCGCTCGAGAGGGCGGGGTCGGAGGGTCCGGCCGCCTCCGGGTGCCGCCAGAGCGCCGCGATGCGGGCCTCCTCCAGACGGCGACGTTGTTCACGTGGCCGTAGGCGTCGAGGTCGCCCCAGCGCGAGGGCACGGGGACGAGGATCCGGCTCGTCCGGCCATCCCGGCGGGTCACCGGCGTCCCCGACGACCGCCGGCCGCCAGCTCCGCGGCCTCCCGGGTGCGCACCAGCTCGGCCAGCACCTGATCGACCGGCTCGAGCACCAGGCGGTCGGCGACCTCGGCCACCGCCGCACGCAGCCGGGCCGTGGCGGCCCGGGCCTGCCGCCGCGCGCCGACCGACCCGAGCACCCGGGCGACCCCGGCCAGCAGGAGCCCGAGCAGAACCCCGCCGACCAGGGCCAAGGTCGGGACCGGCACCTCGCCCCAGGTCGGCGGCTCCGGCACGGTGAGTCGGAGATAGCCCGCGAGGGCGAGCAGCGCCAGCCAGAGGCCCCCGGCGACCGCGGCGCCGAGCAGGACCCACTGCGCGGCACCGGTCACCCGCCACCAGATGGGCGTCCGGGCGGGCACCACCGCGGTGCGGGCCACGGCGGAGTCGAGTGCGTCGGCCATCGGCTCGGCGACCTCGGTGCGCCGGCGCGCGGAGAGCACCCACGCGTCGGGCGCGCCGGAGGCGGCCCGGTCGACGTACGCCCGCACCGCGCCGCGGGCGCGGGCGAGCTGCGCGGGGCCGGGCCTCGGCAGGGAGGTCCGCGAGTCGGGCTCGAGGTGCAGGCGCCGCAACGGGTCCGGCCGGAACCTGCTCAGCCAGCGGGTGGGCGGCCAACCCGTCGCCTGGCGGGCGGCGCGCAGCCGCCCGGCCCGCACGGCCGCAACCACCACCGGGACGCCGGCCGCCTCCGCCAGCGCGTCGACGAGCTCGTCGTACGACGCCCGGCTGCGTCGTACCGGGGGCCCGCAGGCCGCGAGCACCCGGCCGGCAACGGCCGAGACGTCGGCCGTCAGCCGGTCCTGGGTGGCGACGCGGCGGCGGGCCGCATCCGCCAGCGCCTCGGCCAGGGCATCGACTCCCTCGCCGGTTGCCGCGGACACCTCGAGCACGCGGACGCCCGCCAGCCCGTCGTCCGCCAGGATCCGCTCCAGGTCGCCCCGGCAGGCCCGGCGCTCGGCGGGATCGAGTCGATCGACCTGGTTGAGCACCACAAGGAGCACGTCACGATGGCCCGCCAGCCCGCTCAGGTACTGCTCGTGCACAGTCGCGTCGGCGTACTTCTGCGGATCCACCACCCACACCATCAGGTCGACGAGGGCGATCAACCGGTCGGCCTCGAGGCGGTGATCGGTCGCCACCGAGTCGTGGTCCGGAAGGTCGAGAAGCACCAGGCCGCCGACGGCCCGTTCGGGCCCCCCGGTCACGGGCCGATCCGCCGCGGCCTCAGGATCGGCCAGGTGGTGCCGGCGCCGCACCCGCAGCCAGTCCAGCAGGGGTCCGGCACCTTCCCCCCGGACGATCGCGAGCGCCTCGCTGGTGGTCGGCCGGGTCGCCGCCACCTCGGCGACGTCCGCCCCGGCGATGGCGTTCAGGAGGGAGGACTTGCCAGAGCCGGTCGGGCCGGCGAGCGCGACCACCGTGTGGTCCGGGAGCCGCAGGCGGTCCCCCGCCCGACGCCGGACCTCTTCGGCCTCCGCCAGCACCTCCGGCGCGAGCACGTCCCGGCCCGCCCGGGCCGCCTCGTCGAGGGCGTCCAGGCGATCGGTCAGCGACGGCGCGACCCTCACGGTAGGAGCCGTCCCGCGCGCGGCGTCATCCCCGCCACAACCGTCGCCACCAGCCGCGGATCCCGCCGGTCTGCTC
>CAYGGX010000083.1:0-9795 GCA_964349585.1 uncultured Actinotalea sp.
GGGAGATGGCGATCCTGCACCGCGCACATCACGGCGAGGGCGACGGCCTGGGCGACATGATGGGCGGGTTCGACATGAGGGGTAGCGGTGGTGCGCGGGGGTCTGGGGAGATGGGGATCCTGCACCGCGCACATCACGGCGAGGGCGACGGCCCGGGCGACATGATGGGCGGTTCCGACATGATGGGTGGCGCCACCACATGAGTGGCGGTGCGGGGCGCACGAGCTGGTCGGCGGGCGCCTGGGCGTCGACTCCTCAGCGCGCTTGACCGCCGCGGCCTAGAACATCCACGAGCTGGTCGACGGTGGGCGCCCCCTGTAGACCCTCCGGCGTCCGGTAGAGCCGACAGGCGAGCCCGACCGGGGCGTCCTGCTCAGCGAAGGGGTCCCTGCCGTCAATGAGCACGGACGGTGAGCCGTGAAACCTCCACGCTTCGGCCGACTCGGTGGTCTCCACACGCACCCGCTCCGGCGTGTCCTGGAGGCCGAGCTGTCTCAACGCCTCGTCGAGCCGCTCGTCTGCGAGGCGCCAGTGGGGGCAACCGTGGAAGTACAACAGTTGTGACTTTCTCCGGTGAGTGGCGGCGGTCTTCAGCCGCTCAGGGGCACGGTTAGTTGACTCCGATGACGAGGGTGCTGGCGGCGGCTTCGACGACGTCGTTGGTGATGGTCTGCAGCTCGTTGATCTTCAGGACGCGTTCGATCTGGGGGAAGAGTCGCTCCAGGAGGCGGAAGTTGCCGCGGGTGATGCGGCTGATCGCGGCGATGGTCTGGGCGTCGGTGAAGTCGTCGGGGTTGAGGGTCTTGCCCAGGGAGCGCCAGTGGCGTTGGAGGACGAAGAGCATCTCGTCGGTGCTCAGGGGCCGGTACTGGTGGGCGAAGCCGACGCGGCTGTAGAACTGGGGGTAGTGGCTGAACTGCTTCTCCAGCCCGGGCATGCCGATGAGGATCAGGGCGATCTGGTCGCGGTCGTAGCGGTCCCGTAGGAGCTCGAGCGCGGTGGGGCTCAGGCGTTCGGACTCGTCGACGATGACGAGCTGGACGTAGTTGGTGGTGCGCCGGGTGCCCCACCGGGCCAAGGGGATGCGGTCGGGGGCTTCGACGTGCTGCTGGATGCAGATGCTGGTGCGCGTGATGATCCGGTCCAGGTCCTCGCGCAGCAGCCGCGGGGTGGTCAGGACCCCGGGGGTGTACAGGGCGGTGCGGTTCTTGGCCAGCGCGGCGTAGATCTTGGCGTCGTCATCGCAGCGCGGGCCCCAGTCGGTGAGCAGCTCGTGGGCTTGGTCCCAGTGGGCGTAGCGGCGTGCGGAGACGGTCTTGCCGACCCCGGCCGGCCCGAAGCACAGCCCGATGGTGCGCCCGCGCCGGACGGAGTCGGCGAACTCGGTGAAGCGGCGGTGCTCCTTGGTGACGATGAAGCGTTCGCTCACCTGAGGTCCTCCTTGTAGACCTTGAGCCGCGCCACGGTCGGCACGCGCGGCGGCACGGGCCTGGCAGGGGCGTCGGGGGTGTGGGCGGCGACGACGGCGATCCGCTCGTTGATGCCTCGGCGCAGGGCGCGGCGACGGGCGTTGCGGGCGGCCTGGACGTCCTTGAGGCTGATCTGCTTGGCGTGGTGTTCCTGATCGACGGCGGTGCACAGGAACTGGTCGTGGTCGAAGACGCGGATCTCGGTGATGTCTCTGGGGTCGTAGCGGATGACCACGGGGCGGCCGACGAAGCCGGCGAGGGTCGGTGAGACGTAGCGCATGCCTTGGAAGTGGATGCCGTCGCGGCGCACCGTCCTGGATCGGGCCACGGTCAGCAGCAGCCCGTCCAGCGCCTGGAGGCTGTCGGGAAGGCGTGGCAGCCAGCCGTCGGCGATCCACGCCGACCGCGGCGAGACGCCGAGCTCGCCGTGGGCGCGGTCGTTGTAGTCCAGGACGAACGCCCCGACGGCGGCGTCGAGGTCAGCCAAGGACAGGGCTGGCGCGGGCCAGCGCTCCGCGCCGCTGTGGAGGTGTCCGGGCAGGGTGGTGAGCAGCTCGGTGTTGACCGTGCCGAAGAAGCGCTCGACCTTGCCTCGCCCTTGGGGTCGCGCGACGGCGGAGTGGATCAGGCGGATGTGCAGGTCGACGGCGGTGCGGGCCAGGTGGTCGCTGGTGAAGTCCGACCCGTGGTCGACGTACAACAGGTCGGGGATGCCGCACATCGGCCACCGGGGGTCGGCCTTGGGCCAGATCGCCTGCCGTAGCGCCAGGGCGGTGTGCATCGTTGACGGCGCACCGAAGAAGACCGTGTAGCCGCAGATCGCGCGGGAGCAGTCGTCCATCACGACGGTCAGCCACGGCCGGGCCGGCTTGCCGTCCGTGCCGACGAGCACGATGTCCAGCAAGGTGTGGTCGGCCTGCCACATCGCGTTGGGGCGGTCGGCCGTCCGCCGCAACGCGAGCTCGTACTTGTCCCGGTAGGAGCCTGCTCCCTCGAGGGCGAGGGTGACCATGCCGGGGTCCAGGGCGGTGATGATCGACCGGACGACGCCGTAGGACGGGACCGGCCACGCGGTGCCGGCGCAGACCTTCACCACCGTCCGGTGGATCGCGGCGATCGGTGGGCGGGGCCGGGTCAGCCCGAGCCCTTCGATTAGCGCGATGAGGTCCGCCGGCAGGTGATGCCCGCCCGCGTCCGCCCGCGGCACTCGGCCCAGGGCCGACAGGCCGCCGGCGCGGTAGCGGGCATGCCAGCGTTCCAGCGTGCGCACTCCCAGGCCGTGGTGACGGGCCAGCGCGGCGAGCGGGACCTGGTCCTCGACATGCAGCCGCAGGATCCGCCACCGCCCGTCCGCGTCCACGGCCGGCCTACACGGCGCTCGTGGCTCGTCGTGACGGGGCCGCTGCGGCGGGCGCGCGGTTCAGGGCCCGGTAGATGGTGGTGCGGGAGACGCCGAGCACCTGCCCGATCTGGGCGACGGTCATGTCCTTCTGCTCATACATCCGTCGGGCCGCCCGGACCTGGTCCGCGGACAACGCCGACGGCCGCCCACCGCTGCGGCCCCGAGCACGAGCGGCCGCCAGGCCGGCGTTGGTGCGCTCTCGGATCAGGTCGCGCTCGAACTCGGCCAGTGCCGCGAAGACGTGAAACACCAACCGTCCGCCTGGGGAGGTGGTGTCGATGGTCTCCTGCAACGACCGGAACCCCACGCCGCGGTCGGCCAGGACCTGCAGCTGGTCGATCAGGTGGCGGATCGACCGGCCGAGCCGGTCCAGCCGCCACACCACCAGGGTGTCCCCCGGGCGCAGCTGGTCCAGCAGCTTGTCCAGCTCCGGCCGGTGCTGCAGCGACCCGGAGCCGGTGTCGACGAACACCCGGTAGCACCCGGCCTTGGTCAGCGCATCGACCTGCAGCGACGCGTCCTGATCGGTTGTCGACACGCGCGCGTACCCCAGGAGATGCCCCACGCGTCGACCGTAGCGAAACCCGTCCGACACGGGAAGTATCGCGCCGTAGTTTTCGGCACGCAGTTCCGCTACATCAGGCGCCTCGTCGACGACGCGCGCCGCCCGGCCCTCCGGCGCGTGTAGCGGAATCGTTCGTTTGCGGCACAGGCTGCCGGTTCAGTCAGTGCTGTATAGTTCAGCACATGCTGAGCATTGCTACTCGCCTGGACGTGATGAACCGGTTGGGCCGGGCAATGGCCGACCCAACACGGTCACGGCTCCTGATGGCGTTGTTGGAGCGGCCCGCCTATCCGGCAGAGCTGGCACGCGACCTCGGGCTGACGCGCTCGAACGTGTCGAACCATCTGGCTTGCCTGCGCGACTGCGGCATCGTGGTCGCCGAGCCCGAGGGCCGCCAGACACGTTACGAGATCGCCGACCCGCACCTGGCACGGGCGCTCAACGCACTGGTCGAGGTCACCCTCGCCGTGAATGAGAACGCTCCCTGCATCGATCCTGCCTGCCCTGTTCCCGGGTGCGCCAACGCGGAGCCTGACGCGTGATCGTTTCCTCGGTCCTGCAGGCGATCGGCCTGTTCGTTGCCACCAACATCGACGACATCATCGTGCTCTCGCTGTTCTTCGCCCGGGGCGCAGGGCAACGCGGGACGACGGCCCGGATCACCGCAGGCCAGTACCTCGGGTTCGCCGGCATCCTGGGCACCGCCGTGCTCGTGTCACTGGGCGCGGGAGCATTCCTTCCTGAAGAAGCCATCCCCTACTTCGGGCTCATCCCCCTGGCCCTAGGCCTGTGGGCCGCATGGCGGGCCTGGCGCGGGAGCGACGACGATGACGATGACGCCAAGGTTGAGGGCAAGAACGTCGGCGTCTTGACCGTCGCCGCGGTCACCTTCGCCAACGGAGGAGACAACATCGGCGTCTACGTCCCGGTCTTCCTCAACGTGGGACCTGTAGCCGTGGTCGCCTACTGTGTCGTCTTCCTCCTGCTCGTCGCGATCCTCGTCATGCTGGCCAAGTTCATCGCCACGCGCCGACCGATCGCCGAAGTCCTCGAACGCTGGGAACACGTGCTGTTCCCGATCGTTCTGATCGGCCTGGGCATCGTCATCCTCGTCAGCGGCGGAGCCTTCGGCCTCTGACGCCCTGCCCCGGCCCATGACGCATCTCGGTTGAGAGACTGCACGCACGGAGCGAAGAGCTCCGAGGAGAGGCATGGTGGATAGCCGCGCCGGTGTTGCCATCGCGTGGCCGCGCTGGCAGATCTCGCGGTAGACCCGCGATCACCCCCTGGTTGTCGGCGCCAGCTGACCCGACCGCCACAGAACACCGACAAGGCCCCGCCACCTGAACGCCAAGACCACACAACAGTCGAATCTCCATCGACACAGTCTCACCCCGGCGGTGCAACGCAGACCCTCCATGGGCGCATGACTCGCACGCGAGCGACGGGATCTTCATCGAATCTTGATGCTGCACGGGTACCGGTCGGGGTCCTCGATCGGTTGCATGGATTGGCCCCCACGGGGCAGCGCCTAGCCAGGAAGGTGTCGGGAATGGACGCACGACTCACGGTCACCCAGGTTCGGGGCCCCCACTGGACGACATCGTCGGTGAAGGGCACCTTGCGCGGGAGACCCCAGGAACTCGGCTGGGCCCTCGGGTACGAGGCGATTGCTCTGCCGGCCGTGCCGGCCGGACACAACTGAGCTCCATCGTGGTCGACGACGCATCTCTTGCGCGCCCCGTGTTGGCGGCCACTGGTGGCTCCGTGACCCTTCGTAGGCCGCGGCCGGGCCGGATGCTGTGGATCACGGCAGCCTGGGGCTCCTGCTTCGTCGCCATCGAGTGGGGTCTGCGCGACGCGCCGGTGCTGTGGTTCGCCGCGCTTCGCGCCGTCGTGGCCGGTGGGGCGCTGCTCGCGCTCGCCGGCGTCCGACGCACCCCGGGGCCGTCTGGGATGCGGTCCTGGGTATGGATCGCGATCCTGGGATTGGTCAACGTCACGGTCGCCTTCGCGGCGATGTTCGGCGGTGTCGCGGGGCTGGCGACTGGCACGGCGGCTGTGCTGGCCAACGCTCAGCCGCTGTTGATCCTTCTGCCTGCCTGGTGGTTCTACGGCGAGGCCATCTCGGCCCGTACGGCGGTGGCTCTGGCAGTCGGGTTCGTGGGCCTGGCCCTCGTCGCGGTCCCCGGCGGTGGGGGGCGCGGGGCCGTGCTGTCGGTGGTCTCTGCCGCGGCGGTCACTGCCGGAACGCTCCTGTCACGCCGTCTCGTCGGCGTGGACCTGATCGTGGGCACCGCCTGGCACCTGGTCATCGGCGGCGTGGCGCTGGCGGCCATGGCCGCAATCGTCGAGGGGGCACCGGTGATCGCCTGGACGCCCCGCTTCCTCATGGTGCTCGCGTTCCTGGCCGTGGTCGGCACGGCGGCGACGACAGTGTGGTGGTTCGCCGAGGCCCGTAGCAGCCGCCTCGATGTGCTGACCACCTGGACCTTCCTGACCCCGGTCGTCGGTATCGTCCTGTCCGCCGTGATCCTCGGCGAGCGACCTCAGGGGTGGACCGCGGCAGGACTGGGTGTCGTCTTGGCCACGATGTGGATCGTCCTGCGACAGCCACCAGAGGCCGATCCGACTGACGCGCCACCGGCGCCGGTGGCACCGCGCCGGGGGTAGGACGATGACGCGTCGCGGTTGGGTGAGTGTCGCTGCGAGCGGGTTCATCGCTGGACTCCTCACGGCCTGCTCCCCGACGATCACCGGCGGCTGGGACGAGGAGGGCGCCGAGACGGGCTACGTCTCGGGCGACCGCTCGGTCACCACGTGGGAGGCCGGCGACCGGAGCGGGCCTGTGGAGATCACGGGCACCGACTATGCCGGCGAGGCGATCGACGTCGCGGACTGGCGGGGCGACGTCGTCGTGCTGAACACCTGGTACGCGGCCTGCCCGCCCTGCCGTGCGGAAGCGCCGGACCTCGTCGCGCTGGCGGAGGACTACTCGGGCCGGGGCGTGCACCTGCTCGGGATCAACTCCACTGACGACGCCGGGGCGGCGCTGGCCTTCGAGCGTACCTTTGCCATCCCTTACCCCTCGCTGCACGACGCCGATGGGACCGCCGTCGCCGCGCTCCAGGGCGTCATCCCGGTGCAGGCCGTGCCGACGACGGTGGTGCTGGACGCAGACGGCATGGTGGCGGCGCGCGTGCTCGGGGTGATCGACCCCAGCACCGTGCGAGCCGTGGTCGACGAGCTGCTCGGCGAGCGGGACGGCACGTGAGGGTCGTGGTGTGATGCCGAAGGACCTTGTCGACGAGATGGCCCCGGGTCGGCCGCCGGGCTTCGCGGCCGAGGAGACCGGGGACAGGGTCGACGCCGTCCATCTTCCGCGCTTGGGCCTCAGGGGCTGGTTGCGCTGGGGGTGGCGGCAGCTGACGAGCATGCGCGTCGCGCTGATGCTGCTGATGCTGCTTGCCGTGGTGGCGGTCCCGGGGTCCGTGCTGCCCCAGCGACCGCAGGATCTGGGCGCGGTCGCGCGGTACATGGCGGAGAACCCGGACCTGGGTCGGTGGCTAGACCGGTTGGGCATGTTCGACGTGTACGCGTCGGTGTGGTTCTCGGCCGTGTACCTGCTGCTGTTCGTCTCGCTGATCGGCTGCATCGTGCCGCGTGTCGCGGTGCACCTGCGGTCGGCGCGGGCCAGGCCGCCGCGGACACCGAGCCGGTTCGAGCGGTTCGCGGTGCGCGACGAGGTGGTGACCGCGGCCTCGCCGGAGCAGGTGCTCGCCGCTGCGCGGACGGCGCTGATCGGGTCGGTGCAGTGGCTGCCGAGGTTCCGGGTGGTGGAGGCGGTCGAGGGCACCGGTGCCCGAACCCTCAGCGCGGAGCGCGGCTACCTGCGCGAGACCGGCAACATCGTGTTCCACCTGGCGCTGGTCGGGCTCTTGGTCTCGGTCGCGGTGGGCCAGTTCTTCCACTACCGCGGGCAGGCGATCGTGGTGGAGGCCCGAAGCTTCGCCAACGCGGTGACCGACTACGACACATTCGTGGCGGGCGCGGGCTTCGATCCCGGTTCCCTGGTGCCCTTCACTCTCACGCTCGACGAGTTCTCCGCGGAGTTCGCAGAGAACGCCCGGCCGCGCCTGTTCCGGGCCGACGTCACCGTGCGCGAACCCGATCGCGACGGTGGTGGGGTCGCCCGGGATGCGGTCATCGGCCCAAACCGCCCGTTGTCCCTGGGTGGGGCGAAGGTCTACCTGCTGGGCAACGGGTACGCGCCCGAGGTCACGGTGCGCGACGCCGCGGGCGAGGTCGCGTTCGCGGGCGCGGTGCCGTTCCTGCCGCAGGACGGCGTGTACACCTCGCGGGGCGTCATCAAGGTCCCCGACGTGTCCACCGGTGACCAGATCGGTCTGGCCGGCTACCTGCTCCCGAGCGCGGTGGTGACCCCGGCCGGCGCGGCGTCGGTGCACCCCGCCCCGGCGTCGCCGCTGCTGGTGCTGACGGTGTGGCGCGGTGACCTCGGCCTGGACACCGGCGTGCCGCAGAACGTCTACGAGCTCGATGTCGACCGGATGGAGCAGGTTCTTGAGGCGGACGGGACGCCGACGACGTTCTTCGTCGAGCCGGGGCAGACGGTCGACCTGCCGGGCGGGCTCGGCACACTGGCCTGGGATGGTTTGCCGCGGTTCGCTGCGCTCGACGTTCGGCGCGACCCGGCCCTGGTCGTGGTGCTCGCCTCGTCGATCGCGGCGCTGGTCGGGCTGGCGCTGTCGCTCTTCACGCCGCGACGGCGCATCTGGTTGCGCGTGACCGGCCATGAGGGACGTACGGTTGTCGCCTTCGCGGCGTTGGCACGGGGGGACGACCTGGGTTTGCCGGGAGAACTAGCGCGGGTGACCGACGCCGTGCGGGTGCTCGAGGTCGCGCCCGCCGACCGGGGGGACCACGAGGACCGCGACGACGACGATGACGACGGGAGGCGCGATGAGCCTGGGTGAGCTGAGTTCCGTCCTGATCTGGGGGGCTGCGACTGCGTACGCGATCGCCTTCGTCGCCTTCGCGGTCGACCTCGCCCGCCTGGCCGACGCGCGGTCGTCGGTTCTTCTTGCGCGTGCCCCCGCCGCCGTGGGTGTGGGCCCGGGTAGGTCGCGCGCGACGTCGGTCGCGAAGCTGAGGGCCGGCGTCGGGCCGGGTGCTCCCACGGGTGGCGAACGCAGGCGTCGGGCCGCGGGGATTGCGATGGCGGTGACCCTGCTCGGGCTCGGTTTCCACCTCGCCGGGACCCTGCTGCGAGGGATCGCCGCAGGTCGCGTGCCGTGGGCCAACATGTACGAGTTCACGCTGGTCGGCACCCTTGTGGCGGTCGCGACCTTCGTCGCGCTGACGCGTTGGCGGGACGTGCGGTTCCTCGGGACGATCGTGCTCGGGCTGTCGGTGCTGGCGCTGGGGTTGGCGCTCGCCGTCTTCTACCTCCCGGCCGAACCGGTGCAACCGATCCTGGAGAGCTACTGGCTGGTCATCCACGTGTCGATCGCGACGATCGCCTCGGGCCTGTTCACGGTCTCGTTCGCGGCGAGCGCGCTTCAGCTGCTCAAGGACTCACGCGAGAATGGGTCCGAGCGCGTGGCGGGGACGCGTTGGCGCAGCCTCGACGCGCTGCCGCCGGCGCGAGAGCTCGAGGCGCTGTCCTTCAGGATCACGGCCGTCGGCTTCGTGCTCTGGACGTTCACGGTCATGGCCGGCGCGATCTGGGCCGAACACTCGTGGGGCCGCTACTGGGGCTGGGATCCCAAGGAGACGTGGAGCTTCGTGGTCTGGGTGGTGTATGCGGCCTACCTGCACGCCCGGACGACGGCCGGCTGGTCCGGGCGGCGCGCGGCATGGTTCGTGCTCGTCGGGTACGCCACCGTGATCTTCAACTTCACCGGCGTGAACCTGCTCCTCCAAGGGCTGCACAGCTACGCCGACGGCTGATCGTGGGGCGTGGTCGACGGTGAACTGCCCCGGGAGGTCGTGGCAGCCGACGTCGAACAGGACGCCTCTTCATCGTTCCTCTATCGACCCGTGAGGAGAACTCAGCATCCCGGTGCCATGCTCGGCGACCCAAGGGGGTACGGGATGCTCGCGAAGGGAAACGAGATGGCCAAGAGCGTGGCAGTAGAGCAGCAGGGCAAGCCGGTCTACCAGGATGAGATCGTTACCCGACCGAGTGCTCGCCGGGTGCTTGCCGCAGGGAGGCTCATCATCGGGTGGGTCTTCCTGTGGGCCTTCATCGACAAGCTGTTCGGGCTGGGCTTCTCCACCCCCTCGGAGCGCGCGTGGATCCGCGGGGGGACGCCGGCGCAGGGCTACATCGGCGGCAT
>CAYGGX010000084.1:0-9521 GCA_964349585.1 uncultured Actinotalea sp.
GCCGAGCCCACCGCCCGCCCCGGCGGCGCCGCGGCGACGCCGGCCGACGTCGCGCGCTCGTCGGCCCACGGCATCCCCGAGCCGATGACCGGTGCCCAGGCGGTGATCCGGGCGCTCGAGGTCGCCGGGACCGAGGTGGTCTTCGGCATCCCCGGCGGCACGATCCTGCCCGCCTATGACCCACTGATGGACTCCAAGCAGATCCGGCACATCCTGGTGCGCCATGAGCAGGGCGCGGGTCACGCCGCCGAGGGGTACGCCTACTCCTCGGGCAAGGTCGGCGTCGCCATGGCCACGTCCGGGCCGGGGGCGACGAACCTCGTCACCGCGCTCGCCGACGCGAACATGGACTCCGTCCCGATGGTGGCCGTCACCGGCCAGGTCGGGGCCGCCGTGATCGGCACCGACGCGTTCCAGGAGGCGGACATCGTCGGCATCACCCTGCCGGTGACGAAGCACAGCTTCCTGGTCACGAATCCGGACGACATCGTGGGCGCCGTCGCGCAGGCGTTCCACATCGCCAAGTCCGGGCGTCCCGGGCCGGTGCTGGTCGACATCGCCAAGTCCGCTCTGCAGTCGATGACGACCTTCCAGTGGCCGACGAACCTCGACCTGCCCGGCTACCACCCGGTGATCAAGCCGCACAGCAAGCAGATCCGGGAGGCGGCGCGGCTGCTGGCGACCGCGCGGCGTCCGGTGCTCTACGTCGGCGGCGGGGCCGTCCGGTCGGGCGCTGCCGCTGAGCTCCGCAAGCTGGTCGACCTGTCCGGCGCTCCTGTCGTCACCACCCTGATGGCGCGCGGTGCCCTGCCCGACACCCACCCCCAGCACCTCGGCATGCCGGGCATGCACGGCACCGTCCCGGCGGTCGCTGCCCTGCAGAAGGCCGACCTGATCGTCGCGCTGGGGGCCCGGTTCGACGACCGGGTGACCGGCAAGATCTCCTCCTTCGCGCCGCACGCCACCATCGTGCACGCGGACATCGACCCCGCCGAGATCGGCAAGAACCGGCACGCCGACGTGCCGATCGTCGGTGACCTGAGGGAGGTCATCACCGATTTGATCCCCGAGCTGGCCCGGGAGCACGAGCAGCACGGCAAGCCCGACCTGGAGCGCTGGTGGCGGCAGATCGACGACTGGCGCGAGACCTTCCCGCTCGGCTACACCGAGCCCGAGGACGGCCACATGGCGCCGCAGTACGTCATCGAGCGCCTCGGCGAGCTGGCCGGCCCGGAGGCGATCTACGTCGCCGGAGTCGGGCAGCACCAGATGTGGGCGGCGCAGTTCATCAAGTACCAGCGCCCCGGAGCGTGGATCAACTCCGGGGGCCTCGGCACGATGGGCTTCTCGGTGCCGGCGGCGATGGGCGCCAAGGTCGGGGATCCCACCCGCACGGTCTGGGCGATCGACGGTGACGGCTGCTTCCAGATGACCAACCAGGAGCTCGCCACCTGCGCGATCAACGAGATCCCGATCAAGGTCGCCGTGATCAACAACTCCTCGCTGGGCATGGTCAGGCAGTGGCAGACCCTGTTCTACGAGTCCCGGTACTCGAACACGGACCTGCACACCGGGCACGGCACGGCGCGCATCCCCGACTTCGTCAAGCTGGCCGAGGCCTACGGCTGCGTCGGCCTGCGCTGCGAGTCCGCCGCGGACGTGGACGCGACGATCGAGCGGGCCATGGAGATCGACGACCAGCCCGTCGTCGTCGACTTCACCGTCTCCCGCGACGCGATGGTCTGGCCGATGGTCGCGGCCGGCGTCAGCAACGACGAGATCCAGTACGCCCGGGGGATCAGTCCCGCCTGGGACCGGGAGGAGTGATGCGCCGGATCGGTCGCTCCGACCGCGCCGTTGCCCACGTGGATCGCCTCACCGCCCACGTCGATGCCCTGGGGAAAGCGGCCCTGTCCGCGGTCCCGGCCTCAGAGATCTCCATGGAAGAAGGTGCAGCATGAGCAGGCACACGCTGTCGGTGCTCGTCGAGAACAAGCCCGGTGTGCTGACCCGCGTCGCCGGACTGTTCGCCCGGCGCTCGTTCAACATCCACTCCCTCGCGGTCGGTCCGACGGAGCACGAGGAGATCTCCCGGATCACCGTCGTGGTGGACGTGGACGAGAAGCCGCTGGAGCACGTGACCAAGCAGCTGAACAAGCTGGTCAACGTGATCAAGATCGTCGAGCTCGAGCCGGAGACGTCGGTGCAGCGTGAGCTGCTCCTGGTCAAGGTGCGCGCCGACGTCGCGATCCGGTCGCACGTACTGGAGGTCGTCGAGCTGTTCCGGGCCCACGTGGTCGACGTCGTGCCCGATGCGGTCACGATCGAGGCGACGGGGGGACCGGGCAAGCTCGACGCCCTGCTCGCGGCGCTCGAGCCCTTCGGCGTCCGGGAGATCGTCCAGTCCGGCACGGTCGCCGTCGGTCGCGGCGCGCGCTCGATCACCGATCGTGCCCTGGAACGCGTCTCCCGCTCCGCCTGAGACGCGCCACACTGTCCTAGCACCACCGCCGGGCATCGCCCGGGCGACCCAAGAAGAGGAGACCTTCCGTGGCAGAGCTGTTCTACGACGACGATGCCGATCTGTCGATCATCCAGGGGAAGAACGTCGCCATCATCGGCTACGGATCCCAGGGGCACGCGCACGCGCAGAACCTCCGGGATTCGGGCGTGCCGGTGAAGGTTGTCGAGCGCGAGGGCTCGCGGGGCTGGATCAAGGCCAAGAACGACGGATGGGAGCCGACCCCCATCGATGAGGCCGTGGCCTGGGCTGACGTCATCGTGATCCTCGCGCCGGACCAGGCGCAGCGGCACCTGTACCGCGATGAGATCTCCCCGAAGCTGCGCGACGGCACGGCGCTGATGTTCGCGCACGGGTTCAACATCCGGTTCGGGTACATCACCGCGCCCGCGGGCGTGGACGTGTTCATGGTCGCGCCCAAGGGTCCCGGGCACATCGTGCGGCGCGAGTACGACGCCGGTCGCGGCGTGCCCGTGCTGGTCGCGGTGGAGCAGGACGCGACCGGAACCGCCTGGGACGTGGCGTTGTCCTACGCCAGGGCGATCGGCGGTCTGCGGGCAGGCGGGATCAAGACGACGTTCACCGAGGAGACCGAGACCGACCTGTTCGGTGAGCAGGCGGTGCTGTGCGGCGGCGCGTCGCAGCTGGTCCAGTACGGCTTCGAGGTGCTGACGGAGGCCGGGTACCAGCCGGAGATCGCCTACTTCGAGGTGCTGCACGAGCTGAAGCTGATCGTGGATCTGATGATCGAGGGTGGCATCGCCAAGCAGCGCTGGAGCGTGTCGGACACCGCCGAGTACGGCGACTACGTCTCCGGTCCGCGGGTGATCGACGCGCGCGTGAAGGCCAACATGGAGACGATCCTCGCCGAGATCAAGTCCGGGGAGTTCGCGGCCCGGTTCATCGCCGATCAGGACGCCGGTGCGCCGGAGTTCATGAGGCTGCGGGCCAAGGGTGAGTCGCACCCGATCGAGTCGGTGGGGCGTGAGCTGCGCAAGATGTTCTCCTGGATCAAGCCGACCGACGCCGACTACACCGAGGGCAAGGTGGCCGGCTGACCCAGGCGACCCACGCAGCTCCGAGGGGCGTCCCACACCCGCAGATCGCCCAGTTCGGCTCACGTCGTGCGCGTCGGGTCTAGGCGATCCGGCAGCGTGTAGGCCACCTGCAGATGTACGCCGAGTACCGGACCCAGAAGGGATGTGGCCGTGGTCGACGACGACGCCCTCGGCGTGCCGAAGGAGTTCGACGATGCGGACGCCGAGCGCGCCCGCGAGATCCAGGAGTTCTGGGAGGCAGCGCGCATCCGGACGGGCGTGACCCGGACCGCCGTCGTCACCGGGATGAGTGCCGAGGCGACGGTGCCCCCGCCGGCCTGGGCGTTCGGCGACAACCCGCGCCTCGCCGACGAGCTGCTGGAACTCGTGCTGGCCGGCAGCAAGACGGCGACGGCGACCTCGGTGGCCGAGCTCGAGCTGGGCGACGAGCCGATCCCGCTGGCGGGCGATCTCTCGATCATCCTCGACGGCTCCGGGCGACCGCGGGCGCTGATCCGGACCACGGGCGTCGAGATCGTGCCGTTCGACCAGGTCAGCGATGCGCAGGCGCACGCCGAGGGTGAGGGCGACAGGTCGCTCGCGAGCTGGCGCCGCGAGCACGAGAAGTACTTCCGCAGGGTTCTGGCGGAGATCGGCGCGGAGTTCTCGCCCGACCTACCGGTCGCCTTCGAGACCTTCGAGCTGCTCCATCCGCGCCCGTCCGACAGGCGAGATTCCGGTCCTAAGGCGTGGGACGGAGGACTACCGTGAGCGCCATGGTCAACAGCGAACGCGCACTCCGTCTCGCCGTCGTCCGCGGCGACGGGATCGGCACCGAGGTGGTCGAGGAGGGCCTGAAGGTCCTCGACGCTGCGATCGGGTCGGCGGCGTTCAGCACCACCGAGCTGGACCTGGGTGCGCGGCGCTGGCACGCCACGGGCGAGACCCTGACCGATGCGGACCTGGCCACCGTGCGCGTGCACGACGCGATCCTGCTCGGCGCCATCGGGGACCCGGGGGTTCCTTCCGGCGTCCTGGAGCGCGGGCTGCTGCTCCGGCTGCGCTTCGAGCTGGACCACTACGTCAACCTGCGCCCGGCGCGGCTGTTCCCGGGGGTCCGCTCCCCGCTGGCCAACCCCGGCGAGGTGGACTTCGTCGTCGTGCGGGAGGGCACCGAGGGTCCCTACACGGGCAACGGTGGCTCGATCCGCACCGGGACCCCGCACCAGGTGGCCAACGAGGTCAGCGTGAACACCGCCTTCGGCATCGAGCGTGTGGTCCGCGACGCGTTCGAAAGGGCGGCTGCGCGCCCGCGCAAGCACCTGACCCTGGTGCACAAGCACAACGTGCTGGTCCACGCGGGCGAGATGTGGCGGCGGATCGTCGAGGAGGTGGGCGCCGACTTCCCGGACGTCACCACCGACTACCTGCACGTGGACGCGGCGACCATCTTCATGGTCACCAACCCGTCGCGGTTCGATGTGATCGTCACCGACAACCTGTTCGGCGACATCATCACGGACCTCGCGGGCGCGATCGTCGGGGGGATCGGGCTCGCGGCGTCCGGCAACATCAACCCCGACCGCACCGCGCCGTCGATGTTCGAGCCGGTGCACGGCTCCGCTCCGGACATCGCGGGTCAGGGCAAGGCCGATCCGACCGCCACGATCCTGAGCGTCGCGATGATGCTCACCCACCTGGGCCTGGACGATGCCGCAGCGCGCGTCGAGGCCGCGGTCGTGGCGGACCTGGCCGAGCGGGGCGACCGAGTACGGTCGACGGCCGACATCGGCTCGGAGATCGCCGCGCGCCTCGCCTGAGCTCTCCCCGGCCCGTCGGCCGTCGCCATCGCCCATCCGCCTTGGTGAGAGGACCCCGACATGCCCGCAACCGCACGACCCACGACAGCCAACGCGTTCGAACTCCGACTGACCACGGCTCCGCGCAGCGCCACCGAGCGCGCCCGGTTGATGGCGGCGCCCGCCTTCGGCAGCGTCTTCACCGATCACCTGGCGCGGATCGACTGGACGGCCGACGGCGGCTGGATGCGGCACCGCGTGGAGCCGTACGCGCCCCTCGCGCTCGACCCCGCAGCCGCCGTCCTGCACTACGGCCAGGAGATCTTCGAGGGCCTCAAGGCCTTCCGGCACGACGACGGCTCGGTGTGGGCGTTCCGGCCGCACGCCAACGCGCGGCGGTTCTGCGCGTCCGCGCGCCGGATGGCCATGCCCGATCTCCCCGTCGAGGACTTCCTCGCCTCGATCGAGGCGCTGGTGAGAGTCGACGTCGACTGGGTGCCCGCGGACGACGAGGCCAGCCTGTACCTGCGGCCGTTCATGATCGCCTCCGAGGCGTTCCTCGGGGTGCGCGCGGCTCGGGGGATGACCTACCTCGTCATCGCGTCACCTGTCGGCGGGTACTTCCCCGGAGGCGTGCGGCCGGTCTCGATCTGGGTGGCCGAGGACCTGCACCGGGCCGGCCCGGGCGGAACCGGTGCGGCGAAGTGCGGCGGCAACTACGCCGCGAGCCTGCTCTCCCAGCAGCACGCCTACGCGCGGGGTTGCGAGCAGGTCTGCTTCCTGGACGCCGCCACGGGCCGCAACCTCGAGGAGCTGGGCGGGATGAACGTCTTCGTCGTGCTCGCCGACTGCTCGGTGGCGACGCCCGCCCTCACCGGGACGTTCCTGGAGGGGGTGACCCGCGGCTCGATCATCACGCTGCTGCGCGAGGCCGGCCATGAGGTCGCGGAGCGGGACGTCACGCTGGCCGAGGTCAGGGCGGGCCTGGCGGACGGGGGAGTGACCGAGCTCTTCGCCAGCGGCACGGGTGCCGCGGTGACGCCGATCGGCCGACTGGCCGGCGAGGGGTTCGACCACGCCGTGGCCGACGGCCGGATGGGTCCGGTGACCGCGGGCGTCCGTCGCCGACTCACGGACATCCAGTACGGCCGTTCGCCGGACACCCACGGCTGGCTGCACCGCCTGGTGTGATGCGGACGGTTCCACCAGGGCCGCATGCCCGACCCGCGGCCGCACCGGTAACGTCTGCTGGGAACATGGGGCCGCTGCCCCCTGCGAAAGGGAACGACATGAGCGCCACGGCCAACGCGACGACGTCGGACGCCTTCGAGCGCCGGTTGACCAAGACGCCCGCCGACGCCGCCGAGCGCGCCCGGGTCATGGCCTCTCCGGTGTTCGGGACGGTCTTCACCGACCACATGGCGCGCATCACCTGGACGGCCGACGAGGGGTGGGTCGACCGCCGGATCGAGCCCTACGGCCCCCTGCTGCTCGATCCCGCGGCCGCGGTGCTGCACTACGGCCAGGAGATCTTCGAAGGGCTGAAGGCGTACCGGCACGACGACGGGTCGGTGTGGGCGTTCCGGCCGCGCGCCAACGCGGCCAGGTTCCAGGCGTCGGCGCGCCGTCTGGCGCTGCCGGAGCTCCCGGTCGAGGACTTCATCGGGGCGATCGAGGCGCTGGTGGGCGTGGACACCGAGTGGGTGCCGCGCGCGGAGGAGACGAGCCTGTACCTGCGGCCGTACATGTTCGCGTCCGAGGCCTTCCTGGGCGTCCGGCCGGCGCGTGCGGTGGAGTTCCTCCTGATCGCCTCACCGGTCGGCCCGTACTTCGCCGGGGGCGTCAAGCCGGTCTCGATCTGGGTGTCCGAGGGCTACAACAGGTCCGGTCCGGGCGGCACCGGCGCCGCCAAGTGCGGCGGTAACTACGCGGCGTCGCTGCTGCCCCAGCAGGAGGCCTACGCGCGCGGCTGCGAGCAGGTGTGCTTCCTCGACGCGGCGACCGGGACGCACCTCGAGGAGCTCGGCGGGATGAACATCTTCGTCGTCCACGCCGACGGGCGCGTGGCGACGCCGGAGCTGAGCGGCACGATTCTCGAGGGCGTGACGCGGTCGTCGGTCCTGAGGCTGCTGCGCGCCGAGGGCCGCGACGTGGCGGAGCGCTCGATCACGCTCGCCGAGGTCCGCGACGGCCTCGGCGACGGGTCGATCGCGGAGGTGTTCGCCTGCGGGACGGCGGCGGTGGTCACCCCGATCGGGCGGCTGGCGGGGGAGGACTTCGACCTCGCGGTCGGCGGCGGCGGGACGGGGTCTGTGACCGCGGCGGTGCGGGCCCAGCTCACGGACATCCAGTACGGCCGGGCCGCCGACCCGCACGGGTGGATGTACCGGCTGGTCTGAGCAACCGGCGCGATACCGCCGGGCGCTCGATCAGGCCGAGATGGGCAGGTGCTCGCGGGCGGCGGGGCGGGGGACGTCGAGGGAGACCAGAAGCGCCTCGCCGTCGTCGTCGGTCGGCACGGCCGCGCGCTCGCCGCAGACGCACGTGAGGTCCGGCCATCCGTCGTCGTAGTACACGCAGGTGTGCTCCATGACCGCGACGCTAGCCCGGGGGTCCGACACGACCCGTGAAGGGCGTCGGCGCGTCTCGAGCTCGCGGTCCGGGTGATCTTGGAGGAGTATCGTGCGGCCTCGAAGAGATGCAGCGGGGAGTCATCATGACGATCGAGTACTACCACGCCTCGAAGTTCGGCAACGGCGCCCAGGTTGCGCAGGAGTTCCAGCGCCAGATGGCAACCAGGGGCGTGGCCGTGAACGTCCACCACATCCGGGACGCGGATCCGCGGAAGCTTCCCGAGGCTGACCTCTACGTGTTCAGCTCGCCGGGGCGGATGGGCAAGCCGATCGGGGGAATGCGCAGGTTCCTGAAGAACCTGGCGGCGCCGGAGGGAGCGCGGTTCGCTCTGCTCACCACCGAGGGCGCGCCGCAGCCGGACAAGAAGACCGGGCAGCTCCCCACCGAGGAGGAGCAGGCCAAGTACCAGAAGGTGACCCCGATGATGCGGGAGGGCCTGCGGGCGGCCGGGCTGGTGGAGGTTGCCGCCGAGAAGGTCCTGGTCACCGGCATGCGCGGGCCGCTCGAGGACGGCTGGCAGGGCAAGGTGGAGGCGTTCGCCGCCCGGATCCCGGTCTGATCTCGCGGGGCTCCGCCTCGAGGAGGTGAGGCGACCTACCAGGCCACGGCGACGATCCCCTGCGCCAGCGGCTGAAGCCCATAGCCGTTCTGGAGGAACAGCCAGAACGTGGGCTCGGCGCCGGGGGTGGTCATCTCCGCCGCGACGATTGGCAGACGCCCGCCTGCAGGGGGCGTCGCTGTGTCGAGGGTCCATTTGATCGGGTCGCCCGACCAGTCGGCCATGTACGGGGCGGAGTGCTGGTCGTACTGGAGCGTCGCGCCCGTGGATACGTCAACGACCTCGACGTAACCGTGGTAGGAGGTGGCGCCGTCCCCGGCGTCACCCGTCCCGAAGTCGGCGACGCCCGCCATTGCGAGGTTTCCGTCCGGAAGGAAGGTGGGGAACAACGGGCTTCGGGGGTTCGTGTCGGCAAACTCGAACGGTGCCGCGGCCTGGAGGTCTGCGGGGGGCGTCGATGTCTCGAAGACGATCAGGTCCATGTCCGGAATGGGGTCCGCGAAGCCCGCCGCGACATAGAGCCGTGAGCCGTCCGGTGACCACGCGGGCTGGTCGATTCTCCGGGCGCATCCGCCGCAGGAGTTGTCGGGCAGGTACTCGACGTCGCCCGTTGCCAGGTCCAGGAGGGCGAGGGACCGCCACTCCGGGTCGTCCGGGTGGTTGATGTTGTACTGCGCTACGTAGGCGAGGGTCCGCCCGTCGGGGCTCAGGCTTGGCGAGGGTCCGTCCGCGATCATCGTCATCGACCCGTCTTCGAGTGACACCCGGACCACCTGCCTCGGCCATCCGTCATCGCGGGTCATGTAGGCGGCAGATCGGTCGGGGGTGAGCGAGATCGGGCCACTGAGCGTCTCGTCGGACGCAGTGACCTCGAGGATCTCCCCGGTCTCGGGGTCGAGGAGGACGAGGTCGCCGGTGGTGGCGAGGGCGACGATCGGTGGGTCGTCGGGGGGCTCTGCGGTGGGTTCGGG
>CAYGGX010000085.1:0-9464 GCA_964349585.1 uncultured Actinotalea sp.
GAGGTCGGCTACCTGCTCGGCCGGTCACACGGCGCGCAGGCCTGGGCGTCGGTGGAGGACTCGATCCTCGTCGTCGGGCCGCCGCGCTCGGGCAAAGGCCTGCACGTTGTGATCCCCATGCTCTTCGACGCGCCCGGCGCGGTGGTGACGACGTCGACGCGGCCCGACAACCTCACCGTCACCTACGCGGCCCGTCGTGCGGCGGGACCGGTTGCCGTGTTCGACCCGCAAGGGCTGGCGGCTGGCGTTCCAGACGGGCTGCGCTGGTCGCCGATCCGTGGGTGCGACATCCCGCAGATCGCGATGATCCGCGCCCGAGGCCTTGCCGCCGGCACCGGGATCTCACGGACAGCCGACGGCGGGGACTTCTGGCAGGCGCAGACCGAAACCGTCCTGCGTGCCCTGCTGCACGCCGCCGCTCTCGACGGACGCCCGACCCGCGATCTCTACCGATGGTCGCTGGACCCGGCTGCCGTCACCGAGGCCATCACCATCCTCGGACGCCCAACGGCCGCACCGGGGTGGGACAACGCCCTCGAGCAGGCGGCCAACTCCGACCCTCGCACCCGCGACTCCATCTGGCTTGGCGTCCGACAGGCGCTGTCCGCGCTGGCCGACCCCCGAGTGCTCGACGCCGTCTCCCCGCGGGAAGGCGAGGAGTTCGACCCGGCAGCGTTCCTGCGGGGCCGCGGGACGCTGTACGTGCTCGGCACCGCCTCCGGCGCCGGCGCCGCGGCACCGCTCGTGGCCGCGCTTGTGGAGGACATGGTCGAGACCGCCCGACGGATGGCGGCCGCGTCCCCAGGTGCACGGCTCGACCCGCCACTCCTGCTCGCGCTGGACGAGATCGGGAACCTCGCGCCGCTGCCGTCCCTGCCCGCGCTGATGTCGGAGGGCGGCGGGTCGGGAGTCACGACACTGGCCGTGCTCCAGTCCCTGTCCCAGGCGCGGGACAAGTGGGGCGAGCAACAGGCGGGCACGCTCTGGGACGCCGCGATCGCGAAGGTCATCCTCGGCGGCGGCTCCAACGCCCGGGACCTGACCGACTTGGTGACGCTGATCGGAGACCGGGACGAGGAGGTGATGTCGGTCTCCCGCGACCATTACGGCGGACGGTCCACGTCGTCGAGCGTGCGGCGGGTTCCGGTGATGGACACATCGCGGCTAAGGACGCTGCCGTTCGGCACCGGGGTGCTCCTGTTGCGGACCGCTCCACCGGTGGTGCTGGACTTGTTGGGGTGGCCTACGCGTCGCGGAGTCCGCCGGCCTGAACCCGCGCGCACCGTGACGCGCATGGCATAGGGGATCATCGAGTCCGTGCCGCACACCGCTGGGCCGCCGTCTCCTCGAGAGCAAACGGCGCCGGACCGCTCCGCGCTCCTCGCGGCGATGCCTGGCGTCGACGTCGAGCAGTTCCTAAAGGATCTGGACGCGGCGGGTGCCAAGGCATCAGCCATCGGGGAGGAGATCCTCGCTCGAACCTCAGGGGCCCTCGACCTTTCCGCCGCGAGAGTGACCGCGCTCGTCGAAGAGGCGTGCCGCGTGAAGCCGAGGTCGACAGTCGAGCAAGTCCACGCCGACCTCGAACTCCTCGAGAATGAGCTTGGCCGATCATTCACGCGCTTCGTCGAGGAGTCTGGTCTCGTAGGCAGGTCGCCCGCCGAGGTCTCTCTCGCAGTCATCGACGCGACGGACGGGAGAGTGCGATTCGGTGCGCCCCGGATCCGCCGGCTCCTTGAGCACGCGTTGTCCGACACTCCACCTCGCGAAACTCCGGCTCCGGCGCAGGGCTGCGCCACTGGCGCGTCGACTGGCGCAGCCTCTCCGGCAGGCTCTCGGAAGCCGACACCGCGGGCGCGCAGGGGGACGCGAGCCCCCCGCGCGTCTACGTCTCCTGCCCGGCTGCGGAAGCTCGAACAGCACCTCGACCATGTGCTTGGCTCGCCGTCGCGCGACTTCGTGCTGAAGCGCGCGAGGATCGCGAAGTCCCAGGGCGCTCTGGATTCCGAAGTCTTCGGCCCGATCGCCGACCTCCTGCGAAAGAGGGGCGCTCGCGGCGACCTGACGGGCGCCGAGATCGAAGGGCTCGCGCAGGCCGCTGGTTGGCGCAGTACTCAAGAACTCGCCAGGGAGGCGGCCGTCCGCCGCGAGGCCAGCGGGCGTGCGCGCCGGCAAGGCAAGCGGCGAACTTCCACGGGTCAAACAGGCGAGCCCCGTGGCTTCTGGGCTCGAGTGGCCACGCAGAGTCACATACGCGCAATCAGCGGAGGGCTGCCCGGCCTCGGAAAGCGTCGCTAGGCGGGGGCGCTGCCCGGCCCGTCCTCGGCGACCACGCCGGGCACCATCGGCCCCGGCGTTTTCGGGTCGCGCCCATCGTCGCTTCCGTAGGGTCCAAGAGTCGGTGCCATCGCTCCGTGCGCACGGGTCCTGCTCCCTCTGCCGTCAGCTCGGGAGGGAGTTCGGCGATGGGCACGAGCGAAGCGGTAGTTGGTCGTCCGCACGAGTTCGAGGTGTCGGACGTCATCTCCGCGGTACGCGGTCTACTCGACGTCGCGCTCGAACGGTGCGCGTCAGAATCGTCGGCGGCGTTGGAGATCTGCGCGGCGTGGGAGGGGCTCGATGCCGTCTCGGCGTCCTCGGTCATCGTGCCGACGTTGCCAAAGACCTTCGGCCTGCTTGCGGTTCTGGCGACCGCGCGACGGCTGGTGCGCGGGGCGATCATCCGGGTGGAGCCGTTGTCGGCGGCGCTCCTGCTTGCCGAGGCGTTGAGGCACCTCGAGCAGGCCGCGCACATCCTGGCCGCCGAGGAGGCAGGCGAGGTCCCGTCGTGGGCCTGATTTACGCCGGGCGCATGGAGTTGGCGACTCGTTACGCGGCCCTCGCCCTCGTCACGCCACCCGACGCCGCCTCAGTGATGCCGGTTGGCCGGCTACAGGACGACCTAGCCGTCCTCTTGGCGGAGATGATCGAGACGGTGACAGGGCTAAGCCTGGGCGCCGCGGTCCAGCCGGAGATCGCCGATCTCGTTCGGCACCCGGTCCGTCTGCTGCGCGGCGGTCTCGCAGCTCTGCCGCCGATCAACCCCTCGCCTGACCCACTCCCGCCGTCCTCCCGGTGGGCGGAACTGCCCTCAAGCCCGGCACATGCTGTCGGGTCGGTGCAGGTCTGGACGGGGCTCGTGGTGGCCAGCGCGACGACCGCACAAGGGATTGGTGTGCAAGCGCACCACATGAGCGGCGATCAACGGTGGACAGCCCTGGGTGAGATCGCCGCACTGGCCGAGGTTCTAGCCGTGACGCGGTCGGACCTGCTCGCGCAGGTCGGACCGCCCCACGGTGTTGGTGCGCGGCCGCGCCAGGCGGCCGCAGCGCTGGCGGTCGAGGCGCGCGAAGTCGTCCGCCTGGCGGGCGAGCCAGGTGAGCCCGATGGCCGCGTCTGGAGCCCGATCTACCCGAGCCGCCGCATCATCCCGGTGTCCACACTCGCGGCGCTCCCTCGGGCGGTGGAAAACGCGGGCCGGCTCCTGGCGCGCGGCGACGCGTCGATCACCGACGTCCTCTCACTCGCCCGGGTACTCGCCCAGGCCGACCGTGCCGCGGTCGCAGTTCTGCGCGTCGCGGGCAATCCCGAGGACACCGGCCACGTCCGCCTGGGCGCTCTCCTGAGCGGGCACGCCGATGAGTTGGCAACGTCGGTGACACAGAGCCGTCCCAACCTGGCGAGTCTGACCCCAGGGTCGCCAGCCGCCCTTGCCCAGGGCCGCGAGATCGGCGCCTCGGGGCTGCCCCGCCTGCAGGCCGCAGCGGTAGGAGCCGCCGAGGCCGATGCCGTCCTTCCGGACGTCAGGGCCTACACCGCCGCGACCGCCACCATGACGGTCGCGCTGCGTGACGCGGCGAGGCGCGCGGTCGAAGATCACGGTGTGGCAGTGCGCGACCGGTCCGAGGACAGCCACCTGCTGTGGCGTCCCGCCGCAGACTTCGACGTCGCACCGCTCGTACGGGCCCTGGACGGCGCCGTACGGACCGCGCGTCGCGCCGCGATCGAGGCCACCACCGACGCGCCGCTGCCTCCGGGAGCGGAGCGGATCCTGCGCGCGTCGACCGCTGAGCTGCGCCATGCCCTCGCCCGTCGCCAGATCGCCCTCCGCCCGGAGGCACCGACGACCGCGCCGCTGACGACCCGCTTCGAGCCGGTTGGCCGTAGCCGCTCCGCTCTCGGAGCGTAGGAGTGACCTCGGCTGCAGACGACCCAGTCGACGTCGACGCACTCGTCGAGCAGGTGCTCGGAGGTCGCCCCAAGCCTGTGGTCTGGCAGCGACTGGACGCCGACGCCGCAGCCACTGCCTGGGCCGAGCTCGACACCTGGGTCCGGTGGCTCGCCGTTCGGTACAGCCTGGACCACCGCGACGTCCCACCGTGTTGGTTCGCGCACGGCCACCTGGTCGAGGAGCTCTCCGCCCTTCGGACCGCACACCGCGCATCGTTCGACCCGGCGGCATCAGCGATGGCTCCGGTCGAGTGGCACCAGACGCTCGCCGCGGCCCGCGGCCGGCTCCAGCTCTGGTCGTCGCGAACTGGTTGCCGGCCGGGCGAACACCGCCCCGACACCCCGCCTATCTGGGCGAGCGACCCAGCCGCGACCGGCTACGCGAATCAGTTCACCGCCCACCTCGAGGCGGATCTCGCCGAGCGGAACGACTGACACCGACGCCCGGCTCGGTGCGCACGGGGTGGTCTCCCTGGGTCGACCCGCCCGAAGCCAGGGAGGCACACCGTGAACGCCACGGCCACGACACCGCTGGACGACCTGCGCGACCGCGCCCTGGCCTACGCGGCCGCCGGCATCGCCGTCTTCCCCTGCGTGCCCGCAGGCAAGGCCCCGCTCACCGCCAACGGCTTCCACGACGCCACGACCAACCCCGACCGCATCCACCAGTGGTGGACGCAGCGCCCGCAGGCGAACGTCGCCACCCCGACCGGGGCGCCGGGCTTCGACGTCCTCGACGTCGACGTCCGGCCCGACGGGAACGGTTGGCACGCCTTCCACCACGCCCAAGCGGCGGGGCTGCTCGACGGCTGGATCCGAGCCGTTCTGACGCCATCCGGCGGACTGCACCTGCACTACCCCGGGACCGAGCAGCGCAACGGCAGCCTGCGCGGCCTGCACGTCGACTTCCGCGCCACCGGCGGCTACGTCCTGTTGCCACCCTCGCTCGGCCAGACCAAGGACTACTCCCGCCGGTACCAGGCCATTTCCACCCGACAGGGGCCCGGGCGCCCACTCGACTGGTCCGCCGTCGTCGACCTGCTTGCCCCGACCACCGGCCGCGACCGAGCCATCGGCGTCGTCCGCCAACGTGACGGTGCCGACCCAACGCCGGCCCTCGCCGCACACGTCGCCCGGCAGCCGGAAGGCAACCGCGACAACGCCTTGTTCTGGGCCGCTTGCCGCGCGGCCGAAGCCGGGGTGCAGGATTTCGAGCCGCTCGTCGCCGCCGCGGTCACCGCGGGCCTCACCGAGCGGGAAGCGGTGCGCACTGTCCTCAGCGCCCAACGCACCATCGACGGAGTGGGCACACGACCCCCGGCGACGACTCGCCCCGTGGCCGCAGCCCCCGCATTCGCCCGGCCCTAAGGAGAACGAGATGCCTCACTCGCGCACCAGCGCTGCGACGACGGCGCCCGGCCCCTCCCTGCGGGGACGGCCCCGCCCAACTGGTGTCGGGCCAAGGGCGTCGGACGCCGCCCCACCGACCGTCGAGCGGCTGTGGACGATCGGGGAGGTCTCCGCGTTCCTGGGTATCCCGATCGCGACGCTTCACCAGTGGCGCTACCTCGGCACCGGTCCCGACGCCTATCGCGTGGGCAAGCACCTTCGCTACAGCCCGATCGCCGTACAGGCGTGGCTGGAGAGCGAGTGCCGGCGCGAGGTGAGCGCCTGACCGTGGCCGGGAACGTCAAGAAGCGGCCGGACGGGATGTGGCGCGCCCGGTACCGCGACGCGACCGGCAAGGAGCGCGCCCGCCACTTCGCGCGCAAGGCCGACGCCGAACGCTGGCTCGCCGCACAGGAGACCTCGCTCGCACGGGGCGACTGGGTCGACCCCGCGAAGGCCCGCGTCACCGTCGCCGAGTGGTCGCAGGTCTGGCTGGCGACGAAGGCGCACCTGCGTCCGCGAACCCGGGAGAAGTACGAGAGCGCCCTTCGCGTGTGGGTCCTTCCGCGATGGGGCAGGGTTGCGCTGGCCGACGTCACGCACGCCGACCTCGTCCGGTGGGTCTCGGAAATCCAGGTCGACCGCAGCCCGGCGCACACTCGGCACACGCTCATCGTGATGTCGCAGATGCTCAAGCTCGCGGTCCGGGACGGGCGCCTCTCCAGGAACGTGGCGGACGGCGTCGCGAAGCCGCGGCTCACGCGGCCGGTCCAGCGGTTCCTGAGTAACGAGGAGGTCGCTCGGCTCGCCGCGGAGCTGCCCGAGCCGTACGACCTGCTGGTCGTCCTGCTCGCGTTCACTGGGCTTCGCTTCGGTGAGGCCGCCGGGCTCCAGGTCGGCGACGTCGACCTCGAGCGCGGCCGGGTGACCGTCAACTGGAGCATCAGCGAGCTGTCGCGCGGTGGGCTCCACCGGGACGCTCCGAAGACCTACCGGCGCCGGGCCGTCCCCATCCCGGCCTTCCTCGTCGCCCGCCTGCGCGCGTACGTGGCGGGAAGGCCGGACGACGCGCCGCTGTTCACCGCGAGCAAGGGCGGCACGCTGAGGAACTCCAACTTCCGGCACTACTTCTTCGACCCCGCTGTGGAGCGCGCCGGCCTCGCGCCGCTCACGCCGCACAACCTGCGGGACACCGCCGCGAGCCTGGCCGTCGCGTCGGGGGCGAACGTGAAGGCGGTCCAGAGGATGCTCGGGCACGCATCCGCGTCGATGACGCTGGACGTGTACTCGGGGCTCTTCGACGCCGAGCTCGACGACGTCGCTGAGCGGATGAACGCTGCCGCAACCGAGGCGCTCGGTGCCTGGGGAACCGTGGAGGGAAGCGTCAACGAGGCGGAAGCCGAATGAGCCCGCCGAAGCGAGGGGACGCCCCGAGGGCCAAGCCGACGCCCGTTCGCGTGACCTCGGTGTACACCGAGCGGACTCGCCGCCGCGCGCGCGAGGTCGAGCAGCCGATCATCAACATCACGCTGCAACCAGACGAACGCCGAGTGTTCAGCGTCGTGGAGGCGGCCGCGGTCCTAGGCATCAGCCGCAGCAAGCTCTACGAGTTCATCGCCGCCGGCGATCGACCGGGCTCGCGGCGGCCGCGGGCGTGGGTCTGGGCTGCGGCCGGACTACACGCCCCCGACCACGGCACCGAGGGGTGCCGCGGCAGCTGGGAGGCTCCGAAGTTGAAGGGTTGCGCTCCCTCTTGAGCCGATACGAGTGGGCCGGCGGGTCACTGCCCCGAGGAGCCGAGGCGGGTTCCGCCAACGTGGGCTGCGAGGAAAGCCGTTGATCAGCCCTTGCGGATCTCACGTACGAAGATCCAGATGAGCCACAGGCCACCCGTCAAGACGGTCAGAAGAGCATCGATCGCGAAGTTGCCGAGCGTGTACTGCTGACGGTTTCCCATGAGATTGCCTCCCGGTGGATGCGGTTCTGTCGTTGGCAAGCGATGTGGTTCGCGCGAAGAGTGCGGAAAGGAGCGCTGGGGGTGGTGCGGGGTGCGTCGCACCCTGCACCACGTTGGCCGCAACGCGGTTACCTGAACGAGGTCTCGGCAGGTTCCAGCAAGAAGAGGCACTGCTGCGAGACGAACTCGTCGACGGTGGCGACAACATGGATGTTCGTGCCGACGCCGATCGAGTCCGGCACGGCACCCGAGTAGTGCAGGTCGAACGTCGTGTTCACATCCCGGAACTGGAAGCTCGGCCCAGGTCGAGCGACGTCCTCGCTGAAGTCACCCTGGTTGATGAGGATGTCGTATCGGGTTGTTGCCCCGTCGTGCGGGTTCATCCCGAAGATCGCCCCGTCGAATGCGACCGTCGCACCGGCGTATCTGGCTGCGAACGCGCCGATGTCCGGGCTGCAGGTGTCCGTCAACTGCATGATGGCCGCGAAGTCAGCGTTTGACTCCACTGTGAGCGGCTGGCCATCCGTCGGCGCCGTAGGAGTGGCCTCTGTGGGCGGCTCCTCCGTTGCCTCCTCGCTGGGCTCCGCGGCCGGCTCTGTCGGTGACTCCGTCGCGTTCGCGGTGTCATCACCGCACGACCGGTCGACGGTCAGGCGGGGCTTCCCCGAGACGGCCGTACCGGCGGCTGGCAACTGCTCGCAGACCGTCCAGTTCGACTCATCAACGACGCCGAAGAGTCCTCCGCCATCGACCTCGACGTCGTCCGGGTCAATCCCTGCGCGAGCGACGTCACTCAACGCAACGTCAAGCTGCAACGCCACGACGTCAGGCATGACAGGAGCCTCACCCTCCGAGCCCCCGCAGCCGGAGAGCGCGAACGCCAGAGCGATCAGGATCGGGGCAGCCATGCGAAGGTTCGGCATCACGTTCCTCCAACGACTTGTCGAGCAAGGACGCCGGTGCTCGGAACCCGCTCGACCTTCTATCTGCGCAGTGCACAGGCTCGAAACGCGACGTCCGGAGTCTATCGGCCACGAGAGCCAGCCGTACGGTCATCGTGCGGTCTGCTCTGGGTGAATTCGGCGCGCAGCAGGTGGTCGGTGATCATCGCTCCGGAGTCCTCACATTGGGCGGGGTAATGCACGGAACCCGCATGTGCGCGGGACTGCTAGAAGCAGACCAGACCTTCGAGGTGGTCCTGGGCGGGGTGTGCCTACGCGGGGTCCGTGACGTCGGCAACTCCGGTGATGAAGTCAGCGGAGGTGGACGCTCCTGGCCGGGCCGGCGCGACCGTCGGGGGCAGGGGACGCTTGGTGGCGCAAGTGGCGGGCGGCAGGGGAGGGTCGAGGGTGCGCAGGGCGTACTCGACGACGACGTCGTAGCGGTGGCATGGCGTCAACGTGTGCACATCGGGCGGCGTCCAGCCGGACCACCTCCTCTGTTCGAGCAGCTCCGAGTCGGTTGTGCGGCCAGCCCCGCGTAGGTCTCGGCGCGCCCGGCGGGCTCGGTGACCAACACCTCGTCGGAGTCGGCGGCGGGAAGCCCCTGGGGCCTCGTGCCCGCAGCGTGTTCATCACGCCGGTCGGGTTGCGGGCGAGCTCTGGGACTCCACACCACCGCTCCCAAGGCCGCAGGGAGCCAGCGGACCGAGCCGTGCGCGGGCACTCACCCAGGGCGCGCGCACGGGGGCCGCGCGGACCAAATGCGGACTAGATGCGGACTAGCGGCTCAGATGGCCGCCCATCGGGACCTCTTCCCGAGCCCAGCTCAAGCCCGTGACCTGGACAAACGCTCGGTGGGCCCCGTGGGGATCGAACCCACAACCCGCGGATTAAAAGTCCGCTGCTCT
>CAYGGX010000086.1:0-9337 GCA_964349585.1 uncultured Actinotalea sp.
GAGCACATACCTGCCCGGATGTCGTTGTCGCGTGAGGCTGTGCGTGCGACCGTCACCACCCTCGTCATCGACTCGCGCAGGAGGTCCACATCGCCACCGGACCAGCTGGCGAGGTAGGGGACTGAGTAGGTCGCGGAGTCGAGGCCGGCTTGGGCGGTGATGAGGTAGGCGATCGACTCGGCCTCGACTTCGGCCTGCCCGCGGCACGCTGCGGAGGTGTCGTAGTCGGTGAAGCGGTGCTCGTGGTCGGCGCGGATGTGGCCGAGCTCGTGGGCGAGGGTCTTGACTGCCTGTGCTGGGTCGACGTCGTCCCGGATGCGGACAACGCGCGCAGTGAAGTCGGTATAGCCATTGGCGCCGAGCCCGCAGGGTCCGCGCTCGAGCCGGTAGCCGTCCTCGTGGGCGAGTTCTACGAGGTGGTCCCAGAGGCCGGCGGGAGCCGCGCCGTTCAGGCGCGCTGGTGCAACATCGGGGAGGGGGTCGCCGTCGGTCTGGCTCACGTCGAAGACGTGGACGACCTTGAATCCGCGCAACTCGCGTCGGTGCACCGCCCGGTCTCCGGGCGCCTCAGGCTCGGGTGACACGGGCGCCACGGGCCCGCGGGGCTCGGAAGCGGCCCCGCCTTCGTCCGCGGTTTTCGACGTCGCGACTCCGTCGAGCCGCGCGTCGGCGCGGTACACGCAAGGAGCGAGGATTGCGATCCCGTGCTCGCCCTTGCGGACATGGCGGCCGACAGCTTTCCAGGTCCCGAACCCGGCCACCTTGGTTGCGTCGGGGCGCTGCATCCCGATCAGTAGGACGTTCGACGGCGAGTAGGTGGGGAATCGGGCCGCGACCCGGAGCATCGCGGCCCATGCCTCCGACGATGCGAGCGCCTCAACTGCGGTGACGAGCTGCTCATGCACGGCGGCCAGCCGGTCCTCAGAACTTCGCAATTCCGCGCGGTGGGCGGCCACGGCCCTCACCGCCCGGACGGCGCCGGGTGCACGGTGCCCGCGGGCAGGTGCGCGCCAGCGCATACCGGGTCCGACCATCCCAAGTAGCCGGCTCCGCGCAGGTACATGGCGTCCATGCGGGCGAAGGACAGCAGGTAGACCCCGCCGTGGTTGCCTGTCGCGGTGTCGAAGACGCCATTGGAGGTTATGAGGGTCTGGTCGGGGTCGCACGACGCGGATGCCTGCACGACAACGGATGCGTGCCCGTAGATGCGGCCGGTGTTCCAGAAGACGAACGAGCCAAGGGGCGGGCACCGGTTGCCGGGGTGGGCGTAGCCGCCGTCGAGCATCGCCGCCCAGTGGTTAGCGGCCGAGACGTAGCCGGATCCGACGTAGCCGTAGGCGCGGCAGGCGAGCCGGTCGCACAGACCGTCCCACCCTGAGGTCACTCCGACGTAGGAGAGTGCGGTCGTGACGGCCGCGGCGACGTCGTGGGGCGTGCCCGGCGGGACGGTGACGGCTCCGGCGTCGCCCCCAAGGCCGGGCAGGCACCCGGTGCCCGTTTGTCGCAGGGGGTGGGACGTCGCGGGCACCGGGGCGCTCGGTGACCCGTCCGACGCTGCGGTCGGTTCGGGTCCGTCGAGGACTGGGATGCTACTCCAGGCTCGGACGCGGTGGTCAACGTTGCGGATGAACGCCCGGGTGACCTCGGGGATGTCGGGATAGTTGGCCAGCCGCGACTCGCCGGCGTTGTGCGCGATGATCAGCGCGTCCAGCACGGGCAGAGCCGACGATGCCCACTCGGGGTGGGCGGCGCGGATCGCGCGCACGCCGTTGAGTCGGTCGCAGAGGTAGCGCCCGGCAACCCTGGCGTGGATGTCGGGCTCGCGCACGTCCCAGACGCCGTTGGCGTTGAGGTCGGCCGGCCACGGGTGCCCGTACGCCGTCTCCCAGACGGAGGAGTTGAGCTGGAACAGCCCCCAGGTGCCGCCGTTGGCGTCGTCGGCGTGGGCGTCGGGGTCGAACCCGGACTCCTGTGCCATGACGGCGGCGATCCACGGCTCCGGCAGGTCCGGACATGCCGCCCTGGTCGCGGCGACCCACTGTCGCGCGTGCGCGGGGACGGGGGCGTCGGCGGCCAGGACACCCCCTGCGGAGGTCTCGATGCAAGCCACCGTGGACGTGCCTACGGCTAGGGCGGTGACGATCGCCAAGGCGGGTACAGCGGCGACACTGAGGCCGCCGAAGACAAGGAGTGGTCGCATCATCGGTTCGTCTCCGAGGGGTGGGCGGTGTTGTGCTCGACGACGGCTTGGTCGGCCCAGAGGCGGGCGGCGTCGGGTCGTCGGGTCCAGGGGGTCAGGTCAACGACGGCCGGCCGGGCCTGGCGGAGCAGGAGAACAGCGGTGCCAAGAGGCAGGGTGCGGAGCGCGGAGGCGGGCAGGACGGGCACGGTGCGGATGGAGGTGGAGGTGGAGCGGTCGCCAGCCCTCGCGCGCGTGCGGGTCTCGACGAACTCGTCGGTCTCTCCGATGAGGCGAGCGACGTCGTCCAGGTCGCGGTACTTGCCCAGCCCGCCGAGGACGAGCTTGACCGTAGCCGCGTCCCACAGCGTGTCCGCGGCGTGCTCGCCCCACCGGTTGCGGGCCTGGGCAAGGGACTGAAGGACGGCCAGGGTCGTGATCCCCGTGCCGCCGCCCTCGGCCATGAGCGACGGCAGCGACGGCAGCGGTGTGAGGTTGGCGATCTCGTCCAGAGCCAGCAGCAGTGGCGGGTCCAAACGCGCACCCGGTGAACGGGCGGCCAACGTCCGGGCTGTCTCGGTGATGTCCTCGACGAGCGCGGCGATCAGCGGCGCCGATGACCCGGAGGCCACGGCGGAAGCGAGCAGGTAGAGGGTCCCCGAGTCGCGAAGAAACGCGACGGGATCGAACTCGTGCCCTGGAGCGGGATCGACGGCGGCAAGCACGTCGGGGTCGGCCATCGCCGCGAGAGACTGGCGCACACCAAGCCAGACGGAGTCCCGGGTGCGCGGGTCGGTGTGGATGACGGCATCCAGGGCATCTGCCCAGCCGTCCGCGGCCTGCGTGGTGCGGGCGAGGATGGTGACGGCGTCCTCGGCAAGGGCGGGGTTGAGGGACCACCTGTACAGGTCGACCGCGCGCCGCCCGTCCAGGGCGGCGGCATGCAGGAGGCAGCGCAGAGCCGTCTCGGTCTGCCCGGCCCAGAAGTCCGAGTCGGACACAGTGCGCCCAAACCCGACCCCGGCGGCCAGGCCTCGAGCCCGGACGAGAGCGGTGCGCGGGGTATCGCACCCGCGTACCGGAGACCAGGCCAGGCCGCCGGGTAGCCCGGCGAGGCGTTGAGGGTCGAAGATCGCGACCGGCCCGCGGGCGCGGCGCGCGCGGGAGGTCACGGCCAACGTGTCGGGGCGGGTGGAGGTCGCCACGACCGGGCCGGGCCCGTCGAGCACCCAGGGGATGACCACGTGCAGGCCCTTGCCCATCCGGGGCGGCCCGACCAGCAGAACGGACTCCTCGACCGAGCACCACAGGTCGAGTCCGTCGAGGTGACCGAGCCGATAGCCGACGTCCTCGGGTCGGGGTCGCGTACCCGAGGACGGGCGGACGACGGCGCCTCGGCGGACCAGGGCGCGTCGCCCCGCGGCGGCTTCGACCTCGCCGCGTCGCGCCATCCCGGGAAGGTTGCGCAGCCTGGCTGGGTCGGTCGCGCGCCGGTCGCGTGAGCGGGCGACGCCCGACCGGAGTCCGAGGACTGCGGCAAGGAGCACGACTGCGGCAAGAGCGGTAGCGCCCCAGTAGGGCGTGGGTCCGGGAATCTGGTCGGGGTCGGGCCAGGCGGATGCGGGATCGCGCGGAGCGGCTAGGGCGCGGAGCGCGTCAAGTGCGCCCCCCTCGGGGACCGGCCGGCCGGTGATCAGGCATGCGGCCGCGGCGCCGAGCCATAGGAAGCAGCCCGCGGCCAGGGTGGCGCCCCCGGCCAGCAGAGCCAAGGTGGTCAGGTCGAGGCTCGTACCGAGCGGTGGCTGGCCCGGTCGTGGGTGCATTGCGGGCCTCATCCCGCAACTGGCCCGCGGCTCAGGACGCGAGGTCTGACTGCCCGAGCCGCAGTGCCATCGCGGGACAGCCCGACTGCGGCATGGCGCAGGGCCGCGGTGAACAGCGCGGCGGTGTCGAGGACCCCGCTGATCTCGAGGGCGGGGTCCTCAGCGGCCGCGGTGAGCTGATTCGATGCCCGCTCGGCCAGCGCGCACACTTGCTCGCCGGCGACGATCCGGGCCGCACGGGCGGGACGATCAAGCCAGCCGGTGTCGACGGCCTTGCACAGTTCGCGCGGTGACGGGACCGAGGTTCCACTGCGACGCAACGGTGCGACGGCCCAGGAGACAGTGACCGCGTCAACGGGCTCGCCGCGTGCGGCCAGATCCGTCGCGGCGGTGTAGACGGCCCGCCAGCCGGGGTCGGGAACCTGGGCGGGGCGCAGCCACGCAGCCACGCCCGGAATGGTCTCGGGGTGGGCGAGCAGGGAACCGATCAAGTCGATGACGTGCGCGTGCTCGGCGTCGGGGTCCCGAGCCGGCCGGTCGGCGAGGAACTTGTCAGCACCGGTACGCAGCTCCAATTGGTGGGCGGCGGGCCGAATCGGGGTTGGGGCGTTCGGGGTGTGCCGACGTTGGCCGTTCGCGTCAGCCCAACGCCCGTCGATCGACTCCAGCGTGGTGTCCACCATGAGGCAGGCCGAGGCCAGCGGACCGGCGCTCGCTGACAGTGCGGACTGAAGTGCACCCGCCCGAAGCAGCACGCCCTGTCCGGCGATCTCGCGGCGCAGGCTCGCCTCGACCACCATCCGCGCGTAGGTCGCCGTTACCGGGTGTCCGGGGGCGGTGTGCAGTAGGTCGACGATCCGTAGCCGGCCACCGGAACGTTCACCGAGCCGGTCGACCATGGTCTGCGCGAGTGCCTCGAGGTCGACGGGCTGCCCGGCCGCCCGGTGCTCGAGGAGCACGGTATAGACCTGTCCGTGCCACCACTCCCCGAAGTCCCCGGGCCGCAACCAGCCTCGCACCCGGTCGATGAGGGCCGGGTCGAGGAGCAGGGAACCCAACGTGGCCTGCTCGGCGAGCATCACCGTGTCGCCGTCCACGGTGTCGCCCCCTCCCGCATGGCTTGGTCGGTGTCGACGAACGTCTCGGTCGGGTGCAGCAGGTGGTGCACGACGTGGGACCGGCGGGGCAGCTTCCACAACCCGGTACCGCGGGGCAGGGCGGGGAGCAGGTCACGCTCGGTGCGCGTGAGCCCGAGTGCCGTCCCAGTGGCCGACAACTGATCGGATTCCTGCCGGTAGACGATCCGGGTCGAGCAGTCGGCCAGCAGCCCGGACGCCAGGGCGCGCGCCTCCGAGCCTGCGGGGCCAACCGCGTCAAGGTCCGACAGCCGGTGCAGGACGAGCAGGTTCGCCACGCCCAGGGCTCGGGAGAGCTTCCACTGAGCTTGCAGGCGGCGGATCACGGCGGTCTGCCGCATCAGCCGCCAGGCCTCGTCGTAGATCACCCACCGCTTGGTCGGAGTAACGCCCGGTGGCGGGTGCAACGCGCCTTCGAGCCACCCGGACGCGCAGGTCATGGCCGCCGCCAAGGCGTCGTCGTCGGCACCGAGCCCGGACAGGTCCAGCACGACGAGCGGCGCCGCCGGGTCCAGTGGGTCGGTGGTGGGACCGTCGAACATGCCGGCGAGGTCCCCGCGGACGAGTCGGCGCAGCCCATGCGCAAGGTCCGACCCGTCACGGGTCCGCTCCGCCCTGGTCAGGCCGTCGCCGCGCGCATCGGTCTCGTCGGGGTCGGTCAGCGCCGTGACGAGTGGTCCCACCGTCGGCATCGCATGGGAGCGTTCGACGGCGCCGAGTGCGGCATCCAAGGCGGAGTGCTCGGCCGGGCGCAGGTCGCGGGCAAGGGTGGTTGCCGCGACCGCGGCGATCCGGCGCAGACGGTCCCCGTGCGGATCGGTCGAGGCCCCCACGTCCAGCGGATTCAGCCGCGCTTGCCGACCCGGGCCGAGCTCGACCACGACGCCGCCGACGGCGCGGGCCAGTGCCGCCCACTCGCCCTTCGGGTCACCCGGGACGTAGACGCGTCGGCCCGCGGCGATCGACCGGTACGCCAGCGACTTGGCGAGTGCTGATTTCCCGGCGCCGACCACCCCGGCGAGCACGGTGTTGGGGTTCGTCAGCTCTCCTGCGCCGTACAGAACCCATGGGTCGAAGCAGAAGACCCCACCCCCTAGTGCGTCCAGGCCCACAGGAACGCCGACATCGAGTGACGGTGGAACCAGGAACGGGTACGCGGCCGACAGGGTGGCGGACGACGCGCGATGCGAGGGGAGTCCGAGGCCGGCGTAGGTTCGCGCCCGTGTCGGCAGTTGGCTGACCCGGCCCGCGACGGTGTTCGTCCTCATCGCACACCTCGCGCCAACGGCAGAGAGGCTGCCAGGTGCGCCGAACCCTGCTGACCGACCAACCGCACCAGGTCGCACATCGCCCGTGCCGCGTCCGATTCGACCGCACGGCACGCGTCGGCCAGACGATCACGGTCCGGCGCGCTGACGCTCACTAGGCCCGTGAACCGGAGGTCCCCGTGCCCGGCGACGAGCTCGGCCTCACGCCGGTCCAGATCCTCGACCTCTGCGGCGACCGCGCGATCCTCGACCTGCCCGATCCGCTGCCGCTGGGCGGCGTCGGCCCGGTACTCAGCCCGCGCCCGGCGGATCTGGCGCAGGGCCTCCCGGGCGGGAACCGGCTCGGCGATGAGCGAGACGGTTCGGGCACCGCCGTCGCCGACCAGCGGCTGCAGGAACGTCGCGTCCACGGCCGTCCGAGGCCACTCCGCGACCCAGTACGTCGCGTGCCACGCCGTCCCGGTGCGACACCGGTCCCATTCCTCGGCTACCCCAACCGGTGCCGGGACACGGATCGGAACGTCGTCGGCGGCGGTGTTGGGCTCATAGGCGCCGCGAATCGCTCTCGCCAGCCCCGTGCCGTCCAGCCACTGATCAACGATCAGCTCGGCCGCGCCCAGAGCGTCCGCCACGGCCGTGAAGGCCCCGGCGACCGCGACCGCAGCATCGGTTGTCAGGCGCCGATGTCCACGCGGGCTACGCACCGCGACCGCGAGCAAGTGCTCGCGGCGCACCGCGCTCGTAAAGCCCTCATCGAGCAGATCCGCCAGGATCCCGGCCGGGCCGCCCTCGGCGGCGAGGCAGTGCTCGCGCCACCATCTGCGCGCGTCGCTCATCCCGCCCGCAGCGACGGTGGTGAGAACCTGGATCCGCACCACCTGCGGCTGCTGGCACAGGGTGCCAAGCACGCGACCCCATGCCGACGCTTTGTGCTCCTTGGTCGCGTCGTCGTCCAAGAGGAACCCCGACCCGCGAACATGTGCGATTGCCGTCACGGTCGCCGTCCGGCGATCAACGACCAGCACACCGCCGAGCCGCGCGCACTTGACCACCTCGAGCGCCCCCGGGACGCCCGGCAACATGAGCGTTCCCGGCTCGTCGACCATGAGTGCCGTCGCCGCCTTCGTCCGCCCGACCACCCGCGCGCCGACCCATCTGGCAACGACGGGCGCCCAGGTCGGCATGGTCCGTCCGCCCACGCTGACGAGCCCGGCGACCAACAGCAGCAGCCACAACGGCGCAGCGACGGCGAGGCCGACCCCACCGGCGCCGCGGACAGCCACAATCATGACGAACACTGCGCCGGCGACCAGGCCGAGCTGCCCGCCTGATAGGCCCAGGAGCACCCCGCGCCGCTCCAAGCGGCCGAACTGCGCCGTCGTTGTCTCGTTCATCGCGCACCAGTCGAAGAGCTCCCCGTCGGGCGAGCAGTTGCCGCGCGGATCGCACCGCCAGCCCGAGCCGCCCGGCCGGCCGCCACTGCCGTTCCCGCGCCGCTGGTCACCGCAGTGATCACTGCCTGTTGGGCCGCGATCTTCGTACCCCGCCCGGCAGCCCCCGCCCCCCGGCTGATCGGGTTCGCCGCGACCGTCGAGTGCATCACCCCGGCGGCTTCCATGCCCGACCAGTGCACGAACCGCCATGTCAACCATGGGGAGAACACCGCGATGGCGAGCAGCAGGGCGCCGACCAACGCATCGGACAGCGCATCTCCGGCGCCGGGCGCGGTCGCAACGTCGCCCGGGTTCGTGACGGCAGGACCTTGGCCGCCGAACGCGGAGGCCCCCACGACGAACGTCACCACGATGACCAGCTTCGAGAACACCAGCGCGGCCACGACCTCCAGCCATCGCCGCGTCCACACCCGCGTCTGGTCCCATGCCGCGCCCGCGAAGGCGATCGGCGCGAACACAGCCACCACGATGAGCGCCGCCTTGCGGAACAGCAGGACACCCCACAACAGCAGGAAGCCGACCGCCAAGAGAGTGCCGACCAGCATCTGCAGGGCCGGGGATGACACCGTCGCAAGCCCGGCGAATCGGAAGAACCGAGCTGCGGACGCTCCAACCGTCGTGCCCGAGGCCGAGGCGATGAACTGACAGATCCCGTCCACTGCGCTCAGGGCCAGCTGCGTGCCCGCGACGGCCAGCGCGGCGCCGAGCGTCGCCTTGCCCACGCCGAGCAGAGCCCTGCTCAGCCCGCCCGGCTCGCGCCGTAGCACTGAGGCGACGACTTGAGCGACGAACAGCCCGACCAACACCGGCAAGGTGATCGTCGCGATCAACGCCAGGTTCGAGCGGAACCACTGCGCCGACAGGTCGGGGGTCGTGGTCGCATCCAGCGCTGCCAACGCCAGGTCCCCCAGCGAGGCGGCCGCCGAGATGAACGCGGCCCCGAGCCCACCCAAGACGTAGTCCGACGCCGCGTTCTGGGCGGCGCTTGTCGCACTGGACACCAGGTCGCACACCAGCCCGATCGGACCGATGCACGGGTCGACGTCGGCCAGCACCTCAGATCCCCGCACCCAGACCGGAGAAGAACGCGACGATCGCGTTCGCCCCGCCGATCAGTAGCGCACCACCCGCCGCTACGAGAACGCCCGTCTTTCCGCCTGACGAGTATGCGTAGTTCCCCTGGTGGTGAGCCAGCGCCCAGATGATGACCGAGACGACCAGGCCGGCCACGCAGGCGACCAAGCCCCACGTCAGCAGGGCGCCGACGATTTGCTGGACCACGCTCAGGCCGGGCAGCCCCGACGAGTTCGGTGTGATCCCGGGGTCTTCCGCCTTCAGTCCAGCCAGCACCGCAATCCGCACCATGGTGGCCTCCGAGCAGCCCTCGGGCTCCGCGAAGTGCAGCGCCCTCTAGATATACGGGTGCGCGGACGCGACCAACATGGCGGGTGGGCACGTTCCTGTGGCCGTTCACCCA
>CAYGGX010000087.1:0-7659 GCA_964349585.1 uncultured Actinotalea sp.
TTCACCGACCTCAGGGCGCTGCACCTGGAGCTCGACCGCGCCGTCGCCGCGACGTACGGCTGGCCCGAGTCGGTGGCCCAGGACGGCCCGGAGCTGGTCCGCCTGCTCACCGAGCGCAACCGCGAGATCGCCGAGGGGCGCCGCCCGTACGACCCGTTCCCCTCCCGCTGACGCGAGCCGCCTCGGCTCGGCGCCGGGCGGCCTCGTGAAGGCATGGTCCAGTGTCGTGCGCCGATCATGGCAGGCTTGCCCCCGTGCAGCAGTGGCGGGGTCTCGGCGACGTCCCGGCGGGCTTCGGGCCCTCGGTCGTGACGATCGGCAACTTCGACGGGGTGCACCGCGGGCACCGTATGGTGCTGGGCCGGATGGTCGCCGATGCGCACGCGGCGGGCAGCAGCTCGGTGGCGGTGACCTTCGACCCGCACCCGGCGCGGATCCACCGGCCCGACCCACCCCCGCTGATCACCGGCCTCGCCGACCGGCTCGAGCTGCTGGAGCAGACCGGGTTGGACGCCGTCCTGGTGATCACCTACACCGCGGAGTTCGCGCGCACCACCGCCGAGGACTTCGTGCGCGAGTACCTCGTCGAGGGTCTCGGGGCGTCGACAGTGGTGATCGGGCGGGACGTCCGGTTCGGGCGGGACAACGCCGGCGACCTGGCGACGATGGCCGCCCTGGGCCGCGCCCACGGGTTCACCGTCGAGGTGATCGAGGACGTGCACGGCGAGGTGGACCCGGCGCGCCGCTGGTCGTCGACGTGGGTGCGCGAGCTGCTCGCCGCGGGCGAGGTGGCCGAGGCCGCGGTGATCCTCGGTCGGCCGCACCGGGTGCGCGGCGTCGTCGTGCACGGCGACGCGCGCGGACGCACGCTCGGCTTCCCGACGGCGAACCTGGGCCCGGACTCGGTGGGCTTCATCCCCGCCGACGGCGTCTACGCGGGTTGGATGCGTCGGGTGGGTCATCCGGCCGACGCGCCCGACGGATACCTGCCGGTGGCGATCTCGATCGGCACCAACCCGACCTTCGGTGGCGCCGGGCGCCGGGTCGAGGCGCACGTGCCCGGCCGCACCGACCTCGAGCTGTACGACGAGGAGGTCGTGCTCGAGCTCGTCGGCCGGATCCGGGGCATGTGGCGGTTCGACTCCGTCGACGAGCTCGTGGCCCAGATGACCGACGACGTCGCGAGGACCCGGGAGGCACTGGCCGGGGGACCGCTGGTGCTCGGCGGCACCGCCGACTGATAGCATGCGAGGGCCGTGAGATCGGCCGCGGATCCAGAGAGCCCGGGTGGATATGCCCCGGCGCACCGCGCAGCGAGTCCCCGAGGAGAACCGAATGCCGCTCGATGCCGCCACCAAGCAGCGCATCATGTCCGAGTACGCGACCGTCGAGAACGACACCGGTTCTCCCGAGGTCCAGATCGCGATGCTCACGCAGCGCATCCTGGACCTGACGGAGCACCTCAAGGAGCACAAGCACGACCACCACTCGCGGCGGGGTCTCCTGCTGCTCGTGGGACGTCGTCGTCGGCTGCTCGGCTACCTGCAGAAGGTCGACATCGAGCGCTACCGCGCCCTCATCGCCCGTCTCGGGCTGCGGCGCTGAGTAGTTCGGGCCGGTACGGACCTCGTCCGACCGGCCCGGCCCATGTCGGCGGATCTCGTCGGCACCCGGCCCGGTCCCGATCGGGCCACGACACAACTCCATCCACAACCCGGAGCCGGTCCCCGGTCCTCGGTAGTGGCTCGCGGATTCCCCGCGCTCAGCGGGAGACCCGCGGACCTCGATCGAAGATCGTCGCTGGTCCGGTTCCAGCAAAGAGGAGGGCATCCCCATGGAGGGACCCGACATCCAGTTCGCCGAGGCCGTCATCGACAACGGCCGCTTCGGCACCCGCACCGTCCGCTTCGAGACCGGCCGCCTGGCCCGTCAGGCGGCGGGCTCAGTCCTGGCCTACCTGGACACCGACACCACGCTCTTGTCGACCACCACGGCCGGCAAGCACCCCAAGGAGCAGTTCGACTTCTTCCCGCTGACCGTCGACGTCGAGGAGCGGCAGTACGCCGTCGGGAAGATCCCCGGCTCGTTCTTCCGCCGCGAGGGCCGCCCGTCCACCGAGGCGATCCTGGCCTGCCGGCTGATCGACCGGCCGCTGCGCCCGCTGTTCGTCAAGGGCCTGCGCAACGAGGTCCAGGTCGTCATCACCGTGATGTCGCTGCACCCGGAGGACGCGTACGACACGCTCGCCATCAACGCGGCGTCGCTGTCCACGCAGCTCTCCGGCCTGCCGTTCTCCGGCCCGGTCGCCAGCGTGCGGATCGCCCTGATCGAGAACCAGTGGGTCGCCTTCCCCCGGTACGAGGAGCGGGCCAAGGCCACCTTCGACATGGTCGTGGCCGGTCGAATCGTCGGTGACGACGTGGCGATCGCGATGATCGAGGCCGAGGCGCCCGAGGGCGCCTGGAACCTGATCGGGTCCGGCGCCACCGCGCCGTCCGAGGAGGTCGTCGCAGCCGGGCTCGAGGCGGCCAAGCCGTTCATCCGCCAGCTGTGCAACGCGCAGTCCGACCTGGCCGGCCGTGCCGCCAAGGAGACCCAGGAGTACCCGGTCTTCCCCGAGTACACCGACGACGTCTACGCGGCCGTCGAGGGCGCGACGCTCGGCAAGCTCGAGGACGCGCTGAGCATCGCCGACAAGCAGGACCGGGAGAACCGCCTCGACGAGATCAAGGACGAGGCCCGGGCCGAGCTGGCCGAGCAGTTCGAGGGTCGCGAGAAGGAGATCTCCGCCGCCGTCCGCGCGGTGACCAAGAAGGTCATCCGCCGTCGGATCCTCACGGACGGCTTCCGGATCGACGGCCGTGGGCCGACGGACATCCGCAGCCTGTCCGCCGAGGTCGACGTCCTGGCCCGGGTGCACGGCTCGGCGCTGTTCGAGCGGGGCGAGACCCAGATCCTCGGGGTCACCACGCTGAACATGCTGCGCATGGAGCAGATGCTCGACACGCTCTCCCCGGAGACGCGCAAGCGCTACATGCACAACTACAACTTCCCGCCCTACTCGACCGGCGAGACCGGGCGCGTGGGTTCGCCCAAGCGCCGCGAGATCGGCCACGGGGCGCTCGCCGAGCGGGCGATCCTGCCCGTCCTGCCCAGCCGCGAGGAGTTCCCCTACGCGATCCGCCAGGTCTCCGAGGCGCTCGGGTCCAACGGCTCGACCTCGATGGGCTCGGTCTGCGCATCCACGCTCTCGCTGCTGAACGCCGGTGTGCCGCTGCGCGCCCCGGTCGCCGGCATCGCGATGGGCCTGGTCTCGGACACCGTCGACGGCCAGGTGCGCTACACCGCCCTGACCGACATCCTCGGCGCCGAGGACGCCTTCGGTGACATGGACTTCAAGGTCGCCGGCACGCGCGAGTTCATCACCGCGATCCAGCTCGACACGAAGCTCGACGGGATCCCCGCCGAGGTGCTGTCGGGCGCGCTCAACCAGGCCCGCGAGGCCCGGCTGTACATCCTGGACGTGATGCGCGAGGCGATCGACAGCCCCGACGAGATGTCGGTGTTCGCGCCGCGGATCATCACCGTGCAGGTGCCGGTCGACAAGATCGGCGAGGTCATCGGGCCCAAGGGCAAGATGATCAACCAGATCCAGGAGGAGACCGGCGCCGACCTGACCATCGAGGACGACGGCACCGTGTACATCGGAGCCGTCGACGGCGCCTCGGCCGAGGCGGCCCGGGCCATGGTCAACGCGATCGCCAACCCGCAGATGCCCGAGGTCGGGGAGCGATATGTCGGGACCGTCGTCAAGACGACGACGTTCGGCGCGTTCATCTCCCTGACGCCGGGCAAGGACGGGCTGCTGCACATCTCCCAGATCCGCAAGCTCGTCGGCGGCAAGCGGGTGGAGAACGTGGAGGACGTGCTCTCGATCGGCCAGAAGGTCCAGGTCGAGATCGGCGAGATCGACCCCCGCGGCAAGCTCTCCCTGCACGCGGTCACCGAGGACGACACCGCACCGGCTGACAAGCCGGCCGCGGAGTCGGACGGCGAGCCCGCGGACGAGGCTGCGGCTGCGGACGCCCAGGCCTGAGGTGCCGCTGCAGCTGCCACTGTGCCGGCACGGCGAGGCCGGAAGTGAGCTGACCGCCGGGCAGGACGGGGGCGTCGTCGTGCGCCGTTCCGTTCTGCCCGGCGGCATCCGGGTGCTCACCGAACGCATGCCTGCCATGCGTTCGGCGACCGTCGGGGCCTGGGTCGGGGTGGGCTCCCGCGACGAGCGGGACGGCCATCACGGCTCGACCCACTTCCTCGAGCACCTGCTGTTCAAGGGCACGGCCCGGCGCAGCGCGATGGAGATCGCCGAGGCGTTCGACGCCGTGGGTGGCGAGGCGAACGCCTCGACCGGCAAGGAGCACACCTGCTACTACGCCCGCGTGCTCGACACCGACGTCCCGATGGCCGTCGACGTGATCGGCGACATGGTCACCTCCGCCGCGCTGGACCCCGGGGAGCTGGAGATCGAGCGGGGCGTGATCCTCGAAGAGCTCGCGATGAACGACGACGACCCGTCGGACGTCGCGCACGAGCAGTTCGCGGCCGCCGTGCTCGGCGGCCACCCGCTGGGCAGGCCGATCGGCGGCACCCCGGGCACGATCCGCGCCGTGCCGCGGGACGCCGTCGCCGCCCACTACGCCGAGCACTACGGCCCGGCGACGCTCGTGCTGACCGCGGCCGGCAGCGTCGACCACGACGCGTTGTGCGCCCAGGTGCTGGCGGCCGCGAGGACCGGCGGCTGGGCGCTCGAGCCGGACGGCGAGCCGATCGGGCGCCGGTCGACGACGGCGACGGAGCCGATCCCCACGGAGGGGACGGAGCTGACCGTCCACCGCAGCACCGAGCAGGCGAACGTGATCCTCGGGGGCCCCGGCCTCGCGGCGACCGACGAGCGCCGATTCGTGCTGTCTGTACTGACCACCGTCCTTGGTGGCGGCATGTCGTCCCGGCTGTTCCAGGAGATCCGGGAGAAGCGCGGGCTCGCCTACTCGGTGTACGCGTTCGCCTCCCCGCACGCCGACTCGGGCCTGATCGGCCTGTACGCCGGCTGCGCGCCGACCAAGGTGGACGAGGTCGTCGACCTGCTCGTGGCCGAGTGGGAGCGGCTGGCGGCGGACGGGATCACCGCCGCCGAGCTCGAGCGGGGCATCGGCCAGCTGTCCGGGAACATGGTCCTCGGCCTCGAGGACACCGGGTCCCGGATGAGCCGGCTCGGCAAGGCCGAGCTGGTGCACGGCGAGCTCCTCACGCTGACGGAGTCCCTCGAGCGGATCCGCGCGGTGACGGCCGCTCAGGTGCAGGACCTGGCCGCCGAGCTCGCGGCGCGGCCCAGGTCGGTGGTCCGCGTCGGGCCGTTCGCGGACTGATCAGGTCAGCAGCTCGTCGAGGCCCGCCGCCAGCGGTCGCCACGCGCTCGCCCCGAGGACGGCTCCCACGACCAGCGCGACGGCCACCAGCGGCCGGGCGTCGAGGGTGAACGCGGCGTACCGCAGGTGATCCAGGCCCAGCGCGACCGTGCAGGCCAGGCTGAGGAGCAGGGGGATCCCACCCGTTCCCGAGGCGAGCGCCGCGACGGGCACCGCGAGGAGCAGCAGCCACCAGGGCGGGACGACCATCGAGCACACCGCCGACCGGGACAGCAGCAGGGCGGCCGCGACGGCACCGCCGAGCGCCCACGCAGCGCAGATCGGGGAGACGACCGCCAGCGCGGTCCGGGAAGCCCGAGGCGGGCCGGGGCTGGTCCGACCCAGTCCCCAGCGTCGCGCCAGCGCCGCGACCAACCAGATCACACCGATGAGGGTGAGCGGTCCGAGGAGGGCCACGTCCCAGGCCGTGGCGGCCTGCGCGCCCCAGGCGTGTGCCGGCGGAGTGGGTCCGGGCCACGGCACGTCGCAGCCGGGGTACCAGCCGGCGAGGGCCCAGGCGACCACGACGCCGGTGGCGATCGGGGGGACGAGCCGCGCCCCGCGCTCGGCGGACACGGCGACGACGACGAGGACCGCGACGGCGGCCACCACCAGGCCGAACTCGCTTGCCGCCTGACGCTGGGACCACGCCCCCCGGATGAGCTCGGGCCAGTCCAGGTTCTGCTCGCGCAGCACCGCGGTCAGGGGTTCGGGCCGCGTGCGCAGGCTGAGCTCGCCGATCCCGCGGGCGGCGACGCCCAGCACCGCGGACCCCGCGAGCCAGCCGGCGGCCCGCACCCACTGTCGCGTGTCGGTCGGCACAGGGCCCCATCGACAGCGCTCCTGGTCCGCTTGAGGTGGCCGGTCCGCCTGGACCCGCCCACCCACCGGATAGTCTCGTGCCTCGTGAGCGAGCAACGGAGTGCGGCGATCCGGGTCGCGGTGCTGGGCGCCGCGGGGCGGATGGGCACCACCACGTGCGCGGCCGTCGCCGCTGCGCCCGACCTCGACCTCGTGGCCCGCCTCGACGCGGGCGACGACGTGTCCGGCGCCGGCGCCGCACAGGTTGCCGTCGACTTCACGGTCCCGGGCGCGACGGAGGCCAACGTCCACGCGCTGATCGACGGCGGGATCCACGTCGTCGTGGGCACCAGCGGATGGGACGACGCCGCCCTCGCCCGGGTCCGCGACCACCTCGCCAAGGCCCCCGGCGTGGGGGTGGTCGTGGCGCCCAACTTCGCGCTCGGCGCGGTTCTCGCGATGTCCTTCGCCGCCCAGGCCGCCAGGTGGTTCGAGTCCGCAGAGGTGATCGAGCTGCACCATCCGGACAAGGTCGACGCGCCCAGCGGCACGGCGCGCGCCACTGCGGCCGGGATCGCGGCGGCGCGGGCGGCGGCGGGGCTCGGGCCCGTGCCCGACGCGACCGAGAGCAGCCTCGATGGGGCGCGGGGCGCCGTCGTCGACGGCGTCCACGTGCACTCGGTGCGCGCGCGGGGGCTGGTGGCGCACCAGGAGGTGCTGTTCGGCAACCCGGGCGAGCAGCTCACGATCCGGCACGACTCCGTCGACCGTGACTCGTTCATGCCCGGCGTGCTGCTCGCCATCCGGACGGTCGCCGCGCGCCCGGGGCTCACCGTCGGGCTCGAGCACTACCTCGGATGAGGGCGCGTCGCTCGCTGATCGGGGCGGTCGCGCTGACCGCGCTCCTGCTGCTGTACATGTTCGCGGTCGGTCGCAGCGGGGTGGCTCTCGTCGCCACCGGCGAGGCCGTCGCCGTGGCGCTGGGGCTGGCGGTCCTGGTGCTTCCCCTGTTCGGCGCCTGGCTCCTGATCCGCGAGTGGTGGCTCGCGGTTCAGGTCCAGGCGATGGCCGACGAGCTGGCGGCCTCGGGGCGGCTCCCGGTGGACGACCTGCCCCGCACGCCCGGTGGCCGGATCGTCCGCGGCGCTGCCGACGACGCATTCCCCGCCGCGCGGCAGCGCGTGGCGGATGCGCCCGAGGACTGGGTCGGGTGGTTCCACCTGGCCTACGCCTACGACGCCGCCCGGGACCGGCGCCGCGCCCGGGCGGCGCTGCGCACGGCGGCCAGGCTGAGGTCGCGTGGTGTGGCCGCCGGTCAGGCGGACCCGACCGACGGGTAGCCGCCCTCACCCGCGTACCCGACCGACGGGGCAGCCGCCCCGTCCACCCGCGT
>CAYGGX010000087.1:7759-9297 GCA_964349585.1 uncultured Actinotalea sp.
CACCCGCGTACCCGACCGACGGGGCAGCCGCCCCGTCCACCCGCGTGCCCGACCGGAGTGCCAGCCGCCCCGTCCACACGCGTGCCCGACCGGAGTGCCTTCCCCAAGGCCGGCAGTCCCCATCGGGGCCGTGTCAGTGGGTGCCTGGATGATGGGGATATGTCCCAGTTGGACAGCCTTGAGGCACCGACTCCCGTCGAAGGCGGGGTCGGCGGGGTGCTCGGGGTGCGCCCGAGCGCGGTGCCCCGCCTGGACGACGACGCCGTGGTCCGGCTGCTCGGAGAGGTGGAGGCGCTGGGGCGGCGGGTGGACGCGCTGCGGGTGGCCCTCGCCGGCGAGGTCGCCGAACGGTCCCGGCGGGAGCTTGGTCGAGATGGCCTTGCGGCTCGTCGGGGTTGTCGCAGCGGGCAGGAGCTCGTTCAGCGGGTCACCGGGGTCTCCGGTGTGACGGTCAACCGTCGGATCCGCCTGGGGCGGGCGACGCGCGCGACCGTCGGTCTCACGGGGGTGTCGATGCGGCCGGTCTTCGAGCAGGTGGCTGCGGGGCTGGACGAGGGTGCGCTGGGCGTGGATGCCGCGGCGGCGGTCGTGGACACGCTCGCTCCGGCGCTTCGGATCGCGGCGACGGAACGGGTCCGGTTCGCCGAGGCGCGGATCGTTGCCGAGGTCGTGCCCGCCGAGCCGAGCGGCGCACCGGGTCTTGACGCCGACTGCGCGCGGCTGCAGGCCACCGTGTGGCGGGCGGTGCTTGATCCGGACGGGGCCGCCCCGAGCGAGCGGGACGCGGAGCGTCGGGGGCTGCGGCTACTCGCGCCGCGCCACGGGTTGGTGCCGATAGCCGGGATGCTCCTCCCGCAGGTCGCCGGGGCGCTGCAGCAGTACTCAGACGCCTGCACCAACCCCCGAACCAGGGAGCTGGCCGGGCCGTCGCCGGCGGCCGGCAGCGCGGCCGGTGCGGGGGATGCCGGGCTTGCCGCCCGAGACCAGCGCAGCCGGGCCCAGCAGCTGCATGACGTGCTGGCCGCGATCATCGGGGTCGCTGCGCGGGTGGCGGACGCGCCCAGTCTTGCGGGCAACGCCCCCACCCTGGTGGTCAGCGTGAACGCGGCGGACCTGGCCTCCGGCAAGGGAGTGGGGTTTGCCGACGGGGTGCCGCCGATCTCCCTGGAGGCGGCCAGGCACATTGGGTGCGCCGGGGCGGTGCAGCGGGTGGTGGTGGGTGGCAACGGTCGGATCCTGAGCCTGGGTTCGCCCGAGCGGTGCTTCACCGGGGCGCAACGCCGGGCGATCGCAGTGCGCGACGGTGGCTGCGTCATCCCCGGGTGTCACGTACCGGTCGGGTGGTGCGAGGTGCACCACGTCGTCCCGCACGCCCACGACCCCGATGGCACCCACACCGACAACGGGGTGGTGCTGTGCTGGCACCACCACCGCACCCTGGACACCTCCGGCTGGCAGGTCCGCATCCGCGACGGCACTCCCGAGGTCAAGGCGCCGCCCTGGATCGACCGCAGCGGCAGATGGCGACCGGCGATCGG
>CAYGGX010000088.1:0-9226 GCA_964349585.1 uncultured Actinotalea sp.
CCGAAGGCGCTCACCGCCGTCGTGAGCCAAGTGTCAGGCACGGGCACAGCCTCCCTGCGAGGGCCGACACCCTCTCGTGCACGATATCGGCCGGGCACGGCCGGGCGGGCGCTCCGCCACGCGGGAGTCACGTCGGGCTTGATCGCTGCAGCAGAGCTTCCGGGCCTACCGCCAACTATCATACGTGCATCTGTACTATAGTCAGCGGCATGCAGGTCCAGCAGCCACTCTCCGTCGTTACACCCACCCTCGATGGTGACGTCCTGAGCGTGCTTGCCCAGGCCGAGGCAGCGTTCACCCCTGGTCAGGTCGCTCGCGTGGTTCAGGACGCGTCGGTCGAGGGTATTCGCAAGGTACTCCAGCGTCTGGCGGCCCAAGGCATCGTGGATGTCGAGCGAGTCGGCCAGGCGTACACCTACCGCCTGAACCGAGACCACCTCGCCGCCGAGCACATAATCGCTCTCGTCAACCAGCGTCGGACCCTGCTGAGCCGGATCGAGCAGGCACTCGCTGAGTGGGCCGTCCCGCCTGTCTACGGGGCGATGTTCGGCTCGGCTGCTCGTGGCGAGATGCGTGCCGACTCCGACATCGATCTCTTTCTGGTCCGGCCCGGAGGGGCCGATGAGGACCAATGGCAGGAGCAGGTGGGCGAGGTCGCGCACGCCGTGAGTCGATGGACCGGCAACGACACCCGGATCCTCCAGATGACGGAGGTCGAGGCCCGAACCGGGGCCGCCGCCGGTGAACCCGTACTGTGCTCCATCGCCGATGAGGCCCTTACCGTGGCCGGCCATCCGACTTGGCTCCGACGCCAGGTACGTGCGAAGGCACCCCGGTTACTCCCCGCACCGGCCCCGCTGACGAGGCATTCCGTCGCGGACGCATGGCTAAGGCCGAGCAGTTCGCCCAGGCTGCAACCGTCGTCCACGAACTGGCCGAAGAGGCCTCGGACGTCGCAGATGCCTACGTGACGCTATGCGTCCACGCGGGGATCGCGGCCGCTGACGTCATCTGCGCGGCAAGGCTCGGCGTGCATGCGCAGGGCGAGCGGCACGACGAAGCTGTGGCGCTCCTCGCCACGGTCGACCGCGGCGCCGCCAAACACCTTGGTGTGCTGCTCGGCATGAAGACCGCCGCCGGGTACGGCCATCAACCGGTGAATCGGGAACGAGCCGTTCGCGCTGGTCGTGCGATGGATGCGCTGATAGAGGCCGCCCGCGCCGCGGGCTGAGCTAGGCCTCAGGTCTCGGCCACGGCGCCTCGTCGGCGTGCGCGATGTGCGCGAGCTGGCGCCAGATCAGCACCACGAACACCGCCGACCCGACGAAGCCGAACCAGAACGGCGCCGTCACGTCCCAGTGCTCGGCGAGCAGGCCGCCGATGCCCGACCCGATCACCAGCCCTCCGTAGACGCCCACCATGTTCACCGAGCCGACCCGGCCCTGCAGGCTCGTCGGGACCGCTCGCTGCCGGATGGTGATCGACGTCGTGCCCCAGATGAAGGCGTGCGCCCCGAACACGAAGAAGACCGGCATCGCGACCCAGGGTCGCGCGGTCAGGGCCAGGGCCAGGTGCGTGAACGTCTCCACGATCAGCCCGATCCGCATGACGTTGCCCAGGCTGACCCGACGGGTTATCCAGCCGTACGACGCGATCCCCACCAGTCCGCCCAGCGCCATCATCGTGGTGATCAGGCCGAAGCCGATCGGGCCGAGGCCGAGTCGGCGGGTCGCGTAGAGAACCAGGACCGCCCACGCGGCCCCGAAGGTGATGTTGAAGATGAAGATCGTGAGCACCAGCGTGCGCACCGCCGGGTGCCGGACCACCCAGCGGAAGCCCTCGGCGACGTCTCCCCGGATGTGGCTGCGTTCCGCCCGGTCGCGGCCGTGCGGCGGCAGCCGCAGCCGGGAGATCAGCAGCGCCCCGGCGCCGACCACGATCGCCTGCGCGGCGAACGGGAAGACGGCCCCGATCGCGAACAGGGCCGCCCCGATCGGCGGACCGGCCAGCTGGTTGACAGTGATGAACCCCGCCTGCAGCCGGGCGTTGGCCACGGCGAGGTCGTCCCGGTGCACGAGCATCGGCAGGAGCGTCTGGGACGTGTTGTCGGCGAACACCTCGGCGGTACCGACCAGGAACAGGGCCACCAGCACGACGGCGATCGACACCCGACCGGTGAGCACGGCCGTCGCCAGGACCGAGAGGACCACCGCACGCACGACGTTCACGGTGACCACGAGTCGGCGCCGGTCGAGGCGGTCGGACAGTGCCCCGGCGAACAGCCCGAAGACCAACGGCGGCAGCCACTGCACGGTCGCGGCGAGCGCCACGAGTCGGGCGTCCCGCGTGAGCGAGGCGACCAGGAGCGGCCCGGCGGCCAACCCGATGCCGTCGCCGAGGTTGCTCACCCAGGACGACGCCAGCAGCCATCGGAAGCCGACGCCGAGCCGGGCAGGCACGAGAACCTCGACCAGTCGACCCACAGTCGTCAGATGCTAGCCCCCGGGCCCCGGCGCACGCCGCATCGCGCAGGTGCGGGAAGCCTCACCGGTTTGGCGCTAGCGCCGGGCGCCGCCAGCGGGGACGCTATGGTCCATGACTAGCGACGGCCCGGCGACCCTGACCTTCCTGGGGGGTGCGGGCACCGTGACCGGCAGCCGCTTCCTCGTCGAGCGAGCCGGCCGGCGGCTGCTCGTCGACTGTGGGCTCTACCAGGGGGCGCGCGAGCTGCGCCGACGCAACTGGGCGCCGTTCCCGGTACCGCCCGAGTCGATCGACGACGTCGTCCTGACGCACTGCCACCTGGACCACTCCGGCTACCTGCCGGCCCTGGTCCGGGACGGCTTCGGCGGCCCGATCTGGATGACCGAGGGCACCGCGGCGTTGACGGAGATCGTGCTCCGGGACAGCGCGTACCTGAACGAGCGGGACGCGGAGCAGGCCCGGGAGGGCGGCTGGTCCAAGCACGACCCGCCGCTGCCGCTGTACCGGGTCGCCGACGCCGAGCGGGCGATCACCCGGTTCCGGACCGTCGACTTCGACGCCCGGACCACTGTCTACGACGGCGTGCAGGTCACCCTGAGCAGGGCGGGTCACGTTCTGGGGTCGGCGAGCGCGCTCGTGGAGATCGGCGACACCAGCGTGCTGTTCTCCGGGGACCTGGGCCGGGTCGCGCACCCGGTGCTCCGGCCGCGCGCGGCGCCCCCCGCGGCGCGGACCGTCGTGGTCGAGTCGACGTACGGCGACCGGAGCCATCCCGCGCCGGAGCAGCCGCACGCGGTGTTCGCCGACGCGATCCGGCGGACTGTCGAGCGGGGCGGTTCCGTGCTGGTCCCGGCGTTCGCCGTCGACCGGACCGAGCTGGTGCTGCACGCGCTGTCCGACATGGTGCGCGACGACCAGATCCCGCACGTGCCGGTGTACGTCGACAGCCCGATGGCGCTGGAGGCGCTGAAGATCTACCGCCGCCCCTCCCAGCGGGCCGAGCTGCGGGACGACGTCGACCCGGAGCTGGTGCACCTGCCGCTGCTGCGCACGGCCCGGACCCAGGAGGAGTCGATCGCGCTGAACAACCCCTCGATGCCCTGCGTGATCATCTCCGCGTCGGGCATGGCATCGGGCGGGCGGGTGGTGCACCACCTTCGGCACATGCTGCCCGACCGACGCAACACGGTGGTGCTCACCGGCTACCAGGCCGTCGGCACCCGCGGCCGGGCCCTGGCCGACGGGGCCCGCGAGCTCAAGATGCACGGCCGCTACATCCCGGTGGAGGCGGAGGTCGTGATCGACGGCGAGTTCTCGGTGCATGCGGACGCCGACGAGGTGATCGGCTGGCTCCGGCAGATCCCCGCGCCTCCGCAGGTCGTCTACCTGGTGCACGGCGAGCCGACCGGCGCGGCCGCCCTGGCCGACCGCGTGCGGGCCGAACTGGGTTGGCCGGTGGCAGTCCCGCACGTCGCCGAGCACGTCCGGCTGGACTGAGCCCGAGCCGTGACCTCTCGCCGCGTCCGCGGCGCTACTCTCACCCCAAACCGAGGGAGATGAACATGGCACGCAGCACCTCTGGCAAGAAGGTCGTCCGGGTCGAGTCCGACGAGTCCGCGCCGCCCCGGGAGCCGACCTGGAAGCCGACCCCCGAGGCCAAGGCCGCCGCCACCAAGTACCGCATCTTCGCGGCGCTGCTCTGGCTGCTGGCCATCGGCGGCGAGGTCGTGACCATCTTCTGGGTGCTCCGGCAGACGCCGGTCAACATGATCGTGCTGATCGCCGCCATCGTGGTGATCGGCGCCCTTGCGATCGGTGGCTCGATCCTCTGGAAGAAGGCGAACCGCGCCGATCCGGCCCCCAAGTCGCAGCCGACGCGCTTCTTCATCCAGAACCAGCTGGGCGCGATCATCACGATCATCGCGTTCCTGCCGCTGATCATCCTGATCTTCCTGAACAAGGACATGGACGGGAAGCAGAAGGGGATCGCCGGCGGCATCGCGATCGCGGTGGCACTGGTCGCCACCTACTTCGGCATGTCGTTCGACTCGCCGTCCGTCGAGCAGTACGACGCGGAGACGCAGCGCGTCATCGAGCTCACGGGGCAGGACCTGGTCTTCTGGACGAGCGCCGGACGGGTCTATCACCTGTGCGAGAACGCCTCAGCCGTGAACCTCGAGTCCGCCGACAACACCATCTACTCCGGCACGGTGGGCGACGCGCACGCGGCGGGGAAGGAGCGGCTGACGCTCCAGGTCGACCAGGAGATCGCCCAGTGCGGCCTGGATCCGGTGTCCGAGCCCGAGACCGCGGTGGACGACGCCGAGAGCGCCGAGGAATAGCCGCTACTGGGCCGTCCAGCCGCCATCCACCGGCAGGACGACGCCGGTAACAAGGCCAGCGCCTGGTGAGGCGAGATACAAGACTGCGCCGGCGACGTCCGCCGTCGTGCCGAAGCGGCCAACCGGTATCCGGGCGAGCACGTCGGCGGCGAAGTCCGGGTCGTCGAGTCGTTCCGCGGTGCCCGGGGTCCTGATGAACGTCGGCGCGACGGCGTTGACCGTGATCCCGTGCGGCCCCCACTCCAGGGCGAGCACCTTGGTGAGCAGGTTCACGGCGCCCTTGCTCGCGGAGTACACCGCGTGCCGTCGGATGCCGACCAGTCCGGCCTGGGAGCCCAGGTTGACGATGCGCCCGTAGCCGCGCGGGACCATGCTGCGCGCCACCGCCTGCGTGACGAAGAACAGTCCCTTCAGGTTCACGTCCATCATCCGGTCCCAGTCGGACTCCGTGACGTCGAGTGCGTCGTGGTTCGCACCGAGCCCGGCGTTGTTGACCAGGACGTCGATCCGCCCGTGTCCGGCCAGGACGCCCTGGACGGCGCGGTCGATCGCTCCGAGGTCCGTGACGTCCAGCGCGACCCCGACCGCCTGTCCGCCCTCGGCGCGCACCTGGGCGACCAGCGCGGCGACGTCGTCCACCGAGCGGGCCGCGGCGGCGACGGTTGCCCCGGCCGCTGCGAGGGCGAGCACGAGGTCGTGCCCGATGCCCCGGGAGGCGCCGGTGACGAGTGCGACCTGTCCGTCGAGCGAGGCGTCCATGCCGCCGAGGGTAGCGGCGCAGGAGCGGCAGGACGGCTAGCGGGCGTACCGGGCCACCAGGCGGGCGAACTGGCCCACGTATCCGCCGCCGAAGAGGACCGCGTGCATCCCGAGCGGGTAGAGCTGGTGCAGCCCGACGACGTCGTCCCACCGGTCCGGCAGGGCGTGCACGGCCCGGTATCCCGCCAGCACGTCGCCGAGGAACGGCAGGCCGAAGAGCTCCAGCATCGCCAGGTCGGTCATCCGGTGGCCGCCGTGCGCGGCCGGGTCGATCAGCACGGCGCCGTCGGGCGTCCACAGCACGTTCCCCGACCAGAGGTCGCCGTGCAGCCGGGCGGGCGGCTCGTCGTCGTCCCAGGTGCCCGCTCGCACCGCATCGGTCGCGCGCGCCAGGTCGTCGGCCAGCCCGTCCAGGCGACGCCGGGCGGCCAGGAGGTCGCGAACCTGATCCAGGCGGCAGTCGGCGTAGAACTCGCCCCACGACGAGTACTTGCCGGCGGGCAGGGGGAGGGGCTCGTCGAGCGGCCCGAAGAAGCCGTCGCCCGCCCAACCCTCGGGCGGTGCGCCGAAGGCGGGGGCGCCGGCGTCGTGCAGGCGGGCGAGGGCCGCGCCGAAGGCCACGGCGGCTGCGGGCGTCGGGGGAGCCGGGTCCAGGCGCTCCAGGTCCAGCGCGAGCGGCGACACTCCGAGCACCCGGACGACGCGAGGTCCGCCGGGCACCGTGAGCCACCGCAGGCCCGCGGCCTCGCACTCGAAGAAGCCGGCCGGAGCGTCCCGGCGCTGCTTGCGGAAGGGCATGTCGGCAGTCCATCACGCCGTCGGGGCCGGGGCGTGGGATTCTCGGAGGAGTCGCCCGACCGGCGGTCACGGCGCGACCGGCCGGCGAAGACCGGCGCGACCCGCCGGCGGATGGAGGCACTGATGAGGATCGGGATCCCCACCGAGGTCAAGGACCACGAGTACCGCGTCTCGTTGACCCCCGCGGGGGCTCGGGCGCTGTCGGAGTCGGGGCACGAGGTGCTCGTGCAGTCCGGCGCGGGCGAGGGCTCCGGCGAGCCCGACGATGCCTACCGGTCCGCGGGCGCACGCGTCGTCGGGACGGCAGAGGAGGCCTGGGCGGCGGACGTCGTCTGCAAGATCAAGGAGCCCGTCGCGTCCGAGTACCGGCTGCTGCGCGAGGACCTGGCGCTCTTCACGTTCCTGCACCTCGCCGCCAGCCGGGAGTGCACACAAGCCCTGATCGATGGCGGCACCACCGGCATCGCGTATGAGACCGTCCAGCTGCCGGACCGCTCGCTACCCCTGCTCGCGCCGATGAGCGAGGTGGCGGGCCGGCTCGCCACGCAGGCGGGCGCGCACCACCTGATGAAGAACGAGGGCGGTCGTGGGGTGCTGCTCGGTGGGGTGCCCGGCGTACGCCCCGGCCGGGTCGTCGTCCTGGGCGGCGGTACTGCCGGACGGAACGCCACCGAGATGGCCGTCGGGCTGCACGCGGACGTGACCGTCCTGGACGTCGACCCCGCCCGGCTGCGCGAGCTCGACGCGCGGTTCGCCGGCCGGGTGCGGACGCTCGCCTCCACGGCGCACGCGATCGAGGAGGCCGTGCTGGAGGCCGACCTGGTGATCGGCGCCGTGCTCGTCGCCGGCGGCCGAGCGCCCACCCTGGTGAGCAACGAGCTGGTGAGCCGCATGCGGGCGGGGTCGGTGCTGGTGGACATCGCCGTGGACCAGGGCGGCTGCTTCGAGGACTCGCGGCCCACCACCTACAGCGACCCGACCTTCGTCGTGCACGGCAGCCTGCTCTACTGCGTAGCGAACATGCCGGGCGCCGTTCCGGTCACCTCGACGCACGCCCTCACCGCGGCGACCCTGCCGTACCTGATGGCCATCGCGGGGCTGGGCTGGCGGGACGCCGCCCGCGCGGACCCGGCCCTGGCCGCGGGCCTGAACACGCACGACGGCGTCCTGCTGCACGGGGGTGTTGCCGCGGCACACGGGATGCCGAGCAAGGACGCCGCCACCGTCCTGGGCTGAGCGGCTGGGCCCGGGCACGGCTCAGCCGTGCGGGGGCAGCGGCGTCCGTGCGTTCCCGCGAGGGTGGGAGACTTGCGTTGAGGGTCCCCGCGGCCGGGAGGGTGGAGCATGGACGGCACGACGACGGAGGGCACGTCCAAGTCGGCGGGTGTGCAGGGGCTCGCCTCGACGGCCGGTTCGATTCGCCCGACCGAACCCATGCCACCCGAGCAGATGCTCGCCACGATCCTCGACGCGACACCGGTGGGGGTCTGCATCACCACCGACGAGGGGTTGTTCGAGCAGGTGAACCCGGCCTATGAGCGGCTCTATGGCTACGCGGCCGATGAGCTGATCGGGCGGCCCTTCACGATGGTGGTTCCAGAGGACCAGCGGGCGGAGCTCGCCGCGCTGCATGACAGGTTCATCGGCGAGGGCGTCGAGATCCGGGGCGAGTGGGGAGTGCAGGCCAAGGACGGCAAACCACGCACGATCCTTGCCGACGCGTGCCGCATCGTGGGCCTGGATGGTCGGTACCGGAAGGTCACCTTCGTGCTCGACATCTCCGCGCGCATCGCCGTGGAGGACCAGCTGGCAAGGGCCAACGAACGGCTCGAGGAGGCCAACGCCCTGCTCACGCACCTGGCCGCACACGACTCGCTCACGGGCCTGGCCAACTATCGACGCAGTCAGGAGGCCCTGGTCGGCGCGATCCAAACGGCTCGCCGCTACCGACGCGAGCTCGTCGTCGCGGTCGTGGACCTGGATCACTTCAAGGTCGTCAATGACACCCACGGGCACCGCACCGGGGACGAGGTGCTGGTTCAGTTCGCCGAGATGCTGAGCGCCGGCACCCGCGCCGCGGACACCTGTGGGCGGGTCGGCGGCGAGGAGTTCGTGGTGATCATGCCGGAGACCGGCATAGAGGAGGCCGAGGTCCTGCTCGCGCGGCTCCGGGAGACCTGTCGGGACCGTCCGCTCACGCCGTCCGGCGCCCGGCTGACGTTCAGCGCGGGCCTTGCCCGTTTCGACTACGACGACACGCCGGAGGCGCTGCTCGGGCGTGCCGACGCCGCCCTCTACCGGGCCAAGAGGTCGGGGCGGGACCGAACAGTCGTCGGGTAGCCCCGGACGGCGCCTATGGTGACCGCGTGGATCGAACCGAGCTGAGCGACGGCGTCGTGCTCCTGCGACCGCCCACCCTCGATGACGTCGACGCCATCACCGAGGCGTGTCAGGACCCGGAGATCACCTGGGCGATCCGGGACGCCGCGGAAGGGCGGCTGCTCGGGATGATCGGCCTGCACGGGGTGGCCGACGGATCGGCGGAGATCGGCTACTGGGTGGCGCCGTGGGCGCGGCGCAAGGGCCACCTGCAGCGCGCGATCGCGCTCGTGCTCGATCACGCGTTCGGGGACGGCCTGGGTCTCCTCCGGGTGAGCTGGCTGGCCTACGTCGGCAACTGGCCGTCGCGGCGCGCGGCGTGGCGGGCCGGCTTCCGGGTGGAGGGAACGATCCGCCTGCACGCGGTCCAGCGCGGGGTGCGCAGGGAGTCCTGGGTCGCCACCATCCTGCGCGACGACCCGCGCCGCCCGAACGAGCCCTGGCCCGCCGAGGCGCCGGCCTAG
>CAYGGX010000089.1:0-9192 GCA_964349585.1 uncultured Actinotalea sp.
GGCGGCGGGGGCGGCGATGGGCGGCTACGCGGAGCTCGTCCGGCTCGCCGCGGCCGGCCTGGCGCCGGTCCCCGACTCCCTCAGCCTGACCGACGCCGTCGCGGTCACCGAGGGCGGGCTGACGGCCCTGCCCTTCCTGCGCGACCACGCGAAGGTCGGCCCGGGTGACCACGTGCTGGTCAACGGCGCCTCGGGGGCCGTCGGTTCGGCGGCGGTCCAGCTCGCCAGGCACCTCGGGGCCCGCGTGACGGGGGTGTGCAGCGCGGCAAACGCCGAGCCGGTGCGCTCGCTCGGGGCGGACGAGGTGATCGACTACCGGGCCGCCGACTTCACCGCGGCCCGGGACGCGTACGACGTCGTCCTGGATGCCGTGGGCACGCGGTCCTTCCGCGAGTGCCGCGCCGCGCTGCGACCGGGCGGTATCTACCTGACCACCGTTCCAACCGCCGCGATCCTCTTCCAGATGGTCCGGACGCGCTGGCTGGGGTCGAGGCGCGCGGGCATCGCGTTCACGGGTCTGCGCAGGCCCGCGGAGAAGGCGAGGGACCTGGCGACGATCCTCGGGCTCGTCGAGGCGGGGGAGCTGCGGCCGGTCATCGACCGGATCTGCACCCTCGAACAGGTGCCCCAGGCGCACCGGCACGTCGACACCGGTCGGAAGCGCGGCGCCGTCGTCGTGGTCGTGTGAGGGCGTGGTAACCGCCGGGTGCGACGGGGGTGGACAAGTGCCGCGCAAGCCGCTAGCTTTCACCTGTCAGAGTAAACTGACATATGAAGGAGAAGCATGACGAAGGACGCGCCGACCGGCGACCAGCTCGTCGGGATCCTGTCGGCCCTCGCCAACCCGATCCGGCTCCGCATCATCGCGACCCTGGCCGGCGGCCGGGACTACGTGAGCCACCTGGCTCGCGAGATCGGCGTGAGCCGCCCGCTGCTGCACATGCACCTGCAGCGGCTCGAGGCGGTCGGCCTGGTCGTCGGCACCCTCGAGCTGTCGGCTGACGGCAAGGCGATGAAGTACTTCGAGGTCGCGGACTTCGCGCTGCACCTCACCCCCGCGGTGCTGGCCGACGTGGCCACCACCCTCACCCCGTCGGACCCCGAGCGAGGTCCCGCACCCAAGGAGAGCGACTGATGTACCTCACTGCGCTGGCCGCCACGGTTGGCAACGCCTCAACGACGCAATGGCCCCAGGTGATCCTGATCCTCGGCGTCCTGTTCGTGGTCTTCCTCCTGATCGTCTCGGTGTTCGCCACCTGGCAGGAGAGCCGCAAGACCAAGCTCGTCGCCAGCGACCAGGAGGCGATCCGACAGCTCGTCGACCGGTACGAGCAGCTGGCCGAGAAGACGATGGACGCCCAGCAGCGGATCGCCACGGACCTGGCCGAGCTGCGCACCCGGACGTCAGCCATCGAGCAGATCCTGCGCACGGTGGAGTGAGGACGATGAAGGCGATCACCCGCCAGCGCTACGGGACGGCGGACGTCCTGACCCTGTCCGACCTCGTGCTACCTGAGATCGCGGAGGACGAGCTGCTCGTCCGGGTCCGCGCCGCGTCGATCAACCGGGCCGACTGGTTCATGCTGACGGGCACGCCGTACATGCTGCGGTTGATGTCGGGTCTGCGCCGGCCGCGGAACCCGGTCCCGGGCCGCGACGTCGCGGGCACGGTCGAGGCGGTGGGGACTGGTGTCACCGGGTTCCGGCCGGGGGACGAGGTGTACGCCGAGATCACCGGCGGGAGCCTCGCCGAGTACGCCCGGGTGCCGCAGGCGCTGGCCGCTCTCAAGCCCGGCAACCTGACCTTCGAGCAGGCGGCGACGGTGCCGCTGGCCGGCAACACCGCGCTGCACGCCATGCGGGACGTCGGCAGGGTTCAGCCGGGGCAGCAGGTGCTGGTCAACGGAGCGTCGGGAGGCGTGGGCACCTTCGCCGTCCAGATCGCCAAGGCACTGGGCGCCGAGGTGACCGGGGTCTGCTCCACCCGCAACGTCGAGCTGGTCCGGTCCCTGGGCGCCGATCCGATCGACTACACCGCCGAGGACTTCACCGCTGCGGGACCGCGCTACGACCTGATCCTCGACCTGGTCGGGAACCACTCCCTGTCCGCCCTGCGGCGGGCGCTGACGCCCCGGGGGACGCTGCTGCTCTCGTCCGGCAACGGCGGCCGCCTGCTGGGACCGGCCGGGCGGATGATCCGCGCACTGGCGATGTCGGCGCTGGTGCGCCAGCGACTGGTCGCGCTGACGGTCAAGCCCGGGGCGCACCTGGACTCCCTGACGGCCCTCATCGAGGCCGGTCAGGTGACACCCGTGGTGGAGCGGGCCTACCCGCTGGCCGAGGCCGCGGGCGCGTTCCGCCACTACGCGGAGTCCGGGCCGAGATCCAAGATCGTCATCACCGTCTGAGCCGTCGGCCCCGCGGAGGGCCGAGAGGAGATCCCGTGCACACCATCGCCCCCGCCGAGCTCGCCGCCACGACTCCGCCCCCGGCGCCCATCACCAAGGCGGAGCGCCCGCGCGCGGCCTGGACGCGAAGGGTGTGCGTAGCGTCCTGCGGCGGCGCAGCCTGTGGCTGATCGTGCTCGGCCTGCTGCACGGCATGCTGCTCTTCTTCGGCGACATCCTGGGGGCGTACGGCGCGACGGGGCTCATCGCCCTGGGCCTGGTGCACCTGTCGGATCGTGCGCTGCGGCGGTGGCTGGTGGCGACGGGCGCCTACGTCGCGCTGGCCCTTCACGACGCTCCTCGCGCTGATGCTCTCCGGGGCCCTCGAGATGCCCGACATGGCGGTCGGAGCCGAACCGCTGGCCACCGACTATCTCGGGTTCGCCGTACTGGGTGCGACGGCCGGTGCCGCCAACGTCGCGATGGCGCTGCTGCTGGCGGCCTACCTGCCGCTGGTCATCGCGGGCATGCTGCTGCAGCGGGCCGGTTGGCTCAACCATCCCGCCGAGCACCTGCGCGCCCTGCGCCGGGTGTTCTGGACCGGGATGGCGGTGAACGTGGTGAGCTCGCTGCCGGTGGCGCTGATCGGCCTCGGCGTCTGGCACCCGGGGTTGGGGGCGACCTTCGCCGCCTTCTACCTCACCCTGCTCGGCGGCAGGTACGCGGGGCTGGGCTACATCTGCGGGTTCGCGCTCCTCGCGCACCGGTTGTCCGGCCGGGGGCGGCGCGGCGTGCCGGGAGCGCTCGCTGCCCTGGGCGAACGCTCGCTCACCGGGTACCTCGGGCAGTCGCTCGTCATGGCCCCGCTGCTGACTCCGTGGGGCCCGGCGCTGGGGGAGGGCATGGGCTACCTGACCGCTTACGGCGTGGCGATCGGCGCCTGGACCATCACCCTGGCCGCCGCGATGATCATGGACCGACGCGGCCTTCGCGGGCCGTTCGAGGTGTGGCTGCGTCGCCGGGCCTACGGGGTGACCAGCCTCTGAGACGGCGGGCGGGCGATCGTGCTGGCCGGGCGCGTCCGGCCAAGACTTCGCCCGCTGATGCCTTCACTCCGCCCCGCAACCGGGTTACCGTCGGGGTAGAGAGCAAGACCCGCGTCGCGGACGTTCCAGGCCGCGATCGGGTCCGCGCAGACGTTCGCTCCGCGCGGGAGGAGGTGGTGCTCCGACTCCGAGAGTCGCGTCCACCGGGCGGGTTCGCCGCCCCATCCCTTCCCCCAAGGAGGTCAGCCATGGAGATCGTCGTCGTCGGCCGTCATGTCGAGGTCCCGGAGAGGTTCCGTCGGCACGTCGAGGACAAGCTCGCAAAGGTCGCGCAGCTGGCGCCGCGGGCGCAGCGGATCGACGTGGAGGTCACCCACGAGCGGAACCCACGGCTCTCCGAGATCTCCGAGCGGGTGGAGCTCACGGTGCGCGGCAAGGGTCCGGTGGTGCGGGCGGAGGCCAGCGCCGACGATCCGCACGCGGCCCTCGACATCGCCACCACCCGGTTGCTGGAGCGCCTGCGCCGCGCTCGCGACCGGCGCAAGGACCACCACCGCTCCGCGCCCGAGCCGGTCGAGGTGCGCGCCGTCGAGCTCGACGAGCCGGCGCATCACAACGGGAACCTGGACGCCGCGCCGGACGCCGAGCGCCGCGTCGCGGAGGACGGCAGCGTGGAGACGATGCTCGGCGACTCGCCGATCGTGATCCGCGAGAAGGTGCACCGCGCGCACCCCATGACCGTCGACGAGGCGCTCTACCAGATGGAGATGGTGGGCCACGACTTCTACCTGTTCATCGACGTGGACACGGCGCTGCCGTCGGTGGTCTACCGCCGACGCGGCTGGAGCTACGGGGTGATCCGCCTGGACACCCCGGTCCTGGCGGCCAAGGCGGGCTGACCGCCTCGCGCACGTCTTCGCGCGCGGGGTGTCGGTGGGACGGGCCAGGATGGTGCGGTGCCCGCCACGCCTGACCCCGCGCGCGAGGAGCTGAGCCTCGCCCAGGCGCGACGCGTTGCGCTGCGAGCCCAGGGCCTCGACCGGCCCCGACGGCGCGGTGGCGTCACCATGCGGCACCTGCAGCAGGTGTTCGACCGGCTCGGGCTGCTGCAGATCGACTCGGTGAACGTGCTGGCACGGGCCCACCTGATGCCGGCGTTCTCCCGGATCGGGCCGTACGACACGGGGCTGCTGGACCGGGCGACCGCCCGGCCGCCGCGGCGGCTCGTGGAGTGCTGGGCCCATGAGGCGTCACTGGTTCCGCCGGAGACCTATCGGCTGCTCGGTTGGCGCCGGCGGGGCTACCTCGACTACGCGTGGGGCAGCATCCGGGACGTGCCGCTGCGGCACTCGGCGGTGGTCGACGAGATCCGGGCCCTGATCGACGAGCGCGGCCCCGTCACCGCGCGGGAGGTGCACGAGGTGTTCGCCGCTGAGCACCCGCGGGTGGTCACGGGGTGGGGCTGGAACTGGACGGTGGCCAAGCGGGTGCTCGAGTTCCTGTTCTTCACCGGGGAGGTCACCGCGGCCCGGCGCAACGCCGCGTTCGAGCGCTGCTACGACCTGACCACCCGGGTGCTGCCGCCCGAGGTCCTTGCCGCCCCGGAGCCCGCCGACGACGCCGCCGTCCGGGGCCTGATCGAGATCGGCGCCCGGGCGCACGGGGTCGGCACGGCGAAGTGCTTCGCCGACTACTTCCGCGTGCGGGGCCCGCGGGTGCAGCGGGCGATTGACGACCTGGTGGACGACGGCGTGCTCCGGCCCGTAGCGGTGCGTGGCTGGGACCGGCCCACGTACCTGCACCGCGACGCCGACGTGCCGCGAACCGCGACCGGACGGGCGCTGCTCAGCCCGTTCGACCCGCTGGTCTTCGAGCGCCGCCGGCTGGAGGAGCTGTTCGGCACCCGGTACCGGATCGAGATCTACACCCCGGCGCACAAGCGCGTGTACGGGTACTACGTGCTGCCGTTCCTGCTCGGGGACCGGATCGCTGCCCTGGTGGACCTGAAGGCCGATCGGCAGGCCGGCGTGCTCCGGGTGCAGGCGGCGCACCTGGCGGGGGCGGCCCAGGATGCGCGGGTGGCCCCCGAGCTCGCGTCCGAGCTGGACCTGATGGCCGGTTGGCTCGACCTTGCGGAGGTGGCACCCGCCCAGGACGCCCGCGGCGACCTGGTGGCGGATCTCTCGAGCGCGCTCCGGGCGGCAACGGCGGACACGCCGGTCGGCTGAGACAGCCAGCTGGGCTAGAGGGGCTCGACCCGGGCAACGGCTCGCATACGATGGTGACAGGTCTGCGCCGCAGAGCGCAGCACTGGGCGATCGTGCCCCCGCAGCCCGCCGCCGACCGGCGCGGGACGCCACGAGTCTGGAGCAACGCGTGCCTTCGATCCTCGACAAGGTTCTCAGCATCGGCGAGGGCCGGATCCTGAAGAAGCTCGCCAGCATCACCGACCAGGTCAACGCGCTGGAGGACAGCTTCCACGCCCTCAGCGACGCGGAGCTGCGCGAGGAGACCGACCGGTTCAAGGCGCGCCTTGCCGAGGGCGAGACCCTTGACGACCTGCTCCCGGAGGCCTTCGCCGCCGTGCGGGAGGCGGCGCAGCGCACCCTCGGGCAGCGGCACTTCGACGTGCAGCTCCAGGGCGGCGCCGCGCTGCACCTGGGCAACATCGCGGAGATGAAGACCGGTGAGGGCAAGACCCTGGTCGCGACCCTGCCGGCGTACCTGAACGCGCTCGCCGGCAAGGGCGTGCACGTGATCACCGTCAACGACTACCTGGCGAGCTACCAGAGCGAGCTGATGGGCCGGGTCTTCCGGTTCCTCGGCCTGACGACCGGCTGCATCATCACGGGGCAGAAGCCGGACGAGCGCCGCCAGCAGTACGAGGCGGACATCACCTACGGCACCAACAACGAGTTCGGGTTCGACTACCTGCGCGACAACATGGCGTGGCGGCCCGAGGAGCTCGTCCAGCGGGGCCACTTCTACGCGATCGTCGACGAGGTGGACTCGATCCTCATCGACGAGGCGCGCACGCCGCTGATCATCTCCGGCCCGGCGTCCGGCGACGCGAACAAGTGGTACGCGGAGTTCGCCAAGGTGGCCCGCCGGCTGCAGCGCGAGGTCGACTACGAGGTGGACGAGAAGAAGCGCACCGTCGGGGTCCTCGAGCCCGGGATCGAGAAGGTCGAGGACTACCTCGGCATCGAGAACCTGTACGAGTCCCTGAACACGCCGCTGATCGGGTTCCTGAACAACGCGATCAAGGCCAAGGAGCTCTACACCAAGGACAAGGACTACGTGGTGATGAGCGGCGAGGTGCTCATCGTCGACGAGCACACCGGCCGCATGCTGCCCGGCCGTCGTTACAACGAGGGCATGCACCAGGCGATCGAGGCCAAGGAGGGGGTGAACATCAAGGCGGAGAACCAGACCCTCGCCACGATCACCCTGCAGAACTACTTCCGCCTCTACGACAAGCTCGCCGGGATGACCGGTACCGCCAAGACGGAGGCCGCCGAGTTCCAGGCCACCTACGGCCTCGGCGTGGTGCCGATCCCGACCAACCGGCCGATGGTCCGGATCGACCAGTCCGACCTCGTCTACAAGAACGAGGACGCGAAGTACAAGGCCGTCGTCGACGACATCGTGTCCCGGCACGCGGCGGGCCAGCCGGTGCTGGTCGGCACGGTCAGCGTCGAGAAGTCCGAGCTGCTGAGCAAGATGCTGCGCAAGTTCGGCGTGCCGCACGAGGTGCTGAACGCGAAGCAGCACGCCCGGGAGGCGGCGATCGTCGCGCAGGCCGGCCGCAAGGGCGCCGTCACGGTGGCCACCAACATGGCCGGCCGCGGGACGGACATCATGCTCGGCGGGAACGCCGAGTTCATGGCGGTGCAGGCGCTGGCCGAGAAGGGCCTCGACCCGGCGGAGAACGCCGAGGAGTACGAGGCCGCCTGGCCCGAGGCCCTGATGCGCACCACCGAGGCCGTCGCCGCGGAGCACGACGAGGTCGTTGAGCTCGGTGGCCTGTACGTCCTGGGCACCGAGCGGCACGAGTCGCGGCGGATCGACAACCAGCTGCGCGGGCGGTCCGGCCGGCAGGGCGACCCGGGCGAGTCCCGGTTCTACCTCTCGATGACCGACGACCTGATGCGGCTGTTCAACTCGGGGCTCGCCGAGGCGATGATGAACCGCACCGGGTTCCCCGACGACCTACCGCTCGAGTCGAAGATGGTGACCCGCGGGATCCTGAGCGCGCAGACCCAGGTGGAGGGTCGCAACTTCGAGATCCGCAAGAACGTCCTGAAGTACGACGACGTCATGTCCCGGCAGCGGTCGGTGATCTACGCCGAGCGGCGGCGGGTGCTGCAGGGGGAGGACCTCCAGGACCAGATCCAGCACTTCCTCACCGACGTGATAACCGCGTACGTCGATGCCGCGACCGAGGAGGGCCGTCCGGAGGACTGGGACCTGGACGCGTTGTGGACGGCGCTGCGGGCCATCTACCCGATCTCGATCACGGCCGAGGAGGTCGTCGACGAGGTGGGCTCGCCCACCCGGCTGACCCGTGACCTGCTGCTCGAGGAGCTCCTGTCCGACGCGCGGCACGCGTACGTCGCGCGCGAGGAGGAGCTGGGTTCCGAGGCCTTGCGTCAGCTCGAGCGGCGCGTCGTGCTCAGCGTGCTCGACCGCAAGTGGCGCGAGCACCTGTACGAGATGGACTACCTCAAGGACGGCATCGGCCTGCGTGCGATGGCGCAGCGCGACCCGCTGGTGGAGTACCAGCGCGAGGGCTACCAGCTGTTCGCCGCGATGACCGAGGCGATCAAGGAGGAGTCGATCTCGTTCCTGTTCAACCTCGAGGTCAAGGTCGCCGAGGCCACGGCCGAGGGGCAGCCGGCGGAGGGCCAGCCGGCCGCGCCGCAGGCCGCACCCGCCGCACCGAAGATCACCGCCGCCTCGGCCGCGACCGCCTCGTTCGGGGCGGCTCGGCAGGCTCCGGTGCTGGTCGGCAAGGGCCTGGACGGGCCGGACCGGCAGGCGCCGCTGCAGTACACGGCGCCGAGCGTCGACGGCGCCGTCGGGACGACCGGGGTCTCCGTCGCGAGCACGGGCGGGGTGCGGGCCGCGGAGAAGGACGGCCAGACGTTCCCCGGCACCGCCCGCAACGCCCCTTGCCCGTGCGGCTCGGGCAAGAAGTACAAGCTCTGCCACGGCAAGAACGAGGCGTAGCCCTCAGCCGATCTGAAGGACCGTCGCCCGCCAGCTTCCGCGGTGGGCCTCGAGCCGGACGGCGGCCGCGCGGACCCGGGCTCCGTCGTGGACGACGACGCTGCCCTCGGCCACCGTCGGGCTGATCCGGCAGACCCGCTGCGCACGGATCACCGCTCGCGTGCGTGCGCCGGTCGCGGGTCCTGCCGCCCTGGCCAGTGACTCGAAGACCTCGGGGCTGACCCACCGGACCAGCTGAGCGAGCGGGCGCACCCCACGTAGGGCCTCCACGGCCGCCAGGACGACGGCGCCGCCGATCTGCCGCGGATCGCCCAGGTCCGGCTCAGGGGACGGTTGTGGCGTGGCGGTCGGCCAGTGCTGCTCGGTGATCGGGGAACGGACGGAGCGGCTCAGGATCGGGTGGGTTGCCCCGGTCGCCAGGGCGAGGGGAGTCCCGCGGGGCTCGGCCGGGGGCGGGAGGAGCAGGCGAGCGCCGCCGCGCGGGAGGAGTCGCGCCGGGCGCGGCGGTGCGACGGCAGTGGCGGTCA
>CAYGGX010000090.1:0-9018 GCA_964349585.1 uncultured Actinotalea sp.
GCGCCGGCAGCAACCGGTCGACCGCGACCACCACCGCCCCGATCACCAGCAGCAGGCCGCCGACGAGCAGCGTGTTGCGCCCCACGCCGGCCCACCCGACCTGGGTGGGGTCGAGGATCGGGTACGGGTACCGGTAGACGCCGTCCACCAGCGCGCCGCGGACCAGCACGAACGCGACGTACCCGAGCAGGTACGCCAGCCAGTAGAGCGTGTGGCGCGGGCGCAGCCGCCGGTGCGGCTCGAACAGCAGGAAGCTGACGAGCGCCGCCGCGGGCAGCACCTCGTGCATCACCTGGCCGTAGTACAGCCCGAAGATGACCGGCGGCAGCGCCGGCCCCGGCCCCGGCCCACCCGCCGGGAGCACGAACGTGGCGACCACGTACACCAGGAGCAGCACCGCCGTGATCCCGCCGACCAGCCACGCCGGCGGCCGGCGCACCCAGCCCAGCGCGGCCAGCACGCCCCACACCATCACCGCGCCGAGGATCAGGCCCGCCTGGTTGGTCATCGCCACGAGCCGGACGAGCTCGAGGTCCCGCCAGATCTCCTTGGTCCCCAGCAGCACCAGGACCACCACGGCAAGGCGGAACACGACGACGACGGCGACCGCGGTCGGGTTTCGGCGCGGCGTTGCGTTTCGGTCCACAGCGGCCCCCTGGTTCGACGTGTGGCTCATTCGGAGCCTACGCACGTGTCGCCGTGGTGCCGCCGGCCGGGTTGTCAGTCGTTCTGCCGACGCATCGCCGAGGAGACCTGCATCAGGGCCCGAGGGCATGCACCGGGACGACGAGGACGCCATCGTTCCGGCGGTAGCCGAGGCCGGATGGCGTCGCCACGGCAAGGAAGGCGGGCTCCCCGGCCCGTTTGAGGTCCAGCCCGTCGCGGAACCTCAGCAGGCTGGCCGCGGCCGCGTCGATCCGGACGGCGCCGAGCTTGACCTCGATCGCTCCCCACCGCCCGTCGGGGAGCGTCACCACCGCGTCGACCTCAACGCCGTAGCTGTCGCGGTAGTGGCAGACGCTGCCGCCGGCTGCACCCGCATAGACGCGAAGGTCCCGGACAACGAGGGACTCGAAGAGCAGGCCGAGGGTCTCGAGGTCGCGGCGCAGCCGTGCGGGTCCCGCGTCGAGGGCAGCGGCAGCAAGTGACGGGTCGGCGAGGTGACGCTTGGGTGAGCGACGCAGCGTCGCGGAGGACCGCAGGTGTGTCGACCAGGCGGGTTGATCCTCGAGGATCATCAGCCTCCGCAGTGCGCTCAGGTACTCGTCCACCGTGTTGCGTGCGAGCGCGTCGCCGTCCTCGCCCGCGTCGCGCGCGAGAGTCACTACGGACGCCTCGGTGGCTGTGTTGCGCGCGACTGAGGCGATGAGTCGACCGAGCCGTCCCGGGTCACGCCGCGCCCCGGTGGTCCGCGGGACGTCCACCTCGCGGACGGTCGCCAGGTAGTCCCGCACAGCGCGCTGCGCGGCCTCAGGCTTGGCCCCGACGAGCCCGGGCCAACCGCCGGTGACCACCCGCTCGATCACCGAGTCCAGCGGCAGGTCGCCGATCTTGATGCGCGGGGTTGCCTCGTCGAAGAGAGCCTGGAGCGACACCGCGCCGGTTGAGTGGTCCGTCTCCAGGAGGGACATCGGCCGCATGCGGACGCGGGCGAAGCGACCTGCCCCCGAGTGGCGGTGGGCGTCGTCACCGGGGGTGGCAGAACCGGTCAGGATGAACTGGCCGGCCCGCCCCCGGTCGTCGACGGCGCGACGGACGTGGTTCCAGAGCACAGGCTGCGCCTGCCATTCGTCGAGCAGCCTGGGCGTCGGTCCTTCAAGGAGGAGCGCTGGATCCACTGCCATGGCGGGGCCCACGGTCGGGTCGGTGTCGACCCGCAGCTCGCTGGCGGCCGACCTGCGCGCCGTCTCGGTCTTGCCGCAGGCTTTGGGGCCCTCGATGAGGACTGCCCCGACGGCGGCGAGGGCGGTCGCTAGCTCGGCGTCAACGATGCGGCGGATGTATGGCACGTTGCTCCCAGCACTTGGCGACCCGGTGGGCGTTGCGCAGATTGTAGACACTCTGTTGAGCAAATTGTAGACGCGCTGTGGAGCAGATTGTAGACCGGGGCGTCGAGCAGATCGGAGCGGCTCGACATCCCGCCCCGACGCGAGAAGCATGCGGTTCATCGGAGCTGATCGGAGCTCATCGACGGAGGCGATGTGGGATGGACGGTCGGGTGCTCGTGGCGTATGCGAGCAAGTACGGCGGGACGGCGGAGATCGCGGAGGCGCTCGCCAAGGCGATGCGCGAGTCGGGGGTCGACGCGGAGGCGCGGCAGGCGGCCGAGGTGACGGACCTGGCCGGGTACGGGGCCGCCGTCGTCGGGAGCGGTGTGTACGCGGGCCGCTGGGCGGGCGACGCGCGGCGGTTCGTGAAGAGCCACAAGCGCGACCTGCGCGGCATGCCGACGTGGCTGTTCTGCAGCGGGCCGACGGGCGGGGGTCCCAAGGAGGACGAGGCCGTCGCGGCCGCCGGGCCCGGCGTGATCGACCGGTCGATGCAGAAGTTCGACGTCGGCGCCCGCGGGTATGCGACGTTCGCCGGGCGGGTCGGCGACGGGATGGGCGGCCCGTTCGAACGGTTCGTGCCCAAGGGTGACTGGCGCGACTTCGAGCAGATCGCCGCGTGGGGGCGCCAGATCGCGGCGGAGCTCGCGGACGCCTAGCGCGCGGGGCTCCCTATGCTGGCGGGCACACCCACCCGCCAGCGGCATCCTCGGGCAGATCGACGCCGTCTACATCCCGCTGCCCAACCATCTGCACGTCGAGTGGACGCTCAAGGCGCTCGAGGCCGGCAAGCACGTGCTGACGGAGAAGCCGATCGCGATGCGGGCGAGCGACATCGACCGACTCATCGAGGCGCGCGACCGCACCGGGCTGTTCGCCACCGAGGCGTACATGATCGTGCACCACCCGCAGTGGACGCGGGTCCGCGAGCTCCTGGACGAGGGCGCGATCGGCGAGCTCCGGCACGTCGACGTCGCGTTCAGCTACGACGCCTCGGGCGACCCCGGGAACAACCGCAACAAGGCCGACACCGGGGGCGGGGGGATCGCCGACATCGGCGTCTACGCCTACGGGTGCGCGCGGTTCGCGGCGCGGGCCGAGCCCGTCGAGCTGGCCTCGCGGATCCGGTGGCAGGACGGCGTCGACACCTGGTCGCAGGTCACCGGCACGATGGCCGGCCCGGGCGGGGAGTTCACCTACTCGGCGATGCTCTGCATCCGGATCGCCGACCGGCAGGAGGTCGTGTTCCACGGCACGGCCGGCCTGATCCGGGTCGTTGCGCCGTTCAACGCCGGTGGGTACGGGGAGGCGCAGCTGCACATCGTGCAGGACGGCGTGCTTCGGGTCGAGCGGTTCACGGACCGGCAGTACGCGCGGCAGGTGGAGGCGTTCGGGCGGCACGTGCGCCTGGGCGAGCCGTACCCGTGGTCGCTCGAGGACGCCCGCGGCACGCAGGCGATGATCGACCAGGTGCTCGCGTCGGAGGTGTGAGGGGTCTCAAGCCGGACGGCTGGTCTGTCTGGTGACGCTGAGCAGGTCGCCGGGCTGGCAGTCGAGCACATCGCAGATCGCGGTCAAGGTCGAGAACCGGATCGCGCGGGCCCGATCGTTCTTGAGAACCGACAGGTTCACGACCGTGACCCCGGCGCGCTGCGCGAGCTCCGTGAGCGTGAGGCCGCGCGCCGCGAGCAGGGTATCGAGATGGCAGGCGACCCGGTGCTCCCCGGCGCCGGTCACGCCGTCGGCCGTCACTGCACCCGGATCCGACGGGGTCGGCCGGGTCATACGAGACCCGCGGTGTCGTCGCTGATCTGTGTCCCGCGCCGGAACGCCTCGGCCACCACGAAGATCAGGGCCGCGACGCCGATCGGAGCGGCCCCGACCTCGATGGCGACCGCGAAGGGGTTGGCGCCGCCGGCGGCGTCGAATGAGGTCATCACCGAGAGGGCGGCAAGATCCGGCAGGATCGGCGCGATCATTCCCACGACGCCCACGATCGCCCCGGTCCACCCGATCCGGGCGGCGTTGCTCCGCCGGAACGGGTCCCCCGCAGCGACCGCGTTGACAACCGGGGCGAGGAGAAGAGCGCATGCCCCGAAGCCCAGTCCGAGGAGGGCCGCGTCGCCGCGCGCGAGAAAGCCCGTCCATCGGCTGGCGCCGACCTCGGTCACGAGCTGAAGTCCGTGCTCGGCGACCTGGAGGCGGGCGCCGTCGGGCACGACGACGCCGTCGACCTGCACCGGGATCGGGCGCAGCGGGTGGCCGCCCTCACCGTCGATCCCGATCGGAACGGTCACCGTGGCCGGCGCTTGGGTGGCGCCGTTGACCGCGTAGCCGACCCCGGCGATGGCCGCAACGATGCCGACGAACAGCAGCAGGCGCGCGATGACCCGACTGGCCCGCGGTCCAACGTACTCCGTGTCGCGCAGGGCTCCGCGCAGCTTGGATCTCATGGCTCTCCCTGGTGAGGCGTGCATATCGAAGATCGATATGCTCTGCGATGAACCTACATATCGATTTTCGACATGTCAAGCCTGCGGCGACGCCTGCCGGGGCGACGGTGCTGGGCGCATCCCAGTGGGGGATGCGTTTCGGTATGATGCCCCCCATGAGCACCCAGATCGCGATTCGGCTGCCGGACGAGATGGTGGCCTTCCTAGACCGGACGGTGGCCAGCGGCCGGGCGCCCAGCCGCGCGGCGATCGTCGCCTCGGCGGTGGAGCGCGAGATGCGGCGACTCCTTGCCGAGCAGGACGCGCGCATGCTCGCCGAGCACGGCAGCGCGGACGACCTCGACGACGTCGTCCGGTGGGCCGCCGGCCGCCCCGAGCTCGAGGACTGAGGGTGCGGGAGATCTGCCTGGTCCGACTCGACAAGACGCGACCGGCGCTCGTCCTGACCCGGGAGGCCGCCCGCGGCGCGATGACGAAGGTGACCGTCGCCCCGATCACGAGCACCGTCAAGGGCCTGTCGAGCGAGCTCCGGGTCGGCCCGGCCAACGGGCTCGACCACGACTGCGCGGTCGCGCTTGACAACGTCATCACTGTCCCCAAGAGGCTGCTCGGGCGCACCGTCGGCTACCTGACGGTCGAGCAGGAGGCTCAGCTCGCGCGGGCCGTGGTCCTGGCCTACGACCTCGAGGCGCCGCTCCTCGGGTGAGCGGCTCAGCGACCGCAGCGGTCCACGCGCTCCCACGGCCAGTCGGTCTCGAGCCAACGCGCGACGGCGTCGGCGAGCGGTCCGTCCAGGTCAGCTCGGTCGGCCCGCACCCAGGACTGCACGATGACGTCCCACTCCTCGGAGGGCGACGGGTACAGGTAGACGCAACCGATGACGTCGTCGTCGGCGGGGTCCAGGACTGTGAAGGTGAAACCCTTGCCCTGCTCGAAGTCCTCGGCGTGGCGCTGGAGGTCGGCGAGGTTCCGCTCGAGCGTCATGCCGTCGGGTGGCGGCCAGTCGCCGTCGGGGAACCCGGGGGTGGCGCGGATGTGCTCGATGCTCGACGTCCAGGCCGCGTGGTCCGCCACGTTGTGCTGCGGCCCCAGAGGTTCGAGGCGGAAGTCGTCGGTGGCGAGCGAGGTCGGCGGCTCGAAGCCGAACGGGACGAACCCCTCGGCGGTCATGGGCGGGACCGTACGGGACCTGCCGGGCCTCTGCACATCGCATAGATCGGTGATCAGGTCGCCGACGTATCTGCATCGCGGCAGATCCGGGCGTCTCGGCAGTCCGTCAGACGGAACCGAGGAGTCGCTGTGACCCGGGCGGGTTTGCATAGCCAGGCTCCCAAGGAAGACGTCCAGCAGAGTCCGTCCATACGATCTGGAGCGCCGGGACATCGCCATAGATGGCGTCAACCGCCGTGAGGTCGCCCTTGTCGAGGACCTCCAGCACCGGCATTGCCGGCCCATCCGCCAACTCAGTGGTCGCCTCACCAGCCGCGAAGCGCCCTCCTTGACGAACGACGACCTCGCCGACGATGTTCAGGAACGCCGTGCCGGCCTCAGGGGGTAGGCCAGTCATCACGACCTCGGGATGAGCATGCGCGGTCAACCCGACGGTGTAGGACAGGCACTTTGCCGGGTCGGAGTCCGAGACGTTACGAAACCGCCCAGCCATAGGTGTCGATCTTGTTGTGCAGGTCCTCAAGTGGGTCCATGGTCGGCACTCTAGGCGCCCCCGGAGGAGCCCACGCTCATCGGCACAAGCGTCACAGGGGACGGCCGCTCGGCCGTGTGGAGCTGTCAGGAGGCGTTTGTGAGGCGGCGCACGACGTACTGGTTCAGGCTTAGGTGCTCTTGGGCGGCCTCCATCGCGAGTCTGCGGTGGAGCTGTTCTCCGATGCGGAGGTTGAACTTGCCGGAGTAGACCCGCGCTGACAGCGGTTCAGGTACCGCCTCCTCGTTGTCACCCATGTCCTGGATGGCTTCGGCGACGATCTCGCGTAGTCCGCGCAGGGCGCCCTCTTGGGTGTCAGCGAGCCAGGAAAGGGACGGCAGCTCCAGGCAGGTGGCGACGTACTCCTCGTCCTCGGCGGACCAGGTGACCCGGTAGGTGTACCGGGTGATGTCGACGTCCTTCGGGATGCTCACTCCTCTCCCTCCTTCTTCTCGATCGCGGCGAGGACTTGCCTGACCTGGTAGGCCTTCGCCTGTCCGTGGTCATTCTGGATGTTGACCCGCGGGTCGCCGGGCCAGGGGGTCTTGAACACTGCATGCGACCCGCTGCCTGTTCGTGGCGGGCCGAAGTAGTGCTCACACACCTTGGCCAGGTCGTCGTAGCGGATGCCGCGTGGGTTGGCGCGCATTGCGGCGACGATCCTGGCTACCGGCGGCACAGCCTCATGGTACCGCCTGCGGTACCGCCCGCCAACGTCCCAAAGTCCACGGCCGGGGTGAGTGTCCCTGGATCCGACGGCGTGCGCTACGACCGGCCGAGCACGAGCGGCTCGACCGAGGCCGGCGTCTCGGCGAGGTGGGTCGCGCCGGCCCGGACCAGCTCGTCCCGCGAGCCGTACCCGTAGAGGACGCCGACGGAGTCGACGCCGTTTGCGCGGGCCGCGAGCACGTCGTGCTCGCGGTCGCCGATCATCACAACCTGGCTGGGCGGGCAGGCGAGGGTCGCCAGGGCGTCGCGGAGCGTCACGGTCTTCTCGACGACGACGTCCGGGTCGCGCCCGGCGACGTGCTCGAACCACTCGATCAGGCCGGTCTCCCGCAGCGCCTGCTCGGCGATCGCCTGGGCCTTCGCGGTCACGACGCCGAGCCGGATCCCGCGCGCGGCCAGGCGGCTCAGCAGCTCGGGGATGCCGGGGTAGGCGCGGTACTTGGCGATCCCCTGCGCGACGTAGTGCTCCCGGTAAGCGTCGACGACGAGCGCGACCTGCGCCGGCGGCAGCCCGTACCGGTCCCGGAGCGAGTGCTCGAGCGGCGGGCCGATGAAGGTGCGCAGGGCGGCGTCGTCGTCTTCGCGGATGCCGATCAGCGCGAGCCCGTGGCGGACGGCGTCGGCGATGCCGGTGCCGGGGTCGCACAGCGTGCCGTCGAGGTCGAAGAGCGCGACGGAGTAGCGGGGAGGGGGCGTCATCGGGGCAAGTCTGCCCGAGTCCGCGAGGGTGATGTCGGCGCCGCCTGCTAGACCTGTGCCTGGTCAAGAGTCCGAGCGCAGGCGCTGGCGGCCGCGACGAGGGGCCCCGCCGATGGAGCTGGACGTGAACCTCGCACTGCTCGTGCCCTGGGCCGTGCGGGACGCGCACCGGTGGTCGTACGCGCTGGCCATGCTGCGGGTCGAAGCGGCCCGCCGGGCCGGTGTGGTGCTGGGCGAGCACGACGCGCGTCGCCTGGCGACGTGGTCGGAGAACCTGGGCGAGGGAGACCTCGTCGTGCACTACGACCCACTGACCGACGACGGCTTCAGCTACGTCCGGCGCCGACGGATCGACCACGACCTCATCCGGCTGCCGGTCGACGAGGACCGCTGGTTGGGCGGGCGGTCGCGGGATGTCGTTGGCGTGCGCGACGATCGCACCGTGACCGACGACCGAGAGCGCGCGGCGCGTCCCGAGGACCTGGAGCGGCTCTTCATCGAGCGCCTCAACGCGGGTGACGTCGAGGGGCTCGTCGCCCTCTACGAGCCCGACGCGGTCATGGCGCTGCCCGGAGGAGGTACGGCCGCCGGCACGACGGCGATCCGGGCGGCGCTCGGCGCGCTCGTCGCGCAGCGGCCGAGGGTTGCGCGGGGCGTCCAGCAGCCGACCCTGTTCGCCGGGGACCTCGCCCTGACCTCCGCCCGGTTCGACGGCGGCGTCGTCACGGTCGAGGTCTGCCGTCGCCAGCCGGACGGGACCTGGCTCCTGCTGATCGACCAGCCGAACATCAACGGCTAGCCCTGGGCGGCGGATGCGCCGGGTGAATTGCGTCTCACCGCACCCGCACGACGACGCCGCGTCGCTAGCGTTCTGCCCAGGCCCCCAAAGCCGACCGTACGACGGCGCCCCTCAGCCCGAGCACGCTCCGGAACTGCGCGCCGCCGTCGTCGTCCCCTCGTCGATTGCCGGAGCGCGCGTGAGCAGCATCTGGATCGTGGCGAGCCCCAAGGGCGCGCCGCTGATGACCACCGCCCAGCTGGTCGGCGCCGCCCAGCAGGTGTTCGGATCGGCGCTGCGCGTCGAGCAGTCTCGCGCGGAGTGGGAGACGGACTGCTACCTGTACGTGACGCTGCCACGCGAGCCGGACTTCGCGATCGCGCCCTTCAGGGACAACCTGATGATCGGGCTCGAGGGCACGGCCCAGCAGAACGCCCGCTCGGCGGCGTGGATCCGCAGCCTGCTCCCCGAGGGGGCGCCGCGGTTGATCGCGGGCGAGCGCTCCTGGGCGGGGCACGCGGAGCTGCCGTTCGGCGTCACACCCGAGCAGGTGCTCGCCGGCTGGGTTGACCATTCCGTCCCGGGCTGGGACGCGCGGGATCCGGACCT